>NZ_QTMW01000041.1:3933-52552 GCF_003604005.1 Bacteroides sp. OF03-11BH | reverse complement strand
TCACAATAGAAGAAGTACCACCAAATTTGACGAAGAACCTGATTTGGCAATTCTATTTCTCATATTCTCATGAATATCAGTCAACCTGTTGAAACATAATGTAATAGAATATGAGAAATACTTTGAAAAGTTGGCATTTCTCATACTTTTCCTGTGCTCTATCCCTAAAAACAGGCATTTCTCATACTCATTCTTGTTATTTCTCATAGCAGTTGTATAACAATCTACTGCTATTTTACGCCTGAATCATTAATAGTAAAGTTATTCTTCATTATAGATAAACTTGTTTTGGGTTAATAGTAAACTTGTTTTTCACCTATTATAAACTATAATTGCAAGCTTTGATTATATAATTGCAAGTTTTATTTTTATAAATGCAACCTTTGATTATAAAAACGAAGATTGCATTTATAGTTTATGATTAGTCAAAAATAACTTTATATATAAGGGTTTGCAAGTTTGCTATTAGTCGATAGCAACTTTACTGTTAATACTTTCCGGACGGACAAGTAATAGTTAGTATGTGGTGATAAGGAGAGACTGTTATGTGCGATAGATTAACAAAAGTAACAATGGCAGATAGTCTTTCAGTTCATTGCGCAAAAGTTCCATTGTCTTTTGCTTATAACGGTTGATGGATTTCACACTAAGATTCATCTCTTCTGCAATTTCTACATGCGTTTTGCCTTCAAAGAAGCTTTTCATAAATACTGTACGGTAGTTCTCCGGAAGTTTGTACAATGTTTCGTATAGCATTCGGTACAGTTCGTCAAGAGTATATACACTATCCGGTTCTGTTTCATAGACTGGAGTTTTCTTCTGTATGTTTTCCGCATAGCTCCATTCATATTCCTGATGTTTCAGGAAATTCAGGCAACTGTTTTTCACGCACATCTTGATATATCCCAATGCTGTGTTCGATTGTAGGTCGAAAGAATCGGTATCCATCTTGTCCCATAATGAAGCGAATACATCCGAAACGATGTCTTCACGTGTCTCTTTATCATCAACAAACCTTTTTGCATACAGACAAAATGGGGCATAATACTCCTCATAAAGTTGTTTGAAAGCCCGTTCCTTAGTCTGTTTGGAAAAAGATATTTTCATTATTTAGAGGTTCTGTAGTTTTTCATTTTGCTGCAAATATATAATAAGATAATTATCAAAGCCTAATTTTCGATTCTTTTTTTTGCTTTCAACACTAATGAATAGAAAATAATCAGATGAGGCTGTCCTTTTGTATATAGGTTGATTGTATTATATATAAACAGGATTGAAATATGAAAAACAAGTTTTTTTTATTGGCTATAACCTTTTGTTTGCCAATACATTCTCAAGAAATTTCCAAGTCTTTTATTCCGATGGCTGAAATACCTGTCGGAAGTTTTTATATGGGAAGTGACGGATTAGGCGAAGATTTTGATGAGGCTCCTATCCATCAGGTAGTAATCTCTCGCCCGTTTCGTATGGGAATCACTGAAATAACGAATGCGCAATATGAATCATTCCGTCCGGAACATCGGGCATTACGAGGAAAAAACGGTGTTTCGCTGGAAGATGATGAAGCAGTTGTCAATGTGAGTTATTCCGATGCTGTTGCCTTTTGTGAATGGCTTAGCCGGAAAGAAGGCAAAAACTATCGTTTGCCAACAGAAGCGGAATGGGAATATGCTTGTCGGGCAGGCACATACACACTATTTTCTACAGGAGACGGGTTACCTGCAGTTTATCATCGGAATCAAAAAGTGGTTCGTGACTTTGATCCGGTATCTTTAAAAGTAGCTCAGACTCCTCCTAATACATTCGGGCTTTATGATATGCATGGAAATGTGGAAGAATGGTGCTTGGATTGGTATGCTCCTTATTCCGCAGAAAAGCAGAAAGACCCGGCAGGACCATTGGCAGGAGAGTTTCGGGTCACTAGAGGAGGGAGTCATCACACCCCGGAGAAATACTTGCGAAGTGCCAATCGACTGGCTATGCTCCCGGAAGATAAACATTCCCAAACCGGATTTAGAATTGTGGAAGCCGATACTCGTTTGAATGTATCGGGAACATCTGCCCCTGTTCCGTTCAATCAGAAATCTGTAGAAAATACATCTATAAAATGGAAAAAAGTATCTGCTATCACACCGATGTTTTTGCCTCCGATACCATTTGTGGTACGTCCGGTATGTGATTCGAATACCCCATTTTATCTGCATAATCATCAGCCTGCAGTTACGTGGTGTGATAATGGAGATTTGCTGGCAATATGGTTTTCTGCAAATGAAGAGAATGGGAGAGGGATGGTAGTACTCGGTTCCCGCTTGCGTGCCGGGCACACTGATTGGGATGTGGCTTCTTTATTCTTTAAAGTTCCGGATCGGAATATGACAGGAAGCGCTTTGCTCAATGACGGGAAAGGAAAATTGTATCATATCAATGGAGTGGAAGCATCGGGAGACTGGCAGAATCTCGCAATGGTACTACGTACCAGCACAGATAACGGTGCTTCATGGAGCACTCCTAAACTGATAGCTCCCGAACATACCAAACGTCATCAGGTAATAGCTGGTACGATTCGCACACGTGAGGGATGGCTGGTTCAAGCCTGTGATGCGGGTCCCGGCAGTCATGACGGGGCAGCTGTTCAAATCAGTAAAGATGGAGGAAAAACATGGTGCGATCCTTGGGATGGCGCTCCTTTGCCGGATTTCAAAGAAGGAGGAACGGGAAGTACAATCGCAGGTATCCATGCGGGAATTGTACAATTAGGGAACGGAAGTTTGATGGCTATGGGGCGTGGTAATAGCATACGGAATAAAGAAGGAAAGCTCCGAATGCCAATGAGCATATCAGATGATATGGGAAAGACCTGGAAATATGTAGCAAGCGAACTCCCTCCTATTGACGGAGGTCAGCGTCTTGTTTTAATGAGACTGAATGAAGGACCTTTGCTATTGGTTTCTTTCACAGACCATCCGCAACGTACGCCTTTGGAAGAACGTGGTCTGGAATTTAAGGATAAAAATGGAAATGTGAAGAAAGGATATGGCATGTATGCGGCTCTTTCCTACGATGAGGGAAAAACATGGCCGGTAAGAAAACTACTGACGGACGGTGAATATCGTTTTTTAAACGGTGGAGCATGGACGGGATATTTCGAAATGGATGAAAATCATGCTGAACCACGTGGCTATCTTGCAGGAACACAAACTCCTGATAATGTGGTTCATATCCTTAGTAGCCGATTGCATTACCGCTTCAATTTGGCATGGCTCGAAAAATAAAATAAAAAAAGTTTGTTTTTGCTGTCCTTTTCCAATTACTTCAGTTGTATTATAAGTGTAATTACAATTAAAAGATAAGATTTTGAAAGAAAATATGGAAAATATGAGTCCGGAATCATTGCTCCGTAAAGCACAAGCATTGGGAGATGATATTAAAGAAATGGAATCCATTGATGTATTGGGTGCCTATTATCAAGCACAAACCACAATAAAAACTAATAGAAGAAAGAATATGTATAATCAACTGATGCGTTATGCAGCATTTCTGACTATACCTTTATTTCTCTCTTCTCTGGTTTTGGGATATTTATATTTTAGTGGAACAGAAACCGACGAGAAATATGCAGAGGTGGTAACCGCTACCGGTTCTGTCATACGTTATGAACTTCCGGATCATTCTGTAGTATGGTTGAATGCAGGTAGTACATTGCGTTATCCTACCACTTTCAAGAAAGACAACCGGTTGGTAGAACTGAAGGGTGAGGCATATTTCGAAGTGCAGGCAGACAAAGATCGTCCTTTCTATGTAAATACTCCGAATGGCTTGAGCGTATATGTTTATGGAACCAAATTTAATGTAGCTGCTTATGAGGATGATAATTATATAGAAACAGTATTGGAAAAGGGTAAGGTAAATGTGATAACCCCCGATCAGGAAACAATCGTATTGGCTCCTGGAGAACAGTTGCTTTACGACAAACAGAGTCAAAAGTCGAAAAAAAATAAAGTGGATGTCTATGGAAAGATAGCTTGGAAAGATGGAAAACTAATTTTCAGAAATGCTTCATTAGAAGAAATCCTGAAGCGTCTGGAACGACATTTCAATGTAGAAATTCAGTTTAACAATAGGTCTGGAAAAGAATATAAGTACCGGGCTACTTTCCGGACTGAAACTCTGTCGCAGATATTGGATTATCTGGCCAGGTCTGCCGATTTAAAATGGAAAATTGAAGAACCGCAACAACAGGCAGATGATACATTATCAAAGACTAAAATTAGAGTAGATTTATATTAGAGTAGTAACCCTTAAAATAAAAGCCCATGGAATAACACAAGAGAATAAAAGAAAGGAAGAAAGCTGCTACCAACAGCTGTCTTCCTCCGAATTTTCCAGATTCACGGTACAAGGTCTCGCAAACACTAGCCGGAATCAAACCATAGTTCATTTAGTAATAAACTTTAGTTAGCCACAAATGTATGAAAAAAAATCATTCATTTACAGCATTATGTCCTAAATATGCTTTAAATCTAAAACTTCCTTTAGTTATGAGGATTAGTCTAGCACTACTTTTCGCAGTAGTATTACAACTTTCTGCCGAAGATGGCTATGCCCAGCGAACGCGGGTTGCCATTTCAATGAACAATGTATCTGTAGAACAGGTACTGAATAAAATAGAGGAGACGTCCGACTATGTTTTCCTTTATAATGATAAAACAATTCAGAAGAATCGTATTGTTTCTGTGAGAAACAATTCAGGTAAGATCCTGGATATTCTTGATGAGGTATTTAAAGGAACCAACATTACTTATACAGTGGTTGATAAGCAGATTATCTTGTCTACCAATAAATTGAATGTAACAGAGCAAGATCCGACTATTCAGGTAAAAGGTACAGTGAAAGATACAAAAGGAGAACCTTTGATCGGAGTGAATGTGAAAGTAAAAGGGACAACTACCGGTGCTATTACAGATTTCGACGGAAACTTTCAGATTCAAGCTAAAAAGGGAGCGGTATTGGAGATCTCTTATATTGGATATGCTTCTCAAGAGGTGAAGGTTACAGATAATAAATCGCTTTCCATTGTGATGACGGAAGATGCAAAAGTCTTGAATGAGGTTGTTGTAACGGCTTTGGGCATTAAACGCGAAACCAAGTCTTTGACATACAATGTGCAGCAGATTGGCGGCGACGAAGTGGCAAAGGCGAAAGATATGAATGTGATGAGCAGTCTTGCCGGTAAGGTGGCGGGTGTGAATATCAATGCAAGTTCATCCGGTATTGGAGGCGGTGCCCGTGTGGTAATGCGTGGTACGAAGTCTATATCAGGTAATAACAACGCTCTATATGTAGTAGATGGAGTTCCTTTGGCTAATATATCAGGTGAACAACCCGACGATCAGTATACGGGTGCCGGACAATCCGGTGACGGATTGGCTAACTTCAACGCTGATGATATAGAATCAATTTCAGTACTTAGCGGATCGGCCGCCGCTGCACTATACGGTTCGGCTGCTGCCAATGGTGTGGTACTTATCACAACGAAGAAAGGAGCTGTAGATAAAACCAGATTGACTTACAGTAATAATTCAACTTTCTATTCACCATTCCGATTGCCGGAATTCCAGAATACGTATGGTTCGGAAACTGGAGAGTGGTATAGTTGGGCATCTAAATTGTCATCTCCTACCGATTATGAAGTTAAAGATTTTTTTCAGACAGGTTACAATGTAGCAAACACTGTAAGTCTGACTACAGGGACACAAAAAAATCAAACCTATGTATCCGTAGGTGCTGTGAATGCCCGGGGTATCATTCAGAATAATGACTTGGACAGATATAATTTCTCTGTTCGTAACACGACCTCTATGCTGAATGATAAACTGACGATGGATTTAAGTTTTATGTATTCTAATGTAAAGGAACAGAATATGTTGTCGCAAGGAGAGTATGCCAATCCATTGGTTCCCGTTTATTTATTTCCGCGCGGTGATGATTTCTCGAAATATCAGTATTATGAACGATATGATGTAGACCGTAACATAAAAACACAGTTCTGGCCATTGAAAGAAAATGGATTATCCATGCAGAATCCTTACTGGATTACGAACCGGAATATGTATACCAACAAGAAAGACCGTTTTCTGGCAAGCGGTTCACTAAAATATACGATAACAGATTGGTTGAATGTTTCCGGACGCGTGAAACTGGATAAGGAAACTATCAACTCGGAAAAGAAAATGTATGCTTCCACTTTGAATGTGATTGCTGAAAACTCGGATAAAGGAGCATACGTGCAATCGAACAAGAATACCAGTCAGATATATGCGGATGCCATGTTGAATATCAATAAATATTTCTATCACGACACATGGAATCTGACAGCATCTTTAGGTGCCAGTTTATTGGATTTGGATTATAAGGAACTTAATTTTGGCGGCGGATTGCTGACCATTCCTAATCTGTTTACTTCTAACAATGCGAACGTTTCCGGTAAATTAACCTATAAAAATACGAACTATCACGACCGTACCAATTCTTTATTCGGAACATTCTCATTAGGATATAAGGGCATGGTTTATGTAGACGGTTCGTTACGTAATGACTGGATATCTGCTTTGGCAGGAACAAACCATTCTTCCATATTATATCCTTCTATCGGTGCTTCAGCGATTCTGACTAATATGTTTACAATGAAATCTAACATTCTTTCTTATGCAAAGGTCCGCCTTTCATATAGTGAGGTGGGTAATGCACCGGAAAGATTCAGGGCTATCACTACTTACGCAGTGTTGGGAGGGTTGAATACCACTTCTTATTTCCCGATAAAAGACCTTAAACCGGAGAGAACTCATTCATGGGAAGGAGGATTTAATTTAGGTTTGTTTGATAATAAACTGACACTGGACGTGACAGCTTATAAGACATATACGGAGAATCAGCTCTTCAGTCCGGAAATTTCTACAACAACCGGATATTCTAAACTATATGTAAATGCAGGTAAAGTAACGAATAAAGGTATTGAGTTAGCTCTTGGCTTTAAACAGAATATAGGGCCTGTAGATTGGAAAACAACTTTACTATGGTCGCTCAACAGAAACCGCATTGACCAATTACTCCCTGAATATACAAATGAAGAGTTGGGAGTGACAGTACATCTGGACGAAATGGATGTTTATTCATTAGGCGGTGCCAAACAACGGCTAACAGTGGGGGGCTCTATGGGAGATGTATATGTGAATACAATGAGAACTGACGAGCATGGATATATCTGGATGAATTCAATGACAGGTGCATTGGAAACGGATAAGAATAATTATGTCTATGCCGGTAATACCAATCCGAAATATACTCTTAGTTGGAGAAATGAATTTAATTGGAAAGGAATCAGTCTCGGATTTATGTTGAATGCCCGTGTAGGTGGTATCGGAGTTTCTGCCACTCAAGCTGTAATGGACTATTATGGAGTGTCTAAGACATCGGCAGAAGCGCGGGATAATGGTGGCGTGAAAGTAAACGGTCAGATGATTGATGCCCAGACATGGTATCAGACTATCGGAGCTAATGGTACAGGTTATGTCGGTTCTATGTATGTATATAGTATGACGAATGTTCGTTTGGGAGAATTGACATTGGGATATGATATTCCGATCAATAAATGGTGTAAATGGATTTCTGGATTGAATGTGTCCTTTGTAGGACGTAATTTATGGATGCTATATTGTAAGGCTCCATTTGACCCGGAATCTACTGCAAGTACAGGTACTTATAACCAGGGTATGGACTATTTCATGCAACCGAGTTTGAGATCGATGGGATTTTCTGCAAAGATTTCTTTCTAATTGGATAACCTTTAAAAAAAATAATGATGAACATACGTAAGTTTTTTAAAGTAAGGAACTACTACTTACTCCTTGGAGTAATCATGATAAATGTAGGTTGTACGAAGAATTTTCTGGAGTACAATACCAATCCTAATGAAGCAACCGATGAGATGACGGATTGGGATAATGTGAGAACTGGTTCTCTTCTTTTACAGATGGAGCAGAACGTACTGGTGGTAGCACAACCGGGACTTAATATCGGTTCGGACAGATATCAGACTGTGGAAGTGATGGGTGGAGATGGTTATGTCGGCTATTTTGGTTTTCCTGCTCCCAGTATCAATTCTGCCGGTCGTTACAATTGGGATAAAAGAAGTTGGTATGGTGATATGTTCACTACCAATTACCTGACGACTATGAATGCTTGGCGTGAAATAAGAAAAGCGATTAACAATGACGAAGATCCCCGGTTTTCTATGGCACAAATTCTGAAAGTAGCGGCAATGCATCGTGTGACAGATACCTATGGTCCTATTCCTTATTTGAATTTTGGAGTTTCAAAAGAAGTGCCTTATGATTCGCAAAAGGATGTTTATTACAGATTCTTTGAGGAGTTGGATGGAGCTATCAATAACTTGGATAGTTACGCAGCATCCGGAAATAAAGTTTTGTCATCATGGGATTGTGTGTTCAACGGTGATGTTACATCTTGGATAAAGTTTGCCAATTCACTTCGCTTGCGTCTTGCATTGCGTCTTGCCTATGTGGATGAAACAAAGGCAAAAAGTGAAGCCCAACTGGCTATTGGCAACAGTTATGGTTTGATGAATGTAAAGTCTGATTTAGCAGAACTTCAGCATATTACTCCGATAGCGACTTATGAAAGTCCTCTGTATATTCTGAAAGGATGGGATGATATTTGTATGGGAGCGACGCTGGATTCATACATGAATGGTTATCAGGATCCACGACTTTCTGCTTACTTCGAGGCAGGTACGGGTGGAAAATATCGGGGTATAAGAGCCGGAATGTCAAAGGACGTAAGTAAGGATAAATATATAACAGGAATCTTTGCCGAACCACAGGCAACCGCTACTTCCAATGTAGTGTGGATGCGTTCATCCGAATCATATTTCTTGTTGGCGGAATATGCTTTGCGTTGGGGAACGAATGCCGATGCTAAAAAGTATTATGAAGATGGAATAAGAATGTCTTTTGATGAACATGGCGCATCGGGAGCTGACGCGTATCTGACAAGAACTGCGGCGGGTGGATATGTGCCAGCCAATTATGAGGATCCGGTGACATCATCTCATTCCATGGATGCTTTAGGTACTGTTTCTATTGCTTGGGATGAATCGGGGGATTTTAAAACAAATCTGGAACAAATCATTACTCAAAAGTACATTGCTCTTTATCCGGTGGGACAAGAGGCATGGACAGAGTTCCGCCGTACCGGTTATCCGAAAGTATTTCCGGTTGTTGTGAACGAAAGTTCCGGAGGTTCTGTAGACACAAATATACAAATCCGCAGATTACCTTATCCGGAATCGGAATATAATACGAATAGAACAGAGTTGGATAAAGGCATCACACTTTTAGGTGGCGTAGATAACCCGGGTGTCAGATTGTGGTGGGATGTGCCTAATAAATAATTGGTTACTTAAATAATGCAGAATATGAAAAGAAATTATGTATATTTTTTGTTCACCTGTCTCTTGACATTTGTTGTGAGTGGTTGTGATACGGATATTGAACCGGAAGTTATACAGGCAGCTAATACTTATAATGAAGAATATTATCAGAACCTGCGTGAATATAAGAAAACAGATCATGCTATTTGTTTCGGCTGGTATGCCGGTTATACTTCAGAAGCATCTCCTTCGCAGGGGCTTCATTTCACTGGTCTGCCGGATAGTCTGGACATTGTCAGTCTGTGGTCAGGTATTCCTTCCAACAATCCGGCTTATGTAGAAACGAGTTATTATAACGAGCGTTATTTGCCGACTGCTTATGAGGAAATGAATTATATCCGTACAGTAAAGGGAACTCGCGTTGTGATGTGTACGATTTGCCGTATTGGAAGTACGGAGTTTCCTAAAACCGACGCAGGTATCGAGGCTTATGCTTTGCATCTTGCGAGATGTGTGTTGCGTAATGATCTGGATGGTTTGGACTTGGACTACGAACCGGAAGGCGACTGGTTGCAAAATGATAACTTTACAAAGTTTATAAAGGTATTGGGAAATTATTTCGGTCCTCAATCGGGTACAGACAAATTATTAATTGTTGACTTCTATAATCAGCTTCCTCCTAAGGAAACAGAACCTTATGTCGATTATTTTGTACGACAATGTTACACCACCGGTAGTGCTCAAAGTTTGCAATCTAAATTTGACCAGCTTAGCAGCTGGTGTCCTCCTGAAAAATTCGTTGCTACGGAACAAATGGGATGGTACTGGCAGAATGGTGGAGTCGAATTTACGGAAGCCGATGGAAATAAAGTAGATTCATGGGGCAATCCAATCTATTCTGTAATAGGTATGGCACGCTGGAATCCTACACAAGGACGAAAAGGCGGATTCGGCGGATATTATTTTGAATATGAATACAATACCACTCGTCCTGCTAATCAGGCTATAGGTGATAAAGAGAAAGCCGCTATTCCTTATTATAGCCTTCGGCGTGGTATTCAGGAACAAAATCCTGCCGGAAAGCCTGTACAACAGTCTACTAAACAAGAAACGGAAGAAGAAAATGGATGATTTTTAAATTTGTATGCAAGGTATGAAAACATTGAATAATATAAAAAAGATATGGGGAGTTGCTTTGATAGGAATAGCTTCTTTTATGCTGCAGGGATGCCAGGAAGCCGCTCAAAAAGGTGACGGGTTGTTAATGACCGGAACATCTTCGGATAGATTGGTAAAGTTCGCCATTGATGGATTTCCATCTGCGTATGCTGTTTCTGTGACTTCAACTTCTCGCGTTGAATCGGATATTCAGGTGAATTTGGCTGTTGATGCAAGTCTGGTTGATACTTATAATGAGGAAATGGGAACCAATTATTATCCCATTCCGGATAAATCATATACATTTGAAAATCCGGAGGTTACGATTTCAGCAGGACAGGCAATTTCTTCTGCTGCCTCTCTTTCAATTGCCGATGATTCGGAATTTGTTCCGGGACGTGTTTATTTGATACCGGTTACCATAAAAAGTGCGACGGGAGATTTGGATATTATAGAAGCAGGGCGTACTATTTTCCTGAAAGTATCTCGAACATTGCGTTTCCATGCTCCGTATGTAGGACAGGCTTCTATGGCTTATCAATTTTTGCTTCCGGATCCTATTCCTTCTTTGCCTACTTATACATGGGAAGTGAAGATTTACGCCACTAAATTCCGTTCTTCCGGAGCTTCCGGTACTACCCGTGTTTGCTCATTTGGAGGTAGTGAAGCATCTGTAGAAGGGGGAGCGATTGATGATGGAGGCTTTAAATGTGACCAGAACCTGCTTCGTTTTGGTGAAGGAACGGATGAACCGAACCAGTTGCATGTAACAACTAAACAGGGTAAAATGTCATCGAATACTCGCTTTGCTTTAAATACCTGGTATGCTGTTGCCTTGGTAAATGACGGCAGTACGTTGACATTGTATATCAATGGAGAGAAAGATAACTCAATGACAGTTGCTCCGTATGAATATGCGCTTTATGGAGTACAGATCGGTATGCCTTCAAAAGGTTATCAATCTTCACAATTGTTTTATGGTCGTTTGAGTGAGATGCGTCTTTGGACTCGTCCTTTGTCTGCTCGTGAAATTAAAGCAAATGTATGTGGGGTAGACCCTTCTACCAATGGGCTTGTGTCTTATTGGAGAATGAATGAAGGAGAAGGAACTACTTTCTATGATTTATCTCCGTCAAAGCGTGATATCAGTTATAAGAATGGAATCACGATTGACTGGACTTATGATGATACGAATAAATGTCTTGAATAAGGTAATAATAAATGAATAGACTGTATGATAATGAAAAACAATATAAATAGATTAACTCTCCTTTTGCTTGTTTTATTGGGAGGAGTAGGATTCACATCTTGTTCGGATGATGACAATGATTTTATTGAATTGCCGACAATAGAGATGCCACAGTCGGAGGCAGGACCTGTTTCTATTGATTATAGGGAGATACTGGATGCAGGAAGCTATGTTTATGATTATACTATCAAACTGGATAAACCTGCTGCTACTACTTTATTGTGTGACATTGCCGTGGACGAAAGTATGGTAGAGGCTTATAACGCTGCAAATAACACGTCTTATAAGATGATGCCCGCTTTTGTCTATGAGTTGCAAGCTAAAAATGCGATAGTGAAGGCAGGACAGCAAGAATCCAATTCCTTATCAGTTAAGTTTTCATCATTGTTCGGTTTGGTGGAAGGTGAAGAATATTTGCTTCCTATTGTTGCAACAATAGATGAAACGTGTGTAGGACAATTTGTAACGGACACTCGTTCTGTTTCTTATTTTACGATTAGCATTGATGGGGAATTGGATTATATACCGGGATTGAATATGAGTTCTTATTCAACGGATATGTATCGTACGTTAAGTTTCGCAAATGATGAAGTAGTTACGATTGAAGATAATACACATACGTTTGAAATGCTTGTATATCCATATAATTGGCACAGTGGAACTAATTATATAGGTACATGGCGTGGTAAGGATACCAACAATAATAATGAGGTTTTTAGTGGTTGTGAACTACGTGTAACTGGTGCAACGGGAGCGTCTAATATTGGTAATCGTCAATGTGACTTGACATTGGCTAATCAAAATATAACGTTGCCGGCTAATCAATGGGTTAGGTTGACTATTACTTGTGACGGAACGAAAACGGGCCAGAATACTGAGGTTGCTTATCGTTTATATATTAACGGTGAGGAAGTTGCTTCTGCAAAACCTACTAAACGTTGGGGACCATCCTCTTCTCAAAGATTCAAGGTGGGATATACGTTGACTGGTATTCAGTTTGGTAATACAAGTTCAAGTATGTATTTTGATGGTCTGATTTCTGATATTCGTATGTGGAAGAAGTGTCTGACAGCGGAAGAAGTAAAAGCTAACTTGCGTACAATAGCTTCTCCATCTTCTTCGGACTTATATGGCTATTGGAAATTGGATGAAGGAGAAGGAAATACATTGAAGGACAGTTCGGGCAATGGGCGTGATTTAACTTTCCCGGCTTCGGCAAATATCATTTGGAATGCAGAATTCAATGATTTGCCTCAAGATAATTAAAATGTGATTTTATATTGGGAGTTATTGTGTTTTTACGTAGCTCCCAATATTAACTTAAAGAAATGATGATGAAACGTTTTATGTCAGCTTTGATCGTTTTACTGTGCTCTATTGTTGGCGTATGTGCGCAACAACAGGGAAGAGCTGTATTGCGTTTTGATACTACTACTTGGAATTTTGGTAATATTCAGGAAGTAGGAGGCAAAGTGAGTCATACTTTTCATTTTACTAATATGCATACTTCTCCGGTTGTGATTGAAGAAGTGATTTCAACTTGTGGGTGTGCCATTTCTGTTTATAGTAAACAACCTGTAAAACCAGGGCATACAGGCACTATTACCGTAACTTTCGATCCTAAAGGGCGAACAAACTTTTTCTCTAAGAGTATAAGGGTTGTTTCTAATTCAGGGCAAAGTGTCAATACTCTTTGGGTAAAAGGCACGATAAATACAATGAATCGTATAGAGGATGAATATCCTTATTCTTTATCATCAGATATTCTGGCAGACCGAATGACTCTATCTTATGATCTGTTACAACATAATGGGAGGCCAAAACAATTGGAAATTAGAATCTATAACCGATCGGATAAAATGGTCAGGTTGTCATACTCGCTGTTGGATAAGAGCGGATGTTTGTCGATTTCTATGCCATCATCTCTTCAAGGTCGATCTTATGCGACTATAAAAATAACAGCTTCTCCTTTAAAAGGCTTTTACGGTACATTTAAAGATAAGATTATTATTAGTGCCAATTCCGTACACAGTTCTCCTATACAAATCTTTGGTACAGTGATTGATGATATGAGAAAAGTAAGCACGGCAACTGCTCCCCGGATGAAATGTTCACAATCTTATTTTAATTTGGGGAATATCTCATTAAAAAAGCATATTCAGCGAAAAGTAAAAGTTACTAATGAAGGGGCGAATCCTCTTATTATCCGCAAGATAGAATGTCCGGAATTTGTTTCTACTAATATCCGGGGTGAAAAGGTTTTGAAGCAAAATGAGTGTCTGGAGGTTCTGTTTGAATTAAATGTATCATCTTCAAACCATCTATTGGATGCAAAGGTCAAGTTGATAACAAATGATGCTCATCAACCTGTACATACAGTTATATTTGAAGGAGAAATAGGTAAGTAGGATTGAATATCTCTATTTGAAAGATTAGAAATACACTATAAATTAATTGAGTCATTTTACTGCATATAACATTATGATAAAACGATTGTATATCTTGGTGATAGTACAGATGGTATGTACTTTGGGGTTTACTCAATCCTCTCCCTCGTTACCTGCTTACAAAGATCGCTGTTTGTCGATAGATATAAGACTTTCAGATTTACTTTCCCGCATGACTTTAGAAGAAAAGGTCGGTCAGTTACTTTGTCCTTTAGGTTGGGAAATGTATGAAATCCATGGTAGTGAAGTTCATCCTTCCGAAAAGTTCAAGCAATTAATCAAAGAAAGGAATGTAGGAATGCTTTGGGCAACCTATCGTGCCGATCCTTGGACAAAGAAAACTATAGCAAATGGACTTAATCCGGAACTGGCAGCAAAGGCAGGAAATGCATTGCAAAAGTATGTGATGGAGAATACCCGTCTGGGAATTCCGATGTTTTTAGCAGAAGAAGCCCCTCATGGGCACATGGCAATTGGTACTACTGTTTTTCCTACGGGTATCGGAATGGCGGCTACCTGGTCACCGGAGTTAGTAAAAGAAGTTGGTCAAGTTATCGCTAAAGAAATTCGTTCCCAAGGTGGGCATATTAGTTACGGTCCCGTACTTGATCTGACCCGTGATCCCCGTTGGTCCCGCGTGGAAGAAACATTTGGGGAAGATCCGGTATTAAGCGGTATTTTAGGGGCGTCTATGGTTGACGGTTTAGGTGGAGGTAATCTATCACAAAAATACGCTACCATAGCTACCTTGAAACATTTTCTGGCATACGCTGTGCCGGAGGGTGGACAGAATGGTAATTATGCTTCAGTGGGTATTCGTGATTTGCATCAGAATTTTCTTCCTCCTTTTCGTAAGGCAATAGATGCAGGGGCATTGTCTGTAATGACTTCATACAATTCGATAGATGGGATACCTTGTACGTCGAACCATTATTTGCTGACTAAACTTTTGCGTAATGAATGGAAGTTTCGCGGCTTTGTAGTTTCCGATTTATATAGTATTGAAGGGATTCACGAAAGCCACTTTGTTGCTCCAACCAAAGAGAATGCAGCCATACAATCTGTAATGGCTGGCGTTGATGTTGACTTGGGTGGGGATGCTTATACCAACCTTTGTCATGCAGTTCAATCCGGACAAATGGATAAGACTGTGATTGATACGGCTGTCTGCCGGGTGTTACGGATGAAGTTTGAGATGGGCTTGTTTGAGCATCCTTATGTGGATCCGAAAATTGCTGCTAAAACAGTACGCCGTAAAGAACATATCGAACTGGCACGTAAAATCGCACAGTCTTCCATAACACTTCTCAAAAATGAGAATTCAATTCTTCCTTTAAGCAAGATGATAAATAAGGTGGCGGTAATTGGCCCTAATGCTGACAATCGATATAATATGTTAGGGGACTATACAGCTCCGCAGGAAGATAGTAACGTGAAAACTGTTCTTGATGGAATTATAACAAAATTATCTCCTTCTCGTGTGGAATATGTACGAGGCTGTGCTATTCGTGATACTACAGTGAATGAGATAGAACAAGCAATTGAAGCTGCCCGTCGCTCCGAAGTTGTAATTGTGGTTGTGGGTGGTTCCAGTGCCCGTGATTTTAAAACGAGCTATAAAGAAACAGGTGCGGCTGTAGCTGAAGAGGGTAGTGTAAGTGATATGGAGTGTGGAGAAGGATTTGACCGTGCCAGTTTATCCTTACTTGGTAGACAACAAGAACTATTGGAATCTTTGCAAAAGACAGGTAAGCCTTTGATTGTCGTTTATATTGAAGGTCGTCCTTTAGAAAAGAATTGGGCTTCGGAATATGCTGATGCACTACTGACTGCTTACTATCCGGGGCAGGAGGGTGGAAATGCCATAGCGGATGTTCTCTTTGGAGATTATAATCCTTCTGGACGTTTGCCAATCTCCGTTCCGCGTTCTGTAGGTCAGATTCCGGTTTATTATAATCAGAAAGCTCCTCGGAATCATGATTATGTGGAAGTGTCATCTTCTCCGTTATATAGCTTTGGTTATGGGATGAGTTATACCACTTTTGAATATTCTGATTTGCAGGTAGTGCAGAAATCTGCTCGTTGTTTTGAAGTCTCATTTAAAGTAAAGAATACAGGGAAGTATGATGGCGAAGAAGTATCACAACTTTATATGAGAGATGAATATGCATCAGTTGTTCAGCCGATGAAACAGTTGAAACATTTTGAACGTTTCCATTTGAAAAAAGGAGAAGAGAAAAAAGTTACTTTTGTTTTGACAGAGGAGGACTTTTTCTTGGTTAACTATACTTTGAAGAAAGTAGTAGAGTCTGGAAATTTCCATCTTATGATTGGTGCCGCTTCTAATGATATTAGGTTGCAGAATGTTATTTTAGTGGAGTAATTTTTATTAATATCTATATTAAGAGATTTCCTGTTTCGTTTTCTCTTAATAAGAAAGAGAGAATATTCCTTTTGCGGAAATATCCTCTCTTTCTCACCTAAAACCTAAACCTTTTATTTCAATTACTTGCTATTATAAGCAACCAACATCCAAACCAATTTTTCCTGTTCTTTCAAATAATCGCTCATCATCGAAACGGTTACTTCGTCTCCGGCTTGAGAAGCGATAGACAAAATCTTACGTTCTTCGCCAATCAGATAGCTGATAGACTGAAGGATATTATTCAATGCTTCGTCTCCGTTGCTTACCTTATCCACTTCATTCACATTTGCTACTTTTAGATAATCGCTGAATTTATTGGCAGGAGTGCCGCCCAACATCAAGATACGTTCTGCGATTTCATCCACCTTTTCAGCCGTGTCATCATACATCTTTTCGAATTGACTGTGGAGTACAAAGAAATTATGTCCCTTGATATTCCAGTGGAAACCGCGAAGATTGGTGTAATACACTTGGAAGTCTGCTAATAGTTGTTGCAAAGATGCTACTACGTTGTTTGCTCCCGATTCGTTCAATTTGATAAATTCTAAAGTTTTCATATTCTTCTATTTTTAATGATTTATACTTGTTCTCTTTTTTTCTGTACTGCAAAGATAAGGCGTAAAATGCTTGCTGTCAAACTGAAAATTTCTATCTTTGCATAGATGAAATCTATAACTTAATAAGATTTGATAGATGACGATACAACAATTAGAGTATATACTGGCTGTAGACCAGTTCAGGCATTTCGCACGGGCAGCTGAATATTGTCGTGTGACGCAGCCTACTTTGAGTGCAATGATTCAGAAACTGGAAGATGAACTGGGAGTAAAGTTGTTCGATAGGACAGTGCAACCCGTTTGTCCGACACCCATCGGGCAGAAAGTGATAGACCAGGCTCGCGTGATTCTGGCGCAGGCAGCTCAAGTGAAAGAAATAATCAGTGAAGATAAACAGTCATTGTCAGGCGTATTCCGCTTGGGGGTATTACCTACTATCGCTCCCTATCTGCTTCCTCGCTTTTTTCCTCAACTAATGGAAAAATATCCCGAACTGGATATTCGTGTCACGGAAATGAAGACACAGGATATTCAGCAGGCTTTGCATGTCGGAGATTTGGATGCGGGAATTATTGCCAGCAAACTGGAAGATACGTTCTTGACAGAAGAAACTCTTTTCTATGAGCAATTTTACGCTTATGTGTCACGAAAAGAATCCTCTTTCAAGCATGATATGATCCGTACTTCTGATATAACAGGCGAACATCTTTGGCTTTTGGACGAAGGACACTGTTTTCGCGATCAACTCGTCCGTTTCTGTCAGATGGAGGCCGTGAAGGTTAATCAGATGGCCTATCGTTTGGGAAGTATGGAAACCTTTATGCGAATGGTAGAAAGTGGAAAAGGAATCACTTTTATTCCCGAATTGGCAGTGATGCAATTGACGGAAGAACAGCGGCAGTTGGTACGTCCGTTTGCCATTCCCCGACCTACACGGCAAGTGGTACTGGTAACAAATAAAGATTTTATTCGCCACAGTCTCTTATGCGTCCTGAAAGAGGAAATAAAGGCGGCGGTTCCCAAGGAAATGCTTTCTTTACAGTCCATACAATGTTTGTTATAGCACATTAGGGAATCCCTTTTTCCATCGAGAACAATCTCTTTCTGTAAAAAATGTAGCAAAGTTGCGTTATAATAATACGGATATGTTTTGATTTCTAGTCTGAATTGCTTATTTTTGGAAAGTAAACAAAAACAATATTAATTACTATGAAAAAGTACATTGCAGAAATGATTGGAACGATGGTGCTCGTTCTTATGGGATGTGGTAGCGCCGTCTTTGCTGGTGGTTTGGCTGATACAGTAGGTGCTGGTGTGGGAACAATCGGCGTAGCTTTAGCCTTTGGTTTATCCGTAGTAGCGATGGCGTATGCTATCGGAGGTATTTCGGGATGTCACATTAATCCTGCTATTACATTAGGAGTGTTTTTGACTGGTCGTATGAATGGAAAAGATGCAGGTATGTATATGATTTTCCAGGTAATCGGAGCTATTATCGGTTCGGCTATTCTTTTTGCTTTAGTTTCTACCGGTGCTCATGACGGGCCTACAGCGACAGGTTCGAATGGTTTTGGTGATGGAGAAATGTTGCAGGCATTTATTGCGGAAGCAGTATTTACTTTCATATTTGTATTGGTAGTGCTCGGCTCTACCGATCCGAAGAAGGGAGCAGGCAATCTGGCAGGACTTGCCATCGGTTTGACTCTTGTATTGGTACATATTGTATGTATTCCTATCACAGGGACTTCTGTAAACCCGGCACGTAGTATTGCTCCGGCATTATTCCAAGGAGGAGAAGCATTGTCGCAGTTGTGGCTGTTTATCATTGCTCCATTTGTAGGAGCTGCATTGAGTGCAGTTGTTTGGAATTATCTGGGAGATAAGAAATAACTCTTTTAGAAGAAAGAATATAAAGAAGAAAGTAAAAGGGCGGCAGTTTCACAACTACCGCCCTCTTTTGCGTAATTAATATATTATATTAAAAAAGAGTGTGTTTCGCATGTTCACATTAGATTAGTCGTCTAAGGAAATTTCACTTCATAAGTTTTCGGCCCGCCATAAATGGTGTTGACACGAATTCTTAGTCCCTTTTTCCCCTCCATCCGGTCTTTAATCTTATCCAGTTTGAAAGACACATATCCTTCACCCAAACGTTGAGGATCATCTCCTTCACTGTTATGACGGAATTCCAGATTGATATATTCGTCCTCCGCATTGCCTTCGTCAGCAGTGGGAGCAGTCTCTTCTTTGTCATTAATCACCAGATTCAGGAAATGTTTTTTATCTTCACTATGTGTTCCGTAATATTGGAATTCAATCGTCAGATATTTATTATCCTTATTGATCCACATATAAGTCGTGTTGATCTTATCATCTCCGATTTTCTCTTCGTCGTTGTCATCTTCACCCATTGTGACGATGTCTTTGGTTAAGATTGGATTGATACCTTTCACCTGAATATTAAGGTCGTATCCATTCACAGGCTCTTCCAACTCGTTGAATATCACAAAAGCTCTTTGTCCCTCCACCCAATCTTCATTGTTCCATCCTTGTGAGTTGCTGGGATACATCTTTTTCCCGTCATCCAAAGTGAAATAAAATTCCTTGCTATCCTGGCTAATCATATTGATGGTGCTGATAGCCAGAAGATCGGACGAATTATCATCGTCGTCCAAGCATGACTGGAGAATCGGCATGGTAGTCATAATAGCAAAGATAAAGGCAATGAATTTAAATTTCTTCATATACTTACTAGGTTTTAGATTTTATAATATTTATGTTTTCTGTAGTGAAAATGCAAGAGGATAGAAAATATTGCATTCGGATCTGTTAAAGAAACAAAAGTGATAAAAGAGTTGTTCTCTCTATGCAGTATTTCTATCTTTGCTGCATTTATAAGGTAAACACGTGTATAAGAGAATGGAAGAAATAGAGTTGTCGGAACAATGTAGGCTGGGTAATAACCGGGCCCGCAAGGAACTGTATGAACAGTATGCGGGGCGTATGCTTGGCATCTGTCTACGCTATACCGGCGACCGGGATACAGCCCAGGATCTGCTTCACGACGGTTTTTTAAAGATATTCGATTCGTTCGATAAGTTCACCTGGAGGGGTGAAGGCTCTTTGCGAGCCTGGATGGAACGGGTGATGGTCAACACAGCTTTACAGTATCTTCGGAAAAATGATGTGATTAATCAGTCGACACCTTTGGAAGAGTTGCCCGAAGAATATGAAGAGCCGGATGCTTCCGATGTAGAAGCGATACCACAAAATGTGTTGATGCAGTTTATTGAAGAATTACCCGCCGGCTATCGTACTGTGTTCAATCTTTATACATTTGAAGACAAATCGCATAAAGAAATCGCACAGGTATTAGGTATCAATGAAAAATCTTCAGCTTCGCAACTGTTTCGTGCGAAGAGTGTATTAGCAAAAAGAGTAAAAGAATGGATAATGCATAATGGATAGATAGAGATGGAAGAGAAAGAATTGTGGATGAATAAGTTGAAGGAGAAGCTCGCGGATTATTCCGAGCCGGTGCCTGCTTCCGGTTGGGAACAACTGGAGAAAGAACTTATGCCTCCTGTGGAGAAGAAAATATATCCTTATCGAAAATGGATGATGGCTGCTGCAGCTGTTATAATATTAGCTGTCGTTTCGTCAGTAAGTCTGTATTTTCTAGGGACACCCGCTGCGGATGAAATACGTCATATACAAACTCCGGCATTGGCTTCCACGCCCGATGCATTGCCGGGTGTGCAACAACCGGATATGCAGGGAACTGCTGTGGAACCTGTCTTACGGCCGGTAACTCGCAAAGATCGTTTGGTGAAAGTCGACAGGAATCATACGGAGCAGAAAACAGGTGTAGATCCATTAGGGATCGGTAATGAAAATAAACTTTCAACAGGAAATGGAGAAGACTCTTTGAGTGAGGAAGATAAGAATGTAAAAGGAAATGGAGAAACTGAAAATGTAAAAGATGAACCGAAGCAGGCAGAAAATACAGATGTCAGTCAGGGACAGTCACAGGATACAGAGCGATCGAATAACAGACCGCGTCGTCCTTCCGGTAAAGACAAACTTCATATTCCGACAGAAAAAAGATCTTCTCAAAAGGGAACATGGTCAATGGGACTTTCGGTAGGAAATTCAGGAGGTGCTTCAACAGAAGTAGGTGCCGGATCTCATGCTTATATGTCACGTGTGAGTATGCTTTCAGTTTCCAACGGTCTGATGGAGACGATTCCTAATGACCAAACATTGGTTTTCGAAGATGGAGTACCTTACCTGCGTCAGGCAAAACAGGTGGTTGACATTAAACATCATCAGCCTATTTCTTTCGGATTGTCCGTTCGTAAAGGTTTAGCTAAAGGATTCTCTCTTGAGACAGGACTGACTTATACGCTGCTTTCTTCGGATGCAAAACTGGCAGGTGAAGAACAACAGATAGAGCAGAAACTGCATTATATCGGTATTCCGTTGCGTGCCAACTGGAACTTCCTGGATAAGAAACTCGTCACTCTTTATGTTTCCGGTGGAGGTATGGTTGAGAAATGTGTTTATGGAAAGCTAGGATCTGAAAAAGAAACAGTGAAGCCTTTGCAGTTCTCGGTATCCGGTGGTGTAGGTGCGCAGATCAATGCAACGAAACGTTTGGGTATTTACGTGGAACCGGGTGTTGCTTATTATTTCAATGATGGCTCCGATATACAGACTATACGTAAAGAGAATCCGTTTAACTTCAACATACAAGCAGGTGTTCGTCTGACTTATTAGTACGAACTACCTCACTAAATATAGTAACGCCATCCGGTTCGGATACCGTCACTATCCTGATTGGATAGCGTCATTATCCTGACCGGATGGCGTTACTATTTGCTATTTACTATCTTTTTCTTCAGAAAAGTCGGATAATTGAGAAAATATTAATAATATTGTCACCTGTTTATGACCTATGGCTGCATACCTTTGTTGCAAAATTCTAAGATATGGTAGATTCTACAGATGAAAAACATTTATTAATCGACTTAAAAGGCGGTTCCTTTCAGGCATTCGAAAGATTGTATAATATGTATAGTGGCAAACTGTACAATTTCATTATGCGACTCTCTTCCGGCAATCAATATATGGCCGAAGAAGTGGTGCAAGCCACTTTCATTCGTATATGGGAAGTGCATGAAAAAGTAGACCCGGCTTCCTCGTTTATCTCTTTTCTCTGTACGATTGCCAAAAACTTATTGATGAATATGTATCAGCGTCAGACCGTAGAGTATGTTTACAATGAATATCTCATGAAAAGTAGCGTAGACTGTGATTCACAGACAGAAGAGAATATTGATCTGCGCTTTTTGAATGAGTATATCGATTCTCTTGCCGAAGAACTGCCTGCGCAACGGAAGAAAATATTCATTTTGAGCAAAAGGCAGAATTACACAAATAAAGAAATAGCCGAAATCATGGGAATTTCCGAAAGTACGGTTGCTACCCAATTATCTTTGGCTGTGAAATTTATGCGTGAACAGTTGATGAAGCATTATGATAAGGTAATTACCCTTTTGTTTGCCTTTTTTGTTAATGAAATGTAATAGTAATACTTGTTTTTGGATGGGAAGTAGGATGAAAATGTATACTTGTAAATAAGTGAAAAGATGGATAAGACACATTATAAAGAGCTAATTGAAAAATATTTCGAAGAAACGATCACGGATGTCGAGATAAAAGAACTGTCAGACTGGATAAAGAATGACCGTCAGTTGCACGACTGGTGGGAACAAGAGTTTGAGAGAACGGATTCCTCCATGAATCCGGTGTTGCGTGATAAGCTTTTTGCCCGGATCAAAGAAGAAACTTTGGGCAAGGAAGTGCGCCCCCTCCGTATCATCCCTTGGAAATGGGTTGCTGCCATTTTATTACCTGTCTGTGTCGCTTTCTTCACTTACTATCTTTTAGATTCTTCTCCAACGGCAGAAACACCCTTTATTGTGAAAGCGGGCAAAGGAGATAAAGCAACCATTGAGCTACCGGACGGAACAAATGTCGTGCTCAATTCAGCTTCCCAATTAAGTTATCTGAATAATTTCGGAGAAAAAGTTCGTCGCGTGCAACTGAATGGTGAAGCCTATTTTAAAGTAGCCCATGATGAGAAACACGCCTTCATTGTGCAAATCGGTGATTTGGAAGTGAAAGTGCTCGGTACTTCTTTTAATGTATCCGCCTATGAAGATGCTAAAGACGTGATAGTCGTTCTTTTGGAAGGGAAAGTTGGGGTCTATGCGCAGAAAATATCGCATATCATGAAGCCCGGCGACAAAATAGAATATAATAAAGCCACTCATAAGATAACAGCCACTCAAGTGCATCCGACTGACTATATTGAGTGGACGAAAGGAAATATGTACTTTGAGAAAGAATCTTTGGAAAATATCATGAAAACTCTTTCACGTATTTATGACGTAGAGATTCGTTTCGACTCCAATAAACTACCTAATGAATATTTCACCGGAACCATTCCGGGAGGCGGCATACAGAATGCGCTGAATATTCTGATGCTAACTTCACCTTTCTATTATGAAATGGACGGTTCGGTGATAGTTTTGAAAGAGAAATAAGTGGAACTTTCATAGAGTATCTTTGTTTATTCATCGAATAACATCTATATTTGTGGTACACTAATTTGAAGATGCAATGAATACATTAGAGCGCAAATTGCCGATAGGGATACAGACATTTGAAGATATACGCCAAGGGAATTATCTTTATGTGGACAAAACATCTATTTTATGGCAAATAATAAATACGGGAAAGCCTTATTTCCTTAGTCGTCCCCGTCGTTTTGGCAAAAGTCTGCTTATTTCTACTCTTGAAGCCTATTTTCAGGGTCGTAAAGACCTTTTTGAGGGTTTGGCAATTGAAAAGTTAGAGAAGAAATGGGAGCAATATCCGGTTTTGCATCTTGACTTGAATGCGAAGAAATATGAGACGGCGGCAGATTTGGTTGCCATGCTAAACCAATATTTGGAAAAATGGGAAGCCGTCTATGGCGATGAGAAAAAAGACCGCAGTCCTGAAGAACGTTTTAGCTATGTCATTGAGCAAGCCTGCTTGAAAACAGGAAAAGGAGTTGTGGTATTGGTAGATGAGTATGATAAACCCTTGCTGCAAGCCCTTTTAGACGAGAACCTGCTGGATGAATACCGTCGTATCCTGAAAGCCTTTTACGGTGTACTGAAAAGTTCCGACCGCTATCTTCGGTTCATCTTCCTGACAGGAGTCACAAAATTTGCCCAAGTAAGTGTGTTCAGTGATTTGAATCAGCTGAATGATATAAGTATGAAGATTCCATACGCCAATATCTGCGGTATTACTAAAAAGGAATTAGTATCCACATTTACTCCCGAGTTGGAGCGCTTGGCAGAAGTACAGGAGATGTCTTTTGACGATACTGTCGATAAAATGACAGCGATGTACGATGGATATCACTTTACATATAGCGAAGATGGATTGTTTAATCCCTTCAGTGTGCTCAATGTTTTTGATGGATTAATGTTTGATAATTACTGGTTCCAGACCGGTACCCCTACCTATCTTGTAGACTTGTTGAAACAAAGTGATTATGACTTACGTTTACTCATAGACGGTTTGGAAGTCGGTAGTTCCGGCTTTGCCGAATATCGGGCCGAAGCAAAGAATCCTCTTCCGATGATTTACCAAAGCGGCTATTTGACGATTAAAAATTTCGATAAATCATTGAACCTATATACATTAGGCTTCCCGAATGACGAGGTGAAATATGGTTTCCTTAAATTCCTGATACCCTATTATACCCCCATCTCTTCTGATGAAACGGACTTTAACGCCGTTAAGTTTGTCCGTGAACTTCAGTCGGGCGACGTTCATTCTTTTATGGAACGTATGAAATCATTCTTTGCCGACATTCCCTACGAATTGAATACAAAGACTGAACGTCATTATCAGGTTATTTTCTATCTTGTCTTTAAGTTGATGGGACAATATGTAGATGCGGAAGTCCGCAGTGCAAAAGGGCGTGCCGATGCCGTGGTGGAAACAAAAGACCGTATTTATGTTTTTGAGTTTAAGCTGGAAGGAACAGTAGACGAAGCTCTGAAACAAATAGATGAAAAAGGATATCTGTTACCTTATCAAACAGACGGGCGTGAGCTGGTTAAAGTCGGTGTCTCCTTTAATGCTGAAGAACGTAATATTGGTGAATACAAAGTAGTATAATTACTTATTGAGTAAAATATAGAATAGAGCCATTCCGGAGCCCGCTTCTTTGGAATGGCTTTTTTGTTCTCTGAATTGAATAAGTTAACGAGAGTTAAAGTCTGATAGACGATTGGACGAGCGAGTATGACAGTCTGTATACCTATCAAACAACTTAAAAGTTTTGATATATGAAAAACAGAACAACCTTTGAGAAATTCCCTCGAACAAATGCAGGGAGAAGTAAGAACTGGAAAACACTGCGGGCTCTTTGTCTGCTATTGTTTTTAAGCGTCTCTTTTACCGCTTATTCTCAAATAACGGTGAATGTAAAAGACATCTCTTTAAGAGCCTCTTTAAAGAAAATCGAGCAAGTAAGTAATTACAAATTCTTCTACAATGAGAATCTTCCTGAATTAAATCAGAAAGTATCGTTGAATGTACAGAATGCAACGATTCAGCAGGTCATGAAGCAACTTCTAGGCAAAATGGAACTCACTTACAAACAGGAGCAAGAAAATATCATCGTTTTGATTCGTAAAGAACAAGAGAAGAAGCGGAATATAAATGTTTCCGGAACGGTAGTAGATGAGAAAGGTGAACCTGTTATCGGTGCGAGTGTTACGGTGGTTGGAACGGCGTTAGGTACTATAACCAATTTGGAAGGGAAGTATTCTCTAACTGATGTTCAGGAAGATTCAAAGGTTGCTATTTCATTTGTTGGCTATGGCGCATTGACATTTTCGGCGAAGGACAAGCAGTTGGCAAGAGTTGTATTAAAAGAAGATTCTGAATTGTTGGATGAGGTGGTTGTAATTGGTTATGGAACGGAAAGGAAATCTGATTTATCAACCGCTGTCAGCCAAGTTAAGTCTAAAGATTTTGAAAGCATATCTTATAGTGATCCCGGACAGGCTATTGCGGGAAGAATGCCAGGAATTTATGTCAAACAAGCAAGTGGAGCACCGGGTGGCAATCCACAGATTTCTATCAGAGGTACTGGAACCATTAGTTCCGGAAGTTCACCTTTGGTTGTTGTAGATGGTTTACCGGTGACGGATGATGTGGGACTGAATTCAATCAATCCTAATGATATAGAGAGCATTAACGTTCTGAAAGATGTAGCTTCTGCAGCAATTTATGGTTCCAGAGCTGCAAATGGTGTAATTCTTATTACTACAAAGAAGGGGAAAGCTGGTAAGGCACAATACACATTTAACACATATTATGGTGTTCAACAAGTTGAGAAAAAATATGATCTTGTAGATGCATATCAGCAGGCCGAATTGATGGCTGAAGCTTTTCAATATAAGAATCAAGAAATTCCCAATTTTATAAAGCCATATTTAGAGCATCAACAGGGATTGGTAAATACCAATTGGCAAGATCATATATTTAGAGATGCACCTACAAATTATTATGAGTTATCGGTTTCAGGCGCAAATGAACAAACCGTTTATTTTGTTTCAGGCAGTTACTACAAACAAAAAGGAATAGTAATCGGTTCTGACTACGAAAGAATTTCGGGCAGAGTAAATTTGACATCAAAACTATCAAACAAATTTGAATTTGGAATTAATTTAAATCCCAATTATTCTATGCAAGATAAGATAACGGAAGGCTGGGAAGAGTCTCCTTTATCAATGGGGATTTACAATTCCTATCCATTCTTCCCGGTATATGAACCCGATGGATCTTATGCAATAAGCAAACAGATCCATGCGGTTCAAAATTATGGAGGTATGGCAGAAGTGGAGAACAATGTTGCAACTGCCAACTTAACGACCAATCAAGTTGAAAACTTTAAGATTCTAGGTGGTGCATACTTGTCTTATACGCCACTTAAAGGTCTTACGTTCAAAACTTATGTTGGAGGATATTTTATATCCAACAGAGCCGAGTATTATAGACCATCTACGATTGGCGCTTATAGGCAAGCCGCTCCGACTGTAGCAAAAGCTGCGTCTTCTACCTATGAAACCTTCAACTGGATGTCTGAAAATACAATAACCTTCAACAAGAGTTGGGGAAAACATGATTTTGAAATACTGGGTGGTATGTCATTCCAAAAAGAAACGACAAATAATAACTCTATTGATGCGGAAAACTTTCCTAATGATGATATCCCCACATTGAATGCGGCTCTTACTATAAACACCGCTTCTGCAACCCGTTATCAATGGGCGTTACTCTCATATTTTGGAAGACTGAAGTATGACTATAAGAAGAAATACTTTTTTACGGCAGCTTTACGTATGGATGGCTCATCGAGATTTGGACGCAATAACAGATTTGGACTATTTCCATCACTTTCTGCCGCATGGAGAATATCAGAAGAGAACTTTTTTCCGAAAAATGATATTATTAGTGAATTAAAACCACGTATAAGTTGGGGTATTTCAGGAAATGATGAGATTGGTAATTACTCCAGTTTGTCTCTGATGAGTAGCGCTAAATATAACTTCAATGGCAATCTGGTAGCCGGAATGAGACCAAACACATCTCCCAATGCCAACTTATCCTGGGAAAAAAATAATACTGTTAATGTCGGACTTGATGTTGGCTTATTTAGGAATGCGCTGAATTTAAACTTTGAATATTATGTATCGAAAACAAGCGATATGCTACTTGAAGTGCCGGTACCTGCATATTCCGGTTATTCTACCTCTTTACAGAATGTAGGTAGTGTTCGGAATAAAGGTTTTGAATTTGCAGCTTCATTCAAGAACCATATCAAAGATTTTAATTATCAGATCTCTGCCAATTTCTCGACCAATAAGAATACAGTATTGTCATTGGGGGCAAATCAAAATGAAATAATTACGGCACGAAATATCACAAAAGTAGGTCATCCCATCGGAGCATTGTATGGTTATCGGATCATCGGTATATTTGAAAACGAAGAGCAACTGAAATCTTTACCTAATTATCGGGACTCACAAAAAGCGGGTGACTATATTTTCAAAAACATTGATGACAGCGATAATACCATAACGGAAAAAGATCGGGAAATCATCGGTAATCCTCACCCCGAATTTACTTATGGTGGAAACATTCAATTGTTTTATAAGAATTTTGATTTAGGTATAACGATACAGGGAGTTTACGGTGTTGATGTTATAAACAGAGACCTTCCTACTACCATTTTAAGTAGTGAAATTTGGTCTGTTATGTCCAAGGAATATTATAACAACAGATGGATAAGTCCTGATAAGCCCGGAAAATACGCAAAAGCCGGGTCAAACTCGAATACTTTAAGCAGAGAGTCTGACTTAATGATGCAAGACGGAAGTTTCTTTAGAATAAGGGATATTTCCTTGGGATATACATTGGATAAGAAGTGGTTAACGCGAACCTTTTTGACTAATGTAAGAGTCTACGTCTCGGTTAAAAACCCGCTTCTTGTTTCCAAATACATGGGGCTGAATCCCGAAAGTGAAGGCTCGTCAAATCCACTTAACGCTGGTGTGACCTTAGGACAATATCCTGCAGAAAAGAATTTTGTCGTAGGTGCTTCCATTAGTTTTTAACAACCTTAAAAATTGCATTATGAAAAAAATATTATTTATTCTCATTAGTGGTATTTTTACTATAACTTCTTGTACGAATATGTTGGATTTATATCCTATTTCCAGTTCGACTAAAGAAAATAGTTATACTAAGCCCGAAGATTTCACACAGCTATTAAATTCGGTTTATGCTTTTCTGCAATCAAACGGCCAATATGGACAAAATTTCCATTTCCTGATGGAAGTTCCTTCTGATAATTCGAAAGAAACGTCTGCCACAGTGCGTGGAGGTGTGTATTATCAATTTGAGATACTTCAGGTAGCAACAGACAATAGCATCATAGAAGCTTCATGGACTGACTGTTATAAAGCAATTCAATCTTGTAATATTTTACTTGAGCGGATAGACAATATAGCTATGGATGAACCCCTAAAAACAATTACTATAGGAGAAACCTACTTTTTAAGAGCACTTAATTATTTTAATCTTGTCAGACTGTTTGGTGATGTTCCGTTGATTCTTACCGAAACTAAAGACCCCGCAGATTTATTAAGTGTCGGTCGTGAAAATAAGTCTAAAGTATATGAACAGGTAATTATCGATTTGAAAGAAGCGATCAAAAGATTGCCTGCTATTCAGGAAGAGAAAGGAAGGGCTACTATAGGGGCGGCATATACGCTTTTGGGAAAAGTATATCTTACATTGAAGCAGTATCAGGAAGCTGTGGAAGCACTGCACAACGTAAAAGGATATGCTTTGGTGAAAAATTATTCACAAATATTCGGTCCGGATAATGAATACAATGAAGAATCCATTTTTGAAGTTAACTTTACCTCAAACTTAGAAAACGAGGGAAGTGCTTTGGCTAATCTGTTTGCACCTACAGGCGAAGGTCCGACATTGGGTATTGTGGGAGCTGTATACAACCAGAATATACCGACACAAGAATTGTACGATTTATATTCTTCAGATGACAAGCGCAAGAATGTAACAATCGGAGTCAGCAACAATAAATTATATGCAAAAAAATATGTAGGTCCTACCGTTAAGGATCAGGATTCTGATATAAATGTAATAGTTTTAAGATATGCGGATGTAGTTCTTATGCTGGCAGAAGCTTTAAATGAAATAGGATATACGGGTGACGATTCAGGTGAGGCCTTTACGCTTCTGAACAGTATACGTTCGCGCGCAGGAGTATCTACTTATGATTCAGACGATTTGCCGGATCAAACAAGTTTCAGAAAAGCCATTGCGGATGAAAGAAGATTGGAACTCGCTTTTGAAAACCATAGGTGGTTCGATTTGATTCGTACAGGTACTGCTGTCGAAACAATGAATAATAGCAGCCAGGAGAGCAGTAAGTTCACGGTGAAAGATTATCAATTAGTATATCCTATACCGCAACGCGAGATTAATGCAAATCCTGTCGTTATTAAACAAAATCCGGAATATTAATATAAAAAATAAAAATAGAGTCATGAAAGATATTTTAAACTTCATCATTATTTTATCGATGTCCTTATTGTTAGCCTCATGTGGAGATGATAAAGACGGGATAAATCAACCAGATCCGATAACAGGGTTGACAACGGAGGTATTTGAAGAAAGTATTTCTTTATCATGGGATGTACCAAACGGGGAAGTAAAGAAGTATGTCATTGTATATAATCCCGGAGACGGACTGATTGATATCGTTGATCCTGCTATAACTAAATATTCAATTGAAAAGTTGAAACCGGGCACGGACTACGAGATTGATTTGTATTGGGTGAATAATGCAAATGTACGTTCTCTTGCAAGTACGGTTAATGTAACGATTCCACAGAAAGAAGGAGTGATAGAACATATTTATGTAGGCGATTTGCTGCTGCCAAATCAAAAGGCAATCGATAATTTACAGTTGAAATACACTTCTGTGACCGGTAAATTACGAATTGGAAATGGGACATCAGGCAGTGATATTACAGATGTATCTATGCTTGCAAACATTACCGAGGTGGGTACAAACCTTGAGGTAGATGGTAATAGTCTTCTGGGAAATCTTGATTTTCTAAAAAATCTAAAGAAGATTGGCGGTAATTTTTGGTTGAGAAATAATCCAATGTTGACTTCAATAACCGGTCTGAAAAATTTAAGTGAAATAAAGACGAATCTTTATATTATGGGAAATCCCAGCCTTACAAACTTGAATGGATTAGAAGGGCTTACGGCAGTGAAACTAATTAATATAGGGATAAGAAGTGGAAACAAATCAGACAAAGGTAATGAAAAATTAACTGACCTTTCCGCATTAAAACCAATATTAACCAGTCTGCCTACAGTAAGTTATCATTGTGAAGGTAATGCCTACAATCCATCAGTAGATGATATCTTAAATGATAGAGGGTCTGATTCTAAATAATTAATAGCTATGAAATATCTGAATATTTTGCTTATAATATTGCCTTTTATATTCTCATGCAGTAGTGATACTCCGGAGAATGATAAGGAAAAAATCCCCCCTATAATAGATACTTCTATTCGTGTCGGAACTTTTAATGTGGATGTAGGGCAAACGGCGACAGCGGAAGAAATAGCATTGAGTCTAAAGTCTTTTTATTTAGATATTCTTTCATTGGAAGAATGTCCCATTTTGATTGATAAGAATTCCGGAGTTGAAGAGTTTTATTCAATAATAGGTAAAGCTTTGGGAATGGAATATTTTTATATCGGTGATATATCCTCCGGAAATCATTGGATTGAATGGGGAAAGGATAAAACTGGAAAATATGCAGGAAAATACAAAGTAATATTGAGTAAAACTCCTATATTGCAGTCAAAAGAATTTGCTTTGGAGGGAAAAGGTTGGACACATTCATCGACTATTCGGATTGAAACCAAGATTAAAAATAAGGAACTAACCTTTTATAGTCTGCATATTCCGGGTAGCGCAGGAGTAGTTGAAGGTTCTGTCATGAAGAATTTAGTAGATGTTGTTTTGATGAAAGATACTAGTAAAAGAATCATAGTCATGGGCGACTTCAATGATTTGCCGGAAACTAATGCCATGCAATACATCTTTAATTCAGGCTTTAAGAGTGTATGGGATGATGTGGAAGATGCTGAACAATATATTGATAAATACAAATATGGGCAGATTGATAATATATTAATCAATAAGAATTCTGGTATGAAAGCGGAAATCGCATATAGCATTTTTAAAAAAGACATTAGTCTTTCAGATCATCCATTTCTATGGAGTAAAATAATTATTGGAGAATAAAGTACAGTAGTAATTTATAAACAGATTGATAGAACGATGGATATAAAGAAAATAGTTAATTTCATATTTTTACTCGTTTTTAGTTGTATAATCAAGGCTCAAATGACAATACCGCCTTTCCCTAAATGGGAGAAAGGATACCTTGATATTCATCACATCAATACCGGGCGGGGGAATTGCGCTTTTCTGATTTTTCCTGACGGAACGACCATGATGATTGATGCCGGTGATTTTGATGGCAAGGAATATGCCGCTAAGTATGCACCGATGCATGCAGCTCCGATATTTCCGGATAGTAGTTATACGCCCGGTTCGTCTATCATTAATTATGTGACAAATCTATTGGGAAAGGATGTAGTGATTGACTATTTTCTTCTGACCCATTTTCATTCCGATCATTATGGTGATGTTCAGAAGGCCACTGGAACTTCCAAAAACGGATATCGTATTACGGGGCTGACGGAAGTCGGAGATGTGATTCCTATCAAAATGTATGTTGATAGGGATTATCCTGACTACCAATTCCCCGTGGATTTACGATCAAAGAATGATGGAGTAGATTTGCCTACTTTCTTGAACCTATTGGAGTTCCTCAACTATCAGGAAAAACACAACGGATTGAAAGTCGAAAAGTTCGACATAGGCTCTAATACGCAATTTGTATTAAAGAAAGAACCGAAATCTTATCCGGGGTTTGAAGTCAGGAATATAAAATCGAATAATCGGTTGTGGACAGGGGAAGGTAAAAAAACGACTATTCTGTTTACCAAGGAAGAATTGATGGCAAAAAATGGCAAGTATAGTGAAAACCAAATGTCGACGGCTATTGTGGTGAAATATGGCGCATTCAAGTATTATGCGGGAGGGGATAATTCTGGTTTGGTAGACCAAGACCATGCGGAATGGTATGATATAGAAACTCCTATGGCACCCATAATAGGAAAGGTGTCGGCAGTGTCGCTCAATCATCATAGCAATCGGGATGCCACTAACCGGAACTTTCTCGAAGTGCTCGATCCTAAAGTAGTAGTGGCTCAATCATGGAGTACCGATCATCCGGGAGCGGAAGTGGGGCAACGGTTGTTATCAAAGAATATCGGAACGCAGCCTAGGGATGTTTTTATGACTTACTATGATGATGAAACGGGGGTAGCTATTGGTCCTTGGTTTGCCCGTAGCTTGAAAGCAAAACAGGGGCACATTGTGATAAGAGTATATCCGGACGGGGAATATGAAGTATATGTGCTGGATGCCCGGAAAACAGACTTGGTTATATCGAACAGGTTTGGTCCTTACTCTAGTGAATAATTCTGTGGTATCTTAAACTTATTAAAAAAAGAAAGTATGAAACGTTTTATTTTGTTGACAATCCTTTGTTGCCTTGTGCTTAGTATAAGTGCACAGATAGCAAGAGATGAAATATTTGAAGACATACATCGCTCGGCAGCCAACCATTATGCCTATCCTGATCCCCATTTCACAATGACTGCCCCACCCAAGGGGTATAAACCGTTCTACCTAAGCCATTATGCTCGTCACGGTTCCCGTTATAGAGTGAATCCTGATGATTATACGAAGCCGTTGGCAATTCTTCGCGAAGCAGAGAAAGACGGAGTACTTACAGATTTAGGCAAGAAGGCCCTCTGGCTTGTAGACAGCCTTGCGCGCGGAGCAGAAAATAGATATGGTGATTTGACTCCATTAGGTGCCCGTCAACACAGGGGAATTGCCCGAAGAATGTACAATAACTTTCCTGAAGTGTTTCAGGGAGCGGCAGAGGTGGATGCACGTTCTACAACCGTTATCCGCTGTATACTCTCTATGACGGCTGAGTGCTTGCAATTGCAATCTCTGAATCCGGAGTTGAGAATCAAGGATGAGGCTACTTCTTATGATATGTATTATATGAATTATGGAAATGAATACTTCAAAAAGAAGCGTCAGGAAGATGAAGTGATTGCTGTAAAGGCAGCTTTTCGGAAAGAGCATCTCCATCCCGAACGTTTGATGAAGTCTCTTTTTAATAACGATAATTATGTAAAGTGGAAAGTGGATGCTGGCAAGTTGATGAGTTATTTGTTTGAACTGGCAGCCATTACGCAAAGTCACGACACGGACCTTGATCTTTATTCTCTTTTTACCAAAGAAGAGTGTTATGATTTATGGCTAATCAGCAATCTGAATTGGTATATTGACTACGGGCCGTCTCCGCTCACTCAAGGTAAGATGCCTTATGTGGAAGCAAACCTGCTTGAGAATATACTGAATACTGCAGATACTTGCGTCGTGAAAAAAGAGAATAGTGCTACCCTGCGCTTCGGGCACGAGACTTGTCTACTTCCTTTGGCTTGTTTATTGGAATTAGGTGATTGTGCATATCAGACTACTGATATAAATAAATTGTCAGATATATGGCGTAACTATCGTATCTTTCCAAAAGCTTGTAATATTCAGTTCGTTTTTTACCGTAAGAAAGGAAATGATAATATCTTGGTGAAAATTTTACTCAATGAACAAGAAATGAAACTTCCGCTTGCAAGTGAGCTAGTACCCTATTATCATTGGGAAGAGGTGGAAAGATATTATAGGAATAAATTGGCTACTTTTGTCCATTGAAAGAAACAGTAATATACAAAAACTGGTCTTAAAAATGTTAGTCACCATTCCGGGAAGTAAGTAATGATTGCTTATCTTTCTGGAATGGCTTTTTTATAATCAATTAAATGAAAAGTTTTATGGAAAATTCATGTAATGATGAATTGTTTTGTTCATTGAAAAATGAACTTCGTGAAGTAACCGCACAAATCAATGTGCATAGTGAAAAATTAATGGAGCTGCTCGACCAAAAAAAGAATCGTCAGTCAACTGACTCGAGAGATGTCGCATCTCACGCCTGTCACCATCGAGTATCGGGGAAATCCGAAGCAATATGTCTCTGTTGTGCTCGATGCCATCAATCTGGGTAGGTTGACGTATGACGGAGTAGCAAATTGCGAACAGACTTTTCGTGCGTTAGCAAGCGTTGTAGATGTGATAAGCCCTAAGAATGGGAAAACGCTTAGTGTAGAGACGCTGGTGTCTTATGAGAAGAAAAAGCGTGCCGGAGAATTTGAGGAAAAATAATATAAAATAAAAAGACGATTGTTGTATAGTTGAACAACAATTCGTATATTGACCTCCAAAGAAAGAAATTGAAAAAGCAAAGATATTAAGAAAGGAGTATTATGGAAGCAAAAACAAATGAGGAATTCTTTAACGTCAGCGCATTAATAGATGAGCGTTTTGGTAAGGAAGGAACTGTTACTCGTGCGGAAGCAGAAGAAAAAGCGTATGCTTTCTACACCGGGCAAATTATCGAAGACGCAAGGAAAAAGGCTAAGATTACTCAAGCAGAGTTAGCCCGGCGTATCGGTTCCGACCGTTCTTATATTTCAAGAGTGGAAAGTGGTCAGACAGAACCTAAGGTTTCTACCTTCTATCGTATCATGAATGCGTTAGGTTGTAGGATCGAATTTTCGATGTCTTTATAAGAAGCGATTAAAAAAAACATGGTGGGAAATTTGAAAAAGATAACTGTCTTTTTCAAATTTCCCACCGTTTTTTTGAGGAAGAAAAAGGAAAAAGGTGAGGGTAGGTGAGGGTCAATTTCTAACATTCGTATTTTTTTTTAGAAGAAAATAGAAGAATAGAAATAAGAAATATAAAAATGAAAAGTTGCAAAAGTACCCTCACCAACCCTCACCTTTTTACGTGCGAAGGAGATGAAATCTTATTCATATAGCCTGTTTGATTTCACCTGTTCTGTATCAATAATGAATACAGTGTATCTTCTCCCGTTTTTTCCCTTATGAAATTCGAAGCCGTGTTTGGACATCACTTTTCCTAGTTGGGCTTTGGTTCCGTGAGAATATTGATACCCCGTCCGTTCGCGAATCAATTCCGCAATTTCAGTGACCGTCAGATAATGCACCTTTTCGAAACGTTCCGGTTTGCGGATATGTGTCAACACCAGTTCTTCTTCCGGTGAGTGGAAAATGAAATCCTCGTTGTTTTCTTCAATCCGTGAGTTTTCCGACTGGGTGAACCAATACTGATACCCCGGCTTGTTGAGCAGATACTTGATTTGTGCATACAACTGCGCGTAGTTTATTTTGATAAACTCCATCGAGTTGACATGAAAGCAGAGAAAACGGCGGTTACCTGTGGTGTCGTGAAGCACTTCCTGGTAATTGCATGTGCCGGCAAAAGAAGCCGTATGAGGAAAGTTCTGCGAACGCCGCGCGTATGGCAGGCGGATGCTGATTACTTTGCGGGTAACCAAATCCTTGAAGATATTCAGTTCCCGTCCGCTCATCCCTTCAAATTCATCCAGATTGATAAGCATTGCCTGCGCTATTTTGGCTAGATCATCCTTGTTGCTCGGGTTGATAAGACCGGTAGAAAGATAGGCGCGCAATTCGGGCGGCAGCAGGTTGTTGATAAACGTAGTCTTTCCGATGTTCTGTATTTCGCTGCAAAGCAACAAAACAGTGTGGTTCACCACATCATCTTGTGTGGCGGCAGCGCACATTCCCACCAGATAACGTTCCAGACATTCTACCCAAAATTTCTGGTGACTAGTATGCACGCTGTTGGCAAGGATACCGATATAATCCGTTCCGTCCCATTCAGGCAGCGAGTCTAAATACTCGCGAATAGGATGGTAGGTGATGCTGAAGTCGGAGTAGATCAGATTCTGAATCGTCTTGACGGTGCACGAATAGCCCAGTTCGTTCATCTCCATCCAAATGCTGTTTTCCATCATTTCGTCGAGAATATGGAAAGGTTCCGGTTGCTCCGTGTCCGTTTTCCTTCTGCGATATTCCATGATATGAAGCACTTCGTTGTAGCGTGTATCGTAATTTTCTTTGATATGTTGCTCAATCTGTAACATTCGCTTCTGCGTACTATTCAGCTTGCGGGTGTCGAATTCCTCGTTGTGTCCGTAAGCACTCCCGATTAGTGCGTCCATTTCATCCGCGGGAAGATCGGTGAACTGGCTCTTGATAAAAGCTGCCGCCTCTTCCTGGGGGACGCCGTAGCGATTGTACATACAAGCCAGGCAATGCAGGTAGTTGTTCCGGTTGCCGGTGACGTACTTTTCGGATTTATTGTGATAATAGTTCAGAGTCACCATTAAGGAAGCGTGCGAGGAATGGTAGTTGAGGGCCACTTGTTCGGTGAGGGGATTGTTGTCTGGTGCTGTCGTCTTTTTCTTTTTGCCGGATGCCCTTTTCTTCTTTTGAGACTTGAAGAACATCGGTGGCTGTTCCACGATGACAGCTGTAGCATCGGGATTGAAATAAATATCCGGATCGTAAGAGAACAGGCAAGTGCGGCTAACATCCTGCCCGGAAGTGTCGACCTCAACTCCGCAGAGCTGGGCATAAAAGGAAGCGATTTTGTGATAAGCAGCATGATGGAAATCTTCAATTTCCTGAATTGTTTCGGGCAATGTCCCGTCTGTCCGGCATACACGTACCACGATTTTCAGTCCCATTCCTTTGGGACTGATGAAAGCGATGCGGGTGTGGGCACACTTTTTTGCCAGTGCGAGGATGCGTGCCAATGCTTCCTGTGTCTGATGGTCGATGTCTACCACGATGTATCCCAGATACTTGACGAGAGTTGCGTTTGAACGTCCTCCCCGGTAGTTGGCTGAAAAGGTGATTTCCGGTAGTTTTATTTTCTTTTCGTTGGCTGCTTTCTCGCCTTGTTCCGCGAAGATTCGGCGCACGTCCTCCACTGTTTCCCGGTATGTGCCGTTGCTGATGGCCGATACGATTTCTTCTTCTGTCATTTCGGCTATGACGCGGTAAAAGTCTTGAAAGATGGTAAAATGCTCCATGTTGGTTTGTTCTTTTTAATTTGCGGTTGCAAAGAAATTTGTTTGTAAAATAATAGAATGGAACTTTTCGTTTTTTTGATTAAGTTCCTAGGGTTCTCCCAAATAGCGTATGATCGTTGCCACTTGCCGGGGAGAGAGAAGGCGGTTGCGGGCACGATAGCCTTCTTGTTCGAGTTCTTGCAGGAGCGGAAGGTTGTAGACAATCCAACGACGTAGTATTTGTAAGGCTACTTTAAGGCATACGTTGGGGTTGTAAAGATGAGCTAGTTCCGACTTTTTATAAGTGCGGATATGAAACGGCTGATCCGGATAATACATGATGAATGGTATTTGGTTTATGCTATAAAGTTACTGAAAATTAATGGCTTATTAAAAGAATAACGTCATTATTATTCATAGAATATCAGGAAACTTCGTTGGGGAATCCGGAGGGTGAAAAATGTGTTATCTTTATGTCGTTAACAAATAAGGAACGCGTTCGAAATGTATGAAAATTTAAAATTATTTTATTATGGCAATGACAGTAACTTATTCAGTAGTGCCGCGCAAGAATCCTGCCAAAAAGGATGAGTCGGCAAAGTATTACGCGCAGGCACAGGCTTCGGGAGAGTTGGATTTTGAAGAGTTGTGCGAGGGAATCACCAGCCGGTCTACCTGTACGGAGACAGATGTGCGTGCCGCCATTTCGGGTATTCTTTATGAGGCGAAGCGTGCGTTGAAAGCGGGAAGAATAGTCCGGCTGGGTGATTTGGGTAGTTTGCAGATCGGGTTGAACAGTGAAGGAGCTGTGTCGGTCAAGGAGTTTTCAAGTTCGCTGATTACGGCTGCCCATATTATTTTTCGTCCCGGAAAGACGTTGGCGGACATCACGAAGATTCTTAGCTACCAGCAGGTAACGACGCGTGCGGTGGCCCAAACGGGCGGTAGCGGCAATGAAGGAGAAGATGATGACAAAGGTTCCGGTGGCGGTTCAGACGGTGGTGGAAGCGGAGAAGCTCCGGATCCGGCAGCATGATAACTTTAATATTGGATCAAATGAAAGAAATTGTAACTAAGATTTTGGATGTAATTATGTTCCTTGTGCCTTTCTTCGGAAAAAGAAAGCGGAACAGAATTGTGAGAGAGGTGCGCTTCAATGCCACCCATAAGGAAGTGTGTAATGTGAAAACGACGGAAAGGGAAAAGGACGATGAGAAAGATTAGTCTGATTGTGATTCACTGCTCTGCTACCCGTGCTGATCGCGACTTCACGGCGAAGGATGTGGACACTGCCCATCGCTTTCGGGGCTTTTCTTGTTGGGGGTATCATTATTATATCCGCAAGTCGGGACAGATAGAACCGATGAGGGATGAAGATACGGTGGGTGCTCATGCACGCGGTTTTAATGCGATTAGTTTAGGGGTGTGCTATGAAGGCGGGCTGGATGAGAACGGAAAGGCAGCAGATACGCGTACTTCCCGCCAGAAAGAGGCGATGCATCGTCTGGTAAACGAGTTGTTGCAGCGTTATCCGGATGCAAAGGTGGTCGGTCATCGGGACTTGAGTCCTGATACTAATTATAATGGAATTGTTGACCCTTGGGAGCGGATCAAAGAGTGTCCCTGTTTCGAGGTGAAAGCAGAGACATGGTGATTTTTATCCTATTTATTACTGTGGTGGTTAATTGACCACCACAGTAGTGAAATACTCTTTAAATACCTCCGCAGCTTTTTCAAGTTGTTCGGGGGTATTTTCTTTTACGTCTTTCAGCTTGTATTCCTGCTCCATCGCTTCATACTTATGTACGCCTAATGTATGATAAGGCAGGATTTCCACTCGTTGCACCATCTTATATTTTCCCAGAGCTTCTCCTAAACGGCGGATGTCTTCCTCGAAATCGCTGTATCCGGGCACTAATACATAACGCAGCCAGAAAGGTTTTTCGTTTTCTTCCAGCCATGCTGCCGTGCGGATGGTTTGCTCGTTACTTCTTCCGGTCAGTGCTTGATGGCGTGCCGGATTGAACTCTTTAATATCCAGCAATACAAGATCCGTCAGTTTGAAAAGTTCTTCTACTTCTTCGTTCCAGATACCGCCGTTGCTGTCTATGCATACATGTATTCCCTTTTCTTTCAGTTCACGTACTAGAGGAACCAGTGCTTTGGCCTGAAACGTAGGTTCTCCTCCGGAGAAAGTGACTCCTCCGCGTTTCCCGAAAAAAGGACGTTGGCTCATAGCCATGCGGACGATTTCTTCCGGTGGGGTAGGTGTGCCTCCTTTTCCGGCTATTGTGTCGGGGTTGGCGCAATATAGGCAGCGGAAATTGCATCCTTGAAGAAAAACGACGAGCCGTAAGCCCGGCCCGTCGAATGTTCCCATACTTTCGTATGAATGTACGTTTATCGTCATATAGAGTAGATAGATTTTTACATACGTTCGTGGAAGCTACGGCTGATAACCTCCAATTGATGTTCGCGGCTCAACTTCACGAAGTTTACGGCATAACCGGAAACACGGATGGTGAGTTGCGGATATTTTTCCGGATGTTCCATGGCGTCGTAAAGCATTTCACGGTTCAATACGTTCACGTTCAGGTGGTGAGCGCCTTTGGTGAAATAGCCATCCATCATTGTCACCAGATTTTCTACGCGATCCTCTTCAGTAGCTCCCAGTGATTTGGGGACGATGGAGAAAGTGTTACTGATACCGTCCTGTGAGTCGCGGTAACGTAATTTCGCTACGGAACTCAAAGAGGCGATGGCACCGTTCTTGTCACGTCCGTGCATAGGGTTGGCTCCCGGAGCAAAAGCGACACCTTTGGCGCGTCCGTCGGGAGTAGCACCTGTCTTCTTGCCATACATCACGTTGGAAGTGATAGTGAGCAAAGATAAAGTAGGACGGGCATTTTTGTAAACCGGAAGTTTCTTCAATTCTTCGCTGAAGAAATAGACCAGGTCAACACCCAGGTGGTCTACCTTGTCGTTGTCATTACCGAAGCAAGGGAATTCGCCTTGAATATCGAAACCTTCTGTCAGACCGATGTCGTTGCGGCGTGCGGTCACTTTGGCATATTTGATGGCCGACAGTGAATCGAGGGCGATAGAAAGTCCGGCTACACCATAAGCAAGGTTGATGCGTGGGTTGGTATCTACAAGAGCCATTTGGGCTTTTTCGTAGTAATACTTATCATGCATATAATGGATGATGTTCATCGCTTCGTTGTAAACACGGGCGATTTCTGTCAATACCTTCTTGTAGTTGCTCATTACTTCTTCGAAGTTCAGTGTGTCGCTGGTTAGTACGGGGATATTTTTCACCATTACCGTACCGGTGTTTTCGCAACGTCCTCCGTTGATGGCAAGCAGCAGGGCTTTTGCCAGGTTGCAACGTGCGCCGAAGAATTGGATTTGTTTTCCGATTTCCTGATAAGATACGCAGCATGCGATTCCGTAGTCGTCAGACTGGCGTACTTCACGCATCAGGTCGTCGTTTTCATATTGGATGGAAGAAGTGTCGATAGAAACTTTTGCGCAGAATTCTTTGAATCCTTCCGGAAGTTCCGGGCTCCACAATACAGTCAGGTTCGGTTCCGGTGAAGGGCCGAGGTTGTAGAGTGTTTGCAGGAAGCGGAAAGAAGTCTTTGTCACCTTCGTGCGTCCGTCGTTGAGGCGTCCGCCCAGGGATTCGGTTACCCATGTCGGGTCGCCGGCAAAGATGTCGTTGTAAGATTGCATACGCAGGTGGCGCACCATACGCAGTTTGATGACAAATTGGTCGATCAGCTCCTGTGCGAAAGATTCTGTGATGGTTCCTTTGCTCAATTCATATTCCATATAAATGTCGAGGAACGAAGAGACGTTACCCAGTGACATGGCAGCACCGTCTTGTTCTTTTACGGCAGCAAGGTAAGCCATGTATACCCATTGTACTGCTTCTTGTGCGGTGTAGGCAGGACGGCTCAAGTCGAGTCCGTAGTATTCGCCCATTACCTTCATGTCCTTCAATGCCTTGATTTGCTCTGCCACTTCTTCGCGCAGGCGGATGCGGGCTTCGGTCATCGGACCGGTAAGGTTACGCAAATCTTCTTTTTTTGCCTCAATCAATCGGTCGATACCATAGAGAGCCATACGGCGGTAGTCGCCGATGATACGTCCGCGGGCATAGTTGTCAGGAAGTCCGGTGAGGAATCCCAGAGAACGGAACGAGCGGATTTCTTCGGTATATACGTCAAATACTCCGTCGTTGTGCGTCTTGCGGTAGTGAGTGAAGATATCTTTTACGCGGTCGTCCACTTCCACGCCGTTTTCGTGGCAGGCTTTGCTTACCACATTGATACCTCCGAAAGGCTTGATGGCACGTTTCAGAAGTTCGTCTGTCTGCAGACCGACGATCAGTTCGTTTTCTTTGTCGATATATCCGGCTTTATGAGAAGTGATGGTTGAGACGGTGACATTATCCAGTGAGCGTACTCCGTTATTGGCTCTTTCTTCTGCCAGTGCTTCGAGGCAGCGGTTCCATACAGCTTTTGTGCGTTCGGTAGGTCCTTCGAGGAAAGAAGCATCTCCGTAATACGGAGTGATGTTATGACTTACGAAATCTCTGACATTGATTTCAGTGCTCCAAAGACCGTCTTTAAAGATCTTATTTAATTCCATAAATGATAAAATTAGAGGTTGTAGTTATCCTTTTCTTTAGAGCGCACAAAGTTACAACGTTTTTTCATATAATCAGCATAAATATGCTCTATTTTATGCTTTTCAACATAAAATACCTAGATATTGCTATTCTTTGGAAATGATGTTCGTGATTTTTTTTTGTGAAAACTCTTGTAAGTTTAAAATATATTCGTACCTTTGCACCGCTTTTAACGAAAAGCACTTCTGATAAAGAAGTTTTGGAGAGGTGGCAGAGTGGTCGATTGCGGCGGTCTTGAAAACCGTTGTACTGCGAGGTACCCGGGGTTCGAATCCCTGTCTCTCCGCAATAAAGGGTGTAAATCAAGCATTTGCGAGATTTACACCCTTTTTTACACCCAAGAATGTAAAATTGGGTGTTTTTGTATTTTTTAAGATTCTTCAAAAGAATGTCAATTACAAAGCGATTGGTATTTCTATGGACTGGCAGAATGAACCTTTATGACGAAAAATATAGTTATTCAAAAAAATAAATATCTTAAATATGGAATTCATTTGCCAAATATGAAATTTCTATTCATATATTCCTCTTTTGTAATTCATTAGATATTGGGTAAAAGTCTTGCCTGTTTCTTTTTTGAAAAAACGCATGAGGTGACTGGGGTCGGAAAAGTGGAACTCGTCTGCCAGTTGGCTCACATTCAGATTGGAGAACAGTAGCTCATTTTTCAGCTCTTCCAAAAGACGTTGCTTGAGTAAGTGAATGGCTGATACACCAAATTGCGCCATGACAGAATTATTCAAGGTGATACGACTTACCCGAAGCATATCAGCATATTCTTGAACGCGCTGTGTCGTTCGGATATGTTTTTCGAGTAAGTCCTTGAATTTGAATGCGTAATTGTTTTTTGGCACTTCGACAGGTAGACGATAAGTTTGAGCGTATGCCCGGTTGATAATTACCAGTAGATAATAAAGCACTGACACAATGAGGTTGTAAGTGTCTACCACAGGATGTTGTAGTTCTTGTTTTATCTTTTTTAAGAGGCGCATATATTCCGTCAGCTCCTCCGGCTCGGCAAACAAGTAGGGCGGTGTATCAGTCTGATAATAATACAACAGCCGATATACGAAGAACTTGTCAGCAATGAACGTGCGCATAAAGTCTTCGCGGAAAATAAGAAAAGTGTAATCTAGTTCTACCTCGTTCACGTGCCATTCCTGTTGCTGGTGCGGCGACAAAAGCAGCACCATACCATCCCGTAACTCCACTTTTCGGAAGTTCAGCAACAAATATCCATTGGCACGACGAAAGAAATAGAAGCTGAAAAAATCTGTCTTAAACGCCTTATGCTCGGTCAAGACACCACAGATGTCCTTGCTTTCGCCTGTGTTAATGTAGAAGTCTACGCCACATTGCGTTTTATTGAACGGAACGCTTACAAGTCTTTCGGGATTGATTATAGCTTTCATCACTCTTGTTTTTTGCTTTCTGCAAATATACATCATTCTTTTATCAAAATGGCATATATTCCTGTTTTTAAGGCATAGAGACATTGGGATATCCTTTCGAACTTTGTACCCGAAAAATAATACAAAACATAACATCATGAACGAAAAAGCAATTATTCGGTTGGTACGCAGTGCCACCTTGAAAATCAACTATGCAGGACATACCATTCTTATTGACCCCGTATTTGCCGACAAAGGAACCCTGCAATCAGCTCTCGGTGTATATAAGAATCCGAGGGTACATCTCGTAATGCCTATTAGCGACATTACTGAAGGTGTTGATATGGTACTGCTCACCCACAACCACATCGACCATTACGAACCAAGTGTAAAGCAGCATTTGCCGAAAGACATTCCTTTCTACACCCAGCCACAAGATAAGGCCGCCATCCTGAAAGATGGTTTCTCAAATGTAGAAGCGATTGAAGAGAGCATAACCTTAGGTCATCTGACCATCCACCGTGCTATTGGCCATCACGGTTTCGGTCAGATAGGCCAGATGATGGGACCTGTTTCGGGCTATGTGCTGATGTCCGAAGGGCTTCCGACTATTTATATCATGGGCGATTGCAAATGGGAAGAATGTACTCTTGCTACCGTGGAAAAGTATCGTCCTAATTATATTGTGGTGAACAGTGGCGGTGCGGTATTCCCCGAATTCTCTAAGACGGACGGTTGTATCATCCCCAATGAACAGGAAGTAATGGCGATGCTTGACACACTCCCCCCACACATCAAGCTGATTACCGTACACATGGATGCCATCGATCATTGCCAGACCACCCGTGCCATCCTTCGCAACGAAGCTCGCCATCACGGGACGGATATGAGCCGACTGATTATACCGGAAGACGGAGAAAGCATAACACTTAAATAACTGTATAAACAATCATTTCAAAATATTAGAAAGATGAAAAAGATTAGGAAAATCGCGGTAGAACAGAATTTCGCCGCGATCAGTGTCGGTAAGTTGAATGAACTGAATGAATACGAACTTCAGCTTGGCCCGGATGTGAAAATTCCCGGAAAAGTATTCTGCAGCACCGCTCTCGGAACTACGGGAAGCGAGTTTTCTTTCCAGTCATTCGCCCCGGGTACAGAAACCGGATTTCTGCATAGTCACAAGAGTCATGAGGAACTTTATTTTTTCCTCTCCGGTAAAGGTGAATTTCAAGTAGACGGAACAGTGTTCCCAGTGGAAGAAGGTAGCGTTGTCAGGGTATCTCCTGCAGGAAAACGAAGTGTCCGTAACAACGGAACGACTCCGCTCCTCATGCTCTGCATACAATATTGCAGCAATACATTCTCACAGGAGGATGCCACTGACGGAATCATACTGAAAGAACCGGTAAAATGGAAAGTCTCTCCGAAATGATTCTAAAAAGGAACTCTAAGCAGATGACTATCTGTATAAAATCCCTGATAAAGAATATGAACATAGTGGTAGGCTGCTCCATCGGGTGCAGCTACTGCTATGCCCGTAACAACTGCCGCCGTTTCCATATTACGGACGACTTCTCCGTACCGGAATATATGGTGCGAAAGCTGCGTATCATCGACACGCCCAAGCCTCACGTATGGCTGATGACCGGAATGAGCGATTTCTCCGATTGGAAGCCTGAATGGAATGCGGAAATATTCAGACGAATGAAAAGCAATCCGCAACACGCTTATATATTCCTTACGAAATGTCCGGACAAGATCAGTTTCTCTACAGATGACGAGAATGTATGGATGGGCGTGACCGTCACGCGCAATTCCGAAAAAAAGCGGCTAGACGATTTGAAAAGAAATATCAAGGCCAAGCACTACCATGTCACTTTCGAACCTATTTTCGATGAAATCGGCGATATAGATTTCGAGGGTATCGACTGGATTGTCATAGGTACGGAGACCGGACATCGGAAAGGCAAAGTGGATTCCCGTCCCGAATGGGTGCTTCACATTGCCGACCAAGCCCAAACACAGGGCGTCCCCGTGTTTATGAAAGAGGATTTGCTGCCTATAATGGGCGAAGAAAGGATGATTCAGGAACTGCCGGAACAATTTACAAAACGCTTACAATGAATACCGAAATAATCAAAGAAATAGACGTACAGAGCGTTATGACCAAATCCTCACTGCCGGTCGGAGGATATTCGGTCAACCCTTACGTGGGCTGTCCCCACGCCTGTAAGTATTGCTACGCATCGTTTATGAAACGATTCACCGGGCATACAGAACCGTGGGGTGCATTTCTGGACGTGAAGAACTGGAAACCGATAGCCAATCCGCACAAATATGACGGAGAGCGCATTGTGATAGGTTCCGTGACGGATGGTTACAACCCGTATGAGGAGCAATTTTGCCGTACCCACAGGCTGCTCGAAGAGCTGCGTGGGAGCAACGCCGAGATTATGATATGCACTAAGTCCGACCTTGTCCTGCGCGACCTCGACCTGTTGAAGCGTTTTCCCAAAGTAACGGTGTCATGGTCGGTCAATACGCTTGACGAGCGTTTTCGTACGGATATGGACAATGCCGTGAGCATAGAACGTCGTCTGAACGCAATGCGTCAGGTCTATGAGGCGGGCATCCGTACCGTGTGTTTTGTATCGCCCATATTCCCCGGAATAACCGATATGAAGGCGATTATCGAGAAAGTGAAAGGATATGCCGATTTGATATGGCTCGAAAACCTGAATCTGCGCGGGCAGTTTAAGGGAGGGATAATGACGTATATCCGTGAGAAGCATCCCGACCTCTTTCCGTTATACGAAGAAATATACAACAAAAAGAGGCTTGATTACTGGCAGGCATTGGAACAGGACATTTCCCAATACGCCAAGGCACAGGGGTTTCCATATAGAATAAATGATTTGCCTTACGGGCGCTCGGAAAAAGGCAAGCCGGTTATCGTAAATTATTTCTACCACGAAAAGATACGATTGACTAAATGAGGGAAAGATATTGACAATATGGTATATTAATAGTGAATAAGATATTCTTTTATTGCTTATTTTACTTTAGAATAGTTAGACAACTTAGATTTTGTACTATATATTACGATAGAAGTACAATCCATGATGAATTGTACTTCTCTATATTACATCCTGAATCCTCTGGATTTTTGTTCTTTCTGCACTGAGTTACGCAGATGCTGCTGTAACTTCTCCCATTGTTCCTTGAACCATTCGCTGATTGGCTGTTGGTTTATAGTCAGCATCAATTTATTCTTATTGATCGGGCTTCGTTCAATTTTGAAAATTACATTTTTTGTTTCAAATCTCTGTCTATATTCTTCGGAATAGATTTTTCCACTACATCTGAGAGCTTCCTTTTTGTATAAAAGAGAATCAACCATCCCCTTGGTAAAACCAGTGACATAGCATAATTTTTCCATTCTCAGCATTTCTTTGAGTAATGGGAACCAGCATAATGCCTTTTCAAGCAGGGTGTTTAGCCGTGATATTTCTTTGTCTTTAGCTTCAATCTCTTTATTATGTATTCCTTGAAGATTGCGTATTTGTCTGCCGTGCTGTTCCTGCATTTGTTGCATCTGAATTTTTAATTCATCAGTAGCTTTGTCCCGGTTGGCAATCTCCTGATGTAGCTGCTCGATGTTATGTTCCAGTTCTTTCAACTTACCGCTTCCGAAAAGAGAACCTACGCTGCTGGTTATGGCAGTGGCTACATCGGTAGCTGCACTTTTGAGTTTGTCTGTACGTATCTCAGCTTTTACCTGTTTGAGTTCCTGTTCGGCAAGGCTTACCTGTTGCTCCTTGTGTCGCTTGGTTTCTTCTATACGTTGCAGTTCGGCTTTCTGCTTCTCAATGATGAAATCGTTTCGTTCCAGATGCTCTTTACCTGTGACAGCTTTTGTCTGCCCACGTTCCATTAGCAGAATATCGGAAGCAAGGGTCTGCATGGTTGCCATATCCTCGTCATTGAGCTTTCGGCTCTTCCCGGTTTCGTGGTTCATCCAGTCGAATACGATATGAGCATGATAGTTCGGCTTGAACCATCTGCTTCCTATTTGGAAGCTCTCTTTGTCTTCCGCTTCCGGCTGACCGTTCAGCCAATGCCCTTCGTCTTTATGCAGGAAAATCTGTAGCGGAGTGATGCCCCAGCGTCTTTGGCACTCTTCACCGAATTTGCGTACATCAGCCAGTGTGGTGTCCGGTCTGATAAGCAATACTCCTTCACGGATGGGTGAGCATCCCGCCACCTTGATAATCTTTCCATTCTTTCCCTTGCGTTCCCTTTCCTTTTCCTGCATGGCACGTCCGGTCTTTTCCTTGACCATTTGCTTGATATTGTCATAATGAGTTCGCAGTTCGGG
>NZ_QTMW01000041.1:0-3923 GCF_003604005.1 Bacteroides sp. OF03-11BH | reverse complement strand
CGCAGTTCGGGAGTGCCGAAGTCGGGATTTATCCACTGTTCGTTATCGGTGGAAAGTTCGGGAACGACATAGATTCTGGACTCCCCGATATTACGCATATACTCGGCAGTCCTTCGGTTGTGTGCCTCGCTCGATGCGATGTTGCAAGGCTTGATGTGTATGCTTGATTTTGTTGCCATAGCTTCTTTTCTTTGTTTACAATTAATTTACTTTGCTCGCTTTCGCAGAGGGGTTATTTTATGAATCTCGGCTGCATTCGGCATAGGTCAAGCAAGTTTGCCTCTGCTCTCATTTGCACGAGATTTCTTAGGGGTAACCCATAAGCGGAGATTGCAAAGAGAGGGTCACTCTTTGCTCGGGGTTCTCAGGGGTGAAACGCCCTGAGTGGGTCATTAGGGCAAAGCCCTAATCCCCTCGGGAGAGCCCACAACTACGAAAGCGGAGCGTGTAGTTATAGTGGGCTATAACCGGAAGCCGTTCTTCTTCTCCGGTGATTGGCTGCGCACCCCTTTGGCGGACTGGAGCTGCCTTTTTCTTTCAATCTGTTTCTGTAAGTATTCGTTCAAGTCCTTGCATCCGCTGTAAATCTGCGAAGCGTCCCGGATGTACCGGTCTCTGCCGTATTCCATGCGGATTTGCCGGAGTGCTTCCATTCCTGCATGGTCGTTGTCGAAAAAGCAGTGGATGCGTTCGTAATTGCCCAACGGATAGAGAGCCTTGTTCACATTCGATACGGAGTTCAATACAATATAGTCCTGCCCGTCCAATTCCGGATAATTTGGGCAGCTCTCTTGTCTCAATGTCAGAAAGGAAAGGTAGTCCATGAAACCCTCGAACACATAGCAGGCAGTCCTTGCTTTTCCCGACTGTCTGATGTGGGAGATTTCCTTGGGGGCGATGCAGCCCTTGAAATAGGGGTTACGAACCTCAAACCCACCCGAACCGTTAGGGAATGCGATGGCAAAGTAACGCTTGCCGTTGTGGGTGTAACGGGCTTCACTACATTCTCTTTTTGCCAGTTCCAGATTTATTCCTCTACCTTGTAAATAGGAAAGCAGGGCAGGAGACGATAGCGGTACTATCTCCAGCTGTTGGAAGCTCGGACCGAAAGAGTCCTGCTTGCCAAAAGAGAAAGATACCGGGTGTACATGCGGTGTCTGTTCCGCAATCCGCTCCAGCAGGTAAGGTACATGGTCGGTAGCATACAGGTGTGCAGCCAGTTCAATGATACCGCCCCCTTTCCCTAAACGTAGGCTCGGTACAGAACGCCTTACTGCCTTTCGGCAGTAGGTTTTCCCGTACCTGCCCCCAAACCGTACTTGCATGTCTCCACGCATACGGCTCTCCGTTGATAACATGACTTTATTTAGCATGGCTGTGTATTTTGGCATAACACTTTTCACAGACAACCAATGTCTTCCTATGCTTTTCAAGCATCAGCCTGTCGCATTCAGTTTTTCCTTTAAGCTGATTTAGCTTTCTGACATGACGCATGACTACAGGTCCGACTTTTCCACATAATTCACATGTTCTCGCATCCAATCGCTCAGTAAGTGTCGGCTGTGGAATTGCGATTGTGTAGGATAAGTCGTTTACCTCCGTATAGTACATTGGTGGTTTACGTTTGGATCCCTCATTATAGAATTTCCTGTACCGTAATTTACCTTTTGCATCCTGATATGGCACTATAATGTCATTCCCAACCTTATATTTGTCAATGACTTTGCTTACAGTGCTATTGGTTTTTCCTGCAATGGTATGGTACATACTGTACTCCATGATGTATCCAAACTTTGAGAGCGCGTATGCCACGTTGTTGGCAATGCAGTAGTAGTTGTAGAACCCTCTGATTTCAGAGTTATATGCCGCCACTATGTCCTCGATTTTCTTCTTCATAAGATTGCCTCTGAACTTTGCAAACCAAACTTGTCGGCCATTTTCTACCTTGTATCTGATGGCGCTGTATTCTTCCAGTTTGTTCCGCACCGTTTCTATGGCGACCTTTAGGACTATCTTACCGTTGTAATAACGGGCTGGCACATTGTTCTTGTCCCGCTTGATAGCATCAGACTTACGGACTGAAACATCGAAGCCAAGAAATTTCGCGGGCTTTTGTGCGTTTGTTATCAATGTCTTTTCCTGTGACAGTTCCAGCTTGAGGTTTTCTTCCATATACTTGGTAATGTCCGACTTGATTTTAACGCACTCTGCCTTGCTTCCGATAACACCAATGAGGAAATCATCTGCGTATCTTACGTATCGAAGCCTTCTGTATGTTTCATCCATACTGTCTCTGCTCTCAATCTTTTGCCTTTCACGTCTCAGTTTCTCATACTCATCCCTAAGCTGTAATCTGACATCTGCATCCTGTATGTTCTTGATGCTTTTAAGGATGCGTTGCATCTTATCGCTAAGTTGCTTGTATTCTTTGGTGATGTGTCTTTCTTTTCCCTTATTGAAGCGTAGGGCGTATTCTTCCATATACTTGTCAAAATTATCAAGATAAATGTTTGCCAGTATAGGACTGATATTACCGCCTTGTGGAGTTCCCTTGTTTGTATTATGAAACTTCCAGTCTTCAATATATCCCGCATTCAACAACTTGCGGATAAGCCTTAGAAATCTATCATCGGCAATCCGTTTCCGCAAAGTTGCAATCAATACATTGTGGTCTATGTTGTCGAAGAATCCTTTAATGTCTCCTTCCACAAACCATTTTGTACCTGTAAATGTCTTTTGGATATGGGTCAATGCGGTATGGCAGCTTCTGTTTGGTCTGAATCCATGTGAGGTGTTTGCAAACACCTCTTCATAGACGGCTTCAAGAATCATGCGCACCACCTCCTGTACAAGTTTGTCCTCAAAGGAAGGAATTCCAAGCGGTCTTTTCTTACCGTTTTTCTTGGGTATGTATATCCTTTTTGCCGGATTAGGCTTGTAAGACTCATCTCTCAAAGATGCAATGACTTTGTTTATTCTTTGAAGACTCATCCGATTGATGGTTTTCCCATCCGTACCGGGTGTCATATTGCCTGGTTTGGCGTAAATACGCTGGTAAGCAACATGAAACATCTCCTCATTGAATAAGATACGGTACAGCCTTTCGAACTTGTAATCCGAAACTTTACCATGCTTGTTTAAAGCTTTTAATACTTGCTCAGGACTTCTCATAATGTCTCACACATTTTCCATTATTTGTATTAAGTTATCTAACTGCTTCCCTTCGCCATGTACAAGGCTTTCCCTTGCTCGGACTACTACGGAAGCTCCGTTCCCATGTCAGATATTCAGGGTCCTATGCCCATAGCCTTACGGCATTCTGATTTAGGGAATCCCCATTTGCTTTCACAATAACTGTTTGGCTCGGCAGACTGTCGGATGCGACTTACGTTCCTATTCCACTTATTGTGGTTGCTCTGAAGCCAGCTCCTGCTCCATTGTAATTTCGGTTTACATGGGGTGCTTCAGCCCGACGTGAATCAAATACCTTTCGTCGGGGCTGGTACGTGTGCAGCAGAACTATCGTTCAACCAATCAGGCTTCATCCTTGTGTCTGTCTTTTCCTCTCGCCATGCAGTCGCAGCTTGGTATTTAGCTGACTAATGACTTTACCGACATGCTTTTGTCACCTTTGGATTTCTCCTCCAGCTAAGTCGTTGAGGATAGGTCTGTTGAACTCTAACCTAATCTCTTGCCATAGAGATATTTATTGTGTAGCCTATATGGGCGCATCGAAGTCGTACCACTGGTTGCGTTCGGTGTTCACTTTGAAGGAAGCCTCTGTTTCTTCCCTCAAGGGAGATTTGTACCAAAGGTTGATACCCTGCTGTTTGACGGGTGAATACCCCAGGCTGTGCAGGTAGTCAGCCAGATTGATTTGTTTTGCAGTCTCGATGTTCATAAGGAAATCGTTTTTAGTGAGT
>NZ_QTMW01000040.1:0-55438 GCF_003604005.1 Bacteroides sp. OF03-11BH | reverse complement strand
GTTGTATATAAAGGTTTAATACCTGTAGTTGGCCGAATACTTACGTTGTAGCAAATGCTCTCATTTGAATATAAACAAATGTACGCATTAATGGAGATAATGCAGAAAAACCATGAAGCATATACGACTCACTGCCACTCTCCATTTGTAGATGTGTGAAAGTAACAATCCATTAATGGACAATAGGGTATATAAAGGACAGATTTCCCGTATATTCGTCTCCTTATTCCTGAATTATGAGCGTAAGTCACATAATTATGGAGAGATATCCACCCTTTAATGGGGAGAGCTGTCGGCAAATATTTGATGGAAATGCCCCGAAAATCACAGGAGAATAGCCATACAATGGGCTGATACACAATAATTATTGGATAAACGTGGTCTGCTCCTGCAAACAGCAAGTTGTCTTTTCGTTAAACGAAAACAGGACGGTTTAACGGCGGAAACGCCGCCAAACCGCCTCCCCCCAAAAAGCTCCGGAGTCGGCTTTGATTTTCCTTATGCCATCTCTATACATTTACTTTCCAATTACAGGATTTTTCTTGAATATCCCATAAATGAGCATATAATCCCTCATCTTTTAATAATTGTTCATGTGTCCCTTGTTCTACAATATTTCCACCATCTAAAACAATAATTTTATCAGCATCACTTATTGTTTTTAGTTTATGCGCTATAACTATAACAGTTCTACCTTGTATTAAAGAATTGATTGCATACTGTATTTCCACTTCATTTTCTGGATCTAAAGAAGCTGTTGCTTCATCTAATAAAATTACAGGAGCATCTTTTAATATAGCACGTGCAATTGAGATTCTCTGTTTTTCTCCTCCAGATAAGGTACATCCACCTTCACCTATCATTGTATCATATCCTTGAGGTAAATGTATTATAAAATCATGACATTGAGCTTTTTTAGCCGCCTCTATTATCTCATTATCTGTAGCATTCTCTTTACCAAATCGAATATTATTCTTTATGGTATCCTGAAATAAATATACGTCCTGAAATACCATTGAAATGCGTTGCATAAGTTTCTCAGGATCAATCTCTCGTATATTTTTGTTACCTAATAATATTACACCTTTATCAGGATCATAAAACCGAGCGCAAAGTTTCATCAATGTACTTTTTCCACTTCCAGAAGGCCCAACTATAGCAGTTAAAGAACCTTGTTTCATTGTAACACTTATATCATGTAGGATATATTTATCATTATACCCAAAAGATACATTTCTAAATATAATATCTCCTTGTTCCGGGGCATCTTGTGTTCCTGACATTTCTGGTTCATTTAGTAAATTCAAAATACGTTCACCTGCAATAGAATAATAACGGAATTCTGCAAGATTGATTAGTGCTAATGTTAGTGGGTCAAAAACTCTGGAGCCAACGATAAGGAACATCACAAAAATAGCAACAGAAAGTTTTCCTCCAATTAAAAGGTATGTACCACATAATATCATCAAAGTAAGTCCCATACGAAGAAGGGTTACAGACAACATGACAATAGGTCCAATCAGAGCTTCTGTTTTGATATTCGCACGTTTGAGATCATTAAATGCTTCCTGTAAACGGATGAACTTTATTCCAGTCATATTATATGCTTTGATAACACGTATACCTTGTAAATATTCTTCCATTCTGCTACTGGCACGTATTTTAGCCAGAATTTGAGTTTGCCCTAGTTTCTTTTGAATACTAGAAGTGAAAATAAGTATTAAAAAAGAAATAGGAAGGGATAAAAACATAGCAATAGACATCTGCCAATCTACGAACAATAAACCTAAAAAAGCAAAAATAGGCATGACCAGTGCACCAAGCAATTGAGGAAGATGGTGCGACATCCCTTGTTCTGTCATAGCAAAATCAGTTATTAACATGGAAGATAATTCTCCAGAATCTTTTTTATAAAGAAAACCTAATGACAACTTGCGTAAATGTTCGGCTAAAGCAATACGACCTTCTGCACTAATATTGTATGCTTCCCGGAAATTTGCATTATAGGATTTCTTTTCTCCAAAAATCATAAAAATTATGTATACAAACATTATCACAATCAGCCCCCATAATTTAGATATGTTTAGAGGAGTTCCAGTTCCATCAAAAGCTTTAAAAAGGGTATTTATAACTTCTATTGAAAGACAAAAGGGAACTATATTTATAAAGTTTGCAAGCATTGTATACCCCACAGGCTTGTATAAACGTTTGGTTTGTCCTATAGTAATATGTTTTATAGCCTTTGTAATCATATTATTTCATTTTTTTAGATTTAACTTCCAGTTATGTGCATTTATATAAGCATTCCACATATTTTTATATATGCCTGTAGTAACATGAAGTTCGTCATGTCTTCCTTTTTGAACTAAACATCCTTCCTTAAAAACAAGAATTTGATGAGCAGAGGTGATAGAAGACAATCTATGAGCTATGATAATAACAGTTTTACCTTTTATTAACTTTTGTAAGGCCTGTTGTATTTTATATTCATTTTCTGGGTCAGCAAAAGCTGTTGCTTCATCTAATACTAAAATAGGAGAATTTCGTAAAATAGCCCTAGCTATACAAATTCGTTGTGCCTCTCCTCCAGAAAGAAAAACGCCTCTCTCTCCGACAATCGTATCATATCCTTTAGGAAGACTTCGAATAAAATCATCACATTGGGCAGCTTGAGCAGCTTGTATAACATCCGATAAACTAGCTTGAGTATTTCCTGCTGTAATATTGGCATATATGGTATCATTGAAAAGAAACGTATCTTGGAATACAAAAGACACGATCTCCAATAATTGGGGTGAGGAAATATTTTTTATGTTTATTCCCCCTATTAAAATCTCTCCAGAGGAAACATCCCAAAAGCGAGGAATGAGATTGGCTATTGTTGACTTCCCTGACCCAGAAGGTCCAACCAAAGCTGTTACTTCACCTTGTCGAGCGATAAAAGAGATATCCTTCAGCGCTTCTGTCTTTGTCATATTTTCTCTATCTTCGTAAGCAAAACTTACATTTCTGAATTCAATATCATACGTCTGAGGTATTTGAGGAACAACTGGTTCACATAGTTTTTTTTCCTCAAATATTTTGTCTATACGTTTTACTCCTTCATTAATTTCTACAGTTCCTGAAGCTAAAAATGCGAGTTTATATACAGGGGAAGCTACTCCGGGCCCCATCACGATGAAAAAAAGATAAATTGCAGCTAATGAGATGTTTTTAGGATCAGAGGTCATTATTAATATTCCTACAGGAAGAATAAACGTGACTATTGAATTCAACAGAATAATAAATGCAATTATACCATTTTGATAGTTATTACAGCATTTTAAAGCAAATGTTTTATACGCTCCGATTTCGGCATTGAACTGCCGAAAAGAACGTATACTTTGTCCAAATATCTTTATAATTGGCATACCTCTCACATATTGAACAGCTGAAGCACTCATGCGTTCTTGGACATCAAAATAGATTTTCGTAAGTGCAGTAGCTCTTTTCCCTACAAAATTAGAAAATTGCATTCCTATACTTAAAAGTATGCATAATAGAGCGGTGAATGCCATCCAACCATTTAAAGAAAAAAAGATAATAAACATAAAAGTTATGGTTGCAAACACATTCACCAAATCGGGAATAGTGTGAGCTATAAAATGCTCTATTTTTTCGACATTTTGTTCCATGATTTTCTTTATACAACCGATAGATGTCGAATTTAAATATCCCAAAGACAACTGACCTATATGCTCTGAAAGTTTTATTTTTAACCCATATAAAATACGAAAGGCGGCTATGTGAGATAACATTAATCCCGCATACAAAAATAGTACACCCACAATCAAAGCAATAAAAGCAAGCCACCCCCAACTGATCATTAGCTCAGAATCTATCGTAGATAAATCAGAAGCATGAACAAGCAATTCCTTTAATATTTCATATATAGACCAAAATGGTATAAGTATACATAATGCACTTATAGCGGAAAATAACCCGGAGAAAAGCAATAAACTTTTTTTTTCTCCCGCAATTTCCAGTAACCTAGATAATCCTTCTTTTTTCTTCATTATTTATTTAAATATATATTGTCGTAGTTAGACAAATATTTGTCACAATAATTACCAAGTAGAAAATAGCAAACAGCCATAATTCCTGATTCATATAAGCTGGAGTTTTTTTAGCATATTCTTCATATTCTTTCTTGAAATGTATACATAATGAATATTTATTTTCTATATATACAATTACAAGATTAATACATATATAAATTATATATAAACATAATGTATGTATGGCTCCAAGCAGAAGAATAAAACTTAAATGACAAAATAGATCTCCCATTATCATCGGATTTCTCACTTTTTTATAGGGACCTTCCGTTATTAACTTTGAAGGATGCAAAAACCTATCTTTGGTTGCTTGCAGATTACAATTTACCACTTTAGTACCCCAAACAGACATAAAATATCCAATTAATGCAATAAGGATAATATTGTAAAGAACATTTTCCAACAGTATTACTTTTATGTCAAACAAAGAAAAAATGTTTAGTTTGAAGCGAGGTTGATTTAAGAAGGGCATAATATACCAAAGAATAGATATAAAAAAGCCCGAATAATACATTAATGTATATCTATTATTGCAAGATAAATCTAGTGTTTTAGACATATATTTACGATTCCCAACCTTAAATGCTATATAATAAGGAATCAACCAAAGAAATGAAATTATGGCCAAAATAATTTGGGTGGCCCAGCTAAAATAAATCATATTATTTTTGTATAATTTAAAAAATTACAAATAACCAACAATGCCATAAATAAAACTATAAATAATAGTTTTTGATCAAGGAGAACAGGGGTTTTCTTTCTATAAACTATAAGTTCTGATTTATAATATGGTTCTAAAGAATACTTAACCTGTATTTTTATCATAAAGAGATCTATAAATACATATATAGGGAATAAAATGCAAGTGTAGATTCCACCTGTTAATAACACCAAAGAAAAATGTCCTAATATATCCCCTATGATCATTGGATGTTGAACTCTTGCATATATTCCTTCTGTTAACAATTTACTTGGGGCATAAAATGCACTTTTAGTAGCTTCAATATTTTGAAAAACAGACTTTTTACCCCAAATGCCAAAGAAATATACAAACAACAGAAAAGAAACTGGAATATACAAAACATTAAAAAAAACAAATTCGCCATTTAACCAGTCATATATTCCATGCATCCTTGGTTGCTCTATAAAGGGTAATACATACCATATGAGTGCTGGATAAGTGCTCATAAAATATAACTTTTCCGGAAGCTTTGATTGTTTTTTTAATTGAGAATTATGTTTTTTGTAACCTAGTAGAAATGCGTAATAATAAACAATTAATCCACTTAATGAGATCAAACTAATTACTATGTGAATTATCAACTTTGTATTCATTGCTGTATTTTATTATTTTTATCTGTATTTAAATAAGTATTTTCTTCTATATCATTTTTCGAAGGCATTTTTACAGCTATAATTCCTGCAAAATTGTGCCATTTAATGAAAGTATCCATACATTGAAAACCGACATCAGATAGTAGACTCAAATTCTCTGTAAGACTCAATGGAATCAAAACGCCTCTCAAACTTTGAGCCTTTTTTATAACTTGTTGTTCATTCAAACCATTTTCTTGCTTAAAATCCCAATACAAGTCATTCCATATATCCTCAAACAGTGAATTTTCCGCCCTTATTTTCTCTACAAATATAAAAGCTCCACCTTCTACTAATCCATTATATATCCGTTGTAAGACTTTTTTTCTTTTCCATAAAGGTAAAAACTGTAACGTATACAATGATAAAACTAAATCTATATTAGCTAATTCATTTATTTCCTCTATATGTTGTTGTAGAAATTGAACTAATTCGCTACTACATTTTTTTCTTGCAATCTCTATCATTGGTAAACTTTCTTCGACTCCGATGAATCTCACATTCTTTTTTCTTGAATGCTTTTGTAATAAAAGAGAAATGGTTTCTCCTGTAGAGGAACCTAAATCATATACAACACTATTGTCTCTAATAAACCATTCACTTATTTCGATAACAGCCTTTTGTACTTCCTCGTACAATGGGACACTTTTTCTTACATGAGTGTCGAAATGTTGTGATACTTGTTCATCAAATTTCCATTCTCCTGGAATTGATGTTATCAAATCATCGACTAGCCCTTCTTTATTTCTCATATATCCTCCTTTTAAATATATAATTAATTCCTACAATATTTAAAATCTCAACTAATACTACATATAAAATAAATAGAGGTTTATACAACTCACTAAAGTTTCCCCACACAAAGAAACCTAAGAAATAAAGAAAAGAGAAAATGAGAATCGCTTTAGATAAATTCATAAAAAAAAGAATCCTATTACTGATATAATATATAATAATAGAAGAGAAAGCAGTAAAACCACTTATCATTCCAAATGTATATTTATCATAAGGTGAAACTGTAGAATAAGAAATATTGAACATTATTTCCCAAGTCTGTTCGGGGACTAAAATATTTACAATGTTCAATAGCAATACTCCTGCCTGCACTTGGAATAAACAACTTAAAACGGGAAGTTTTTGTTTCTTTGGTGCTATACCATTAATACTATGATTTAAATAAAATATGAAACTTCCAATTATAAGCCAAATAAAAGGTTCATAATCTGATGATATATGTACAATCCCTGTTTGAAGTTTTAGCAAGTACATAAAACCGCCCATAAATGCGACTAAGAAAGAACAGAAGCTAATAAGTCCTTTATATTTTTCGATATTTCTAAGAAAGAGAAAATAAATACAGAAAAAACCGAAGAACAAACATTCTTCTCGAAACAAGACAATTGTCAAGTCTGATGGTATATCATGGATTCCCATGTAAGAGTGAATTACATCCCATGAGAAAAATATCCAGGGAAAACCAGTGAAACATGCTATGGCACATAACCACAACATACACACAAGAATTTTCTTTTTAATTTTTATGTTCATAATATGAATATTTTATTCCGTAAAAGTCTAAATCCGACATAAAAGATTGGCAATTCAAAGAGTCACAAAGACAATTTAATCCTATTTTTGTTTTACCTTCTAAAATGTATTGAGTAGTAATAACAGCAGGTAATGCAGTATATAATAAATTATTTTTTGTATATAAATAGTAAAAGGTATCTATCTTTCTTTCTGGCTCTATTTTAGAAACTTGACAAATTACACTTCCCCACTTATTCTCTTTCTTAACGAGACGTTGATAATCATCTTGCAACATAAGTGTTGCTTTATTTAAATTATGTTTATAAAAGATCTTTATAAACATAAACTTCCCCATTGAGATATAGTCATTTAGCATAATGAATGTTGATATCTTTCTTATTTGTTTTAAAGAAGTAGCCAATTGAGTTAATTGTTCGTCAAATGATGGCATACATATTTTTTTATGTCCAATGAAAGGAAAAAATTTGTGATGTGTATATCGAAAAGGAGACACCTGTATTTCCTTTCCATGAGAATAAACATAGGAACGTGTTTTTCCCATAGATGATGCTGCCAGATCATAAGTTGAACTATATGACCAATTATCAACAGCACCATAATAGATATTAAAATTAGTATTTTCTGGGCTGTTTAAATGAGTCTCTATAATAGTTTTAGAAAATACGCCTGAAATACCAGGCATCCAACCAACACCTATAATAAAGCAAAGTTTCTGAGCTTCAATGCTTTTTTCATATGGTTTTAATAAATCACGCAAAATGCCATATCCTCCTATATCGATGTAGTGGCAATTATTTCTTAATGCATGTAAGGCAATCTTGTCATTTATTTTAAATGAAGGTCCAACAGCATTAATAACCAACAAACATTGAGAACAAAAATTATCCAATTCTACATCATTGTTATAGTTCATTTGGTTATACTTAAGTCGCTCACTATTATAAAATGTAGACATAGATATTTCTTTTATGGATCTCCTACCACCAATTAAAACATGGAAGTGAGTTTGTAGTTGTAATAAATATTTAACTATAATAGAACCAATTGTTCCAGTTCCACCTATTATTCCTATATATTTATTATAAACCATAATACTATTCCTCTATAGATATATTTATGTTGTTGTTTTTTAATATTTCGTTTAACATGTGCAGATTGATATTTATGTCTTCAAAAGTAAAGATGCCAGGCATAATTGGTATACATCCTTTTATTATCGAGAGCACAATTACCGCACAAAATACTCCTGTTAATCTAAATGAGGAATCTGAGTGCAATAAACATTTTACAATAGAATTTTGATTTCTTACATAAGTACATACTATCACAGATTTCTCGTTTTTCTCATTTTTCTCCAATTGCCCCTGTTGTTTATTGACCATTTTACAAATCAATTTTCTAATAAAAGAGCTCTTTCTTAGTAAGGGAACTATGCCCATAGGAAGATTTTGCAGATGAAAAGCACAATCAAAATTTTGTAGTTCTTCAAATCGACTAGCTCGTTGTATAGTCCTTATTTCAGGACTAGAAAAGAATATTAATGGCATATTGGAATGAAAACGATCAAAAGTAAAAGTTCTATCTGAATGATATTTAGTTGGTTTTATTCTTCGGATTTCCCTTTCTGAAAGGAGCATCAGGTCATCTTTAAAACCCTCAAACATATTGATTATTGAAGCTGTTCCAGAAACAACACCTGCTCCAAAATAGATTCTCAATTCGGCTTCTAAAACAGTTTTTTTTAATTGTTCTGCAGCATATTCTAGCATGAAAGTTGTCAACCCTGGACATAATCCCATTCCTGTAAAAATTGTTCCCCGAAAATTTGTTATGTTCTCATTTTTTATTTCTAGTACACGTCCACTATGTCCATAGTCATCATTAATATCAACACATATTACGTGATTTCTTAAACAAATTGTATAAATATCTGTTCCTACACATGAAAAAGGACCAAGTGCCAAAATTATAATATCAAATTGTTTAATAACAGATTCTATATTTTGGGTATCATGTATGTCCATTTTTATAAACTTTACTTTCTTCTCTGATATCTTATGAATACCTCTTGATGCTATAAATAATTCACAAATATCATGATAATGTAGCAAGTAATCTGTAATAAATTGTCCCGCAATCCCTGTGCCACCAATTACTAAAACTTTCTTTTTAGACATAAATTTCTATCTTTTTTTAAGCTTATCCAACAAATTATATAATACAGAGTGATCCCCAAACTAAAAATGCCTGGTAGTAAGCATTCGGTCTTGGGAATTATCCAAGTGACAATAGATAAAATAATTGTTAGTATAACAGGGTTCACAACTATAGACCATCGAGGAACTATAGCTTTGGATGAAAAGTTACTAAATCCAACAATCAGCCAGGTCACTGGAAGTAGAATAAACATAAAGGGGAAAAAAGGTATATTAGATCCTGTTAATAATTGCCAATCTATATTTGTTTGCATTATCATTTTTGATGTACCAATACTATATATTATGGCATAGCTGTAATGATAAAACCCCAACATCAATAAAGAATAAGATATACAGAATGTATTAATAAGCGCAAGCTTTTTATTAACTTTACACATTGTTGTGTATATGAAGTATGTCCCTAATATCCAAAAAGGAAAAGTAAAAATACATCCAAAAGATGATAAATTTAAAATAGTTTCTTCTAAAGAAAGTAGTCTTGAAACAAAATAATCTGTTTCAACAGTTTTCATCTGTACTAGATAGTCGCAGGTTGTGATAAATAAACCTGAGATTACACTTATAATGATTATACAGTCATAATTACGATTGTTCATTCCATAAAAATTAAAAAGCTGCCGGAATCTTTTAGCTTCCGGCAGTCTTTATTTATTTTAAATATTGAATTTTGAAGGGATTACCTTCTGTTTTTATCTTTAAAGGTTCATACTTATCTTCTTTATAGTTGTAAAGATAATAACCTGTTCCTTGAGTAGAAGCCATCCCGAACACCATATAGTCTCCTGCTTTACATTGACTACATGACCAACCCGTAGTTCCGTCAAAGTTCATTTTTTTGACAGTTTTATTATAAACATCTATTTCAAATGTTTGCATTGATTTGTCATTTACATAATCAGGTGGATTACTAACATATCCCGGAACATTGAAATATCCATATAGCTTACCATTTCCTGTATATGTTTTGCTATAAATATAATTTGCTTTATTACCCTTTATGTCCGGTATACTAATTGTTTCTATTGGGAAATAGTATGACTGATCAAAGTCTGTTTCTCCTTTCTTTATACGCAAGAAACCTTCTGTACAGTTTGCAAAATATCCGAAGCCTCCTACACAATAAATATAAAGATCGCCTTTTTCATCAATGAAAGGATCACCTGAATACTCATAAGCGGTTGCCATTGTAGCTCTATTATCAGATATCATTTTAATAGGCTTGTCTGTCTTTGTATCAATCAAAAGTACATAAGCTCCAGTATTAGGGTTAAACTGGGACTTATCTTGAGCTAATCCTACATATAAAATACCATCTCTAATAACCGAAGCACCAGGTTCAGGATTTTTATCACCACTTTCTTTCCCAATTGCATATTCAGATAAATCTATTTCACCTGTTTTTTGCATTGTCGTAGGATTTATTATATACAATTTTCCCAATCCTACGCATGATATATAAGCTTTTTCTTCTGAATCAAATGTAAGGAATGCAGGAAGAGAACCGGAAGGGAGAATCATCGTTTCTTTTTCTTGAATTAGCAAACCATTCTCGACTCTGTACTTATATAAACGGGCATTCATCGATTCTAAGACATAAATGTTACCCCCATAAGTAAAAAGAAAAGATTCTTTTGCAAAGACCAAAGAATTTTGTGTACTTGTCTGTTCTACATTTAAATCTTTAAATAGACTAACATAAGCATTATCACCCACCGTGACACTATGAACAAAACTCATATCGTCTTCTTCATCTGTTGGAAACGGATCATCTTTACTACATGAAATAAAACTTAAAAAGGTCGCTAATAGCGACAATAAAAACCATTGATTTTTCATTTTTTTTATTTTTTTTAGTTAAAATAATTATTTATAATATTACAAACTCATCGCTCCCCCTGAAGATTCATCACCAAACCAATTAAATCGTAATTTAATTTTAAAAGTACGACCTTGTAAAGGCTTTTTAAATTCCATATAGCTCTCCTTGTTGAATATATTTTCAACTTCAAACCCTAATGATACTTTATTTTTCCAAATAGATTGCTGGAATCCTGCCGTAAAAAGATGACTACGAGGAATTAACCATTTCTTTCGCTGTTCTGGTAAGTTACTCATTTGCCAACTCCAATCAAAATCATGAACGTAAGATGCGTCTATATAGATTCTAGATATTTCATGTTTCCCAAGTAATCCCTCTGTATGATACTCTAAACCATAGTTAAAATAAAAACGAGGAATATTGGGTACCTGTTTATCATAAGTCGGGTTTTTCACACTTTGGTCATTAGTAGTCCATTTTAGCTTATCCCGAATATCTTGATAGGTTAAGTTAAAATAACTATAAAGCTGTGGAGTCACATCTATTTTTAAATCAAAATCTCCCCCCATGATCTGAGTCTTACCCAAATTCGTATAAATCATTCGTATATCAGCAGGAAATAAACTTATCATATCTGTTATATACATATAATATAAATTTGTCTCTAACTGAAAACGACTTAACCCCATAAAATTACTTTTATCCATGATTAACCCTAAATTTATATTATTACTTATTTCGGGATTTAAATCAACTGAAGGCTTTACTGTCACTCCGTCTCCAAACAATTCTTCCGTATCAGGAAGCCTCACGTTATGTGATAAGGAAAATTTACCTCTCACCCCTTTGAAAAATTCATAACTGATTCCTTCACTTATTCCATAGTAAAAATTGTTTATTTTTGTTTTTTTCGGTTCTTTCTTAACACTTTCAGATTCATCTACAATTTTATCACTTGTTCTATATATTCCAGAATTTAAATAGTATAGACTGAACATTAAAGAGTTTTGAAGTTTGTTATTACGTGAAGAATACTCATGTGCTAACCCCAAAGTATTTCCCTTCATATTACTGGGAAAACCACTAGGGTCAAAACCAACATATTCTGCTGTATAATCATCCTTAGGTCTATACCTTGAATATGTGAATTGATTGTTAAGATTAAAGGTATGTTGCTTTAACTTGTATTTTAAATTCAATTTATGTCTGATTTCAAATTGTTTGTCATCTGAATAGTTTAATAAATTATCATCAGTTTCTCCCATTGTATTTGTTATGGTTCCATCCCATTGCCGTTTTGTTCTAGCGGTATCAACCAAATGCGTATGAATGATTGGAGTTACTAGACCTGACTTGAATTCAAGGTTTTTAAATAAGAAATTCTTCTTCTCTAAAGTTAAAGTAGGCATAATGTTTGTCCCATGTGTATGAGAAAAACGTGAATCAAAATCTAAGGCCTGAATTCCCTTTTTATTGTTATAAAAAGCACATTCTAATTCAATCTTATCAAACCAGAATTTTGTAAATGTTAAACCTACATTATACATTGTGGACCTATAATAATCATTATTTCTTATTACTTCTTGGTAGGCACTTGAAGGTAAATTTGTTTCAAAAACAGGATAAGTCATTTTATAATTATTATCCGATTTATTATGAAAAAAACCTCCTCCAATTTGAATCCCTGGTTTTTCAAACATTTTTTTTACACTGACTAACGTTTTGGAAGTACCAAATGAAGCAAACTCCTGAGTAAAGCCTACCAAGTCACACTCGTCCTCTCTTGTAACAACATTAATCGCTCCTCCCAGACCATCACTGCCATATTCAGCAGGAACTATTCCTTTATATATCTCAATATATTTAATGGCATCAATAGGTATGTCGTTTATATCAAATGAACCATCGGGGCTATTTAAAGGAAAACCATCTATATAAATAGCTACTCTTTTTCCTTCCAGACCATGTATGGACATTTTAGAAGAGCTACCCAAACCTCCGGATTTTCTAACTTTGATTCCAGAAGTACGAGTAAGTACTTCTTCAATTCCAGTTGAACGACCTCTTAATTTTGCTCCATCAACAACCGTTACAGCCATAGGACTTTTACGTATATGATTTATTTCTGCCTGCTGTGAGGATGCTTTTACCACGACCTCATTCAACACTTCTGTACTTTCTTCCAAAAAGAAATTTTTAGTTGTATTTCTATTTACAGTAACAGACTGTTTTATTGTTTTGTATCCGATAAAAGAAACCTCTACAAGATACGTTCCGTTTTGAGGTAATTTTATTCTGTATAACCCATTATCATTTGCATTATCTCCAACCTGATTTTTTCGTATATATACAGAAGCTCCTACAACAGGTTCATTTGTCTTTTTATCTACGATTCGACCAGAAAGAAAAACTTGTGCCCAAGATATCATAGGGAAACAACATATTCCCATAATGACTAAAATTGTTTTTACTTTTCTACACAACATAGGTTTATAATAAAATTTTTTTTTAACATGCATATTATAGTTACATTGGAAGCTTTAGATACATTTATCGTGTCAATATCAATCCAATTGCATAATTTACTATATGCTGTATAATATGCCTTTAGAATAGCTTCTTTACGTGAAAAAATGTCAATAGGAGAAAATTCTTTCTTATCTATACACGCTATCTCTTGGGGTGTACAAAAAAGAGAATATTCCTTTTTTGATAATATCGTCGTTTGATCTTCAATATCTACTCCAATACCCTTATACCTCTTTTTCTTTCCAACAGCAGCAACTGCTATTGCATCTTTATGAGATATAGAACCAACTATGTCAAATGGCCATATTGGTTCACCATCTCTTCCTTTTAAAATGGGAACTATTTCCTTTTGTAAAGTCTGTAAGGCACGATGTGCGGCACAACGTCCCAAAATATAAGTTTTAAGACGTATTTCAGACCATTCTCTTTTAATGAATATTTTTTCTTCATTAAAGAGATTATCTGAAGTAGCAAAAGGACTATCTTCCACAATTTCTACTGCTATATCGGAAAAGGGTAATACAAGCATATTTATACATGCAATTCTATATAATTCATTATCAACTTAGCTAATTCCGCATGATATTTTGTAATAAGAACATGCCCTCCTGGCAATTGGTGGAAAGAAACTTTCTGAAAGTAATTATTCCATAGATGTTGATTGTTTCGAATTGTAGGCTCATCCTCTCTACCGACGATGGAACATAATGGGGTTTTCAATTTACAATCAAGAAACTTGTAATTTACCATTGCTACAGTATTCATTCTCAACTCATGCAAATATTCATGTTTTTCTTCATCTGATAAAGTTGCGATCAATTCTTCATTCAACAGATCTTTTGCACGTGAATAATCCAAAAGGGCATTATCGTCATTTGAAAAGAATTGCATTAAGTCATCACGCAATGTAGGAGGAGTTCCACCAATCATTATAATACCCTGTATCGGAATATTTTCTTGTTCAAATCGTTTACAGATATCATAAGCAATATAGCAACTGTAAGAATATCCCATGATAAACAAAGGAATCTCTTTATCAGCCTCTTTCAGTTCATTGGCTAATAGCGCACCAACTTCTTCTACAGAGGACTTTATCTCACGTCCATCTCCATGTCCCGGATATTGTACTGTATATAAGTTGATTTCTCCGGTAAAATCCCCAGAAAATGTACTATACATACCAGGGGTTCCTGCTGCATATGGAAGACATATAAGTTTTGCATATGGAGTAGAAACCTTTTTCATACAAATGAGATTCTCAACTTTATTATTCTCTATTTCTTGTTCAAGCAGTTCGGCTATCGTAGGTTTATCGAATAAATCTTTTAATTTGATGTTGGTTAATCCGACCTCCTTTAATTCTTTTATTAACCTTACAGATCGGATAGAGTCGCCTCCTATATCCCAGAAATTATCAAATACACCTACCTCTGGTATCCCTAATACCTTTTCCCAGATTAAGGTTATTTGTTTTTCCCTTTCATTCCTTGGACCTACAATATCCCTTTTAACAAAATTTTGTTTCTGATTCGCAATATTGGGTAATTGCTTCTTGTCTGTTTTTCCATTGGCAGAAATTGGAATCTGCTCTATTCTAGCCATTGCGGAAGGTAACATATAGTGAGGTATCTTCATTTGCAGAACAGACATTATATCCTTGTATTCTAAATCACAATTATTTGCTGTAACATAAAAAGCTACAACTACAGGCTGTTTGTTTACATCATATTGAATCTCTGCACAAGCCTCTGTAATACCTGATACTTTTAATAAAGCATTCTCTATTTCTCCTAATTCAATTCTATACCCTCTGACATTTACTTGAAAATCTTTACGTCCTACAAATACAATATCGCCAGTTACAGTCATCTTTACAACGTCTCCTGTATTATATACAATTCCTTCATGAGTAATAGGATTATTGATAAATACAGATTTCGTTTTCTCTTCTTTATTCAAATAACCACATGACACTCCCTCGCCTCCAATATAAAGGATACCAGGAACTTCTGGTAGTGTATATTCTAAATTATCATTTAATACATATACTTGTGTATTATAAATCGGTTTCCCTATTGGAACTATATTTAAATGACATTTGCCGTCTTCTTCAATCGGGATAGGATAAAAAGTGGAAGCCACCGTTGTTTCTGTAGGGCCGTATTCATTAATAAATTTGTGCAAAGGATAATTTTCTAACCACCTGTTTATATCCGAAACATTGATAATTTCAGCACCCAGCATAATAGTCATATTGGGTGATAGGTTTACAGGTCTCTCCAAAAATCCCAACGTATTTACCAACATTGAAAAATGAGAGGGAGTTACATTCAAAAAATTGATTTTTTCTTCATCTATAAAATACAGAAGTTTCTCTATATCTTTAGTTGCATTATCGGAAAGAATGTGTAAAGAAGCTCCGGCAATGAAAGGTAGCCAATTAGAAGTAACAGTCATATCAAAGGAATACGATGTTATTAAAGCAAACCTGTTATTACAGTTTACATTAAACGCTTCTTTCTCATAATTCAAAAAATTGGATACATTTCTATGCCTAAGCATTGTACCTTTAGGTTGTCCTGTTGAACCAGAAGTATAAATCATATAAATCAAATCATCAGGAGTATTACAAGGTACTATATTATCCATAGATTGACTATTTATATCATTTACGGTGTATCGACGATATGTATCAGGTAAAGGAATAGAATCATCATCAAGTAACACACAATGTTTAATGTTGGGGGTATATGAACTATTAATATTGTCTACATGTATTCCTTGAGTTACAAGAACTTCTGCTCCACAGTCATTTATCATATACTGTATTCTATCCGAAGGATAAGAAGGGTCAATTGGCACATACGCCCCACCTGCTAAAAGAATTCCAAGTTGTACTATAGGCAAATCAAGCGTTCTGTTCAGTAATAAAGCAACCTTAGAATTTCGTACCACTCCAAGAGAACGTAAGAAATGCGCCATCTGATTAGCTTTTTTCCAAAACTCTGTATAAGTTAAAGAAACTCCTTGATAAGAGATCGCCTCTCTATTAGGATACAAATCTACAGTATTACTGATCTGTTCATATATTGTTTTAAGAGGATAAGCATGTTCTGTTTTATTTGTTTGCTCCAATAATTTTATATAGAAGAGAGGGAGTATATTTGAACATGAACGCTCTTCGTATCCCTTAGTGTTTGTATCATCTACCAATTGGTTAAGCATAGACGTGAATTGTTCAGAAAGTAGTTGTATGTATTCCGCATCAAATAGCTCACGAACATAATTCCAATCAAAACACCATTTATTTTCCCATGTATACATAACAAGGTCTATATAAGTACCAGGTGCACCTGTCTGTACTTTAGGCGCACCAATTGTCAAATATCTAGATGAATGACTGATACCTTTGGGAAGCATATTGATAGAATTACTAAAAATAATTGCACTCAAAGAGCTTTGTTTTAAGCCTTCCTGTTCTGCGATTTTTCTGGACAATTCTATTGAAGATATTGGATACTCAAGCATGGTTCGTACAAATTGTTCTATCTTACGTGCAATAGAAACAATCGGTTCTTGTGGAGATGTTTGGATACGGACAGGGAAAATATCAAGAAAACTACCTATTATATTTTTTGCATTAGGTAAATGCTGTTCCCTGTTAAATACAGGCATGTTGATAATGAGATCATTTTGTCCAGACCACAAATTCATCAGTTTAAAATAGCATGCCATAAGTAAGGAATTAAGGCATATACCAGAAGTATGAGAACTGATTTCAAGAACTTTATTCATCAATAAAGAATCCAATTCCGTATGTAAGGTATTAAAATGGACTTTATTTATTAAAGATGGCTGACATTTCGTGGGAATAGATATTTTCTCTGGTAAATCTTTAAACACCTTTAGGGCAAAATCCATTGCATTCTGATATCGCTTTGTTTGCCTTCTGAATCTCTCCACAAAAACATAGTCAGAAAAAGTTAGACCTTTTTCTTGTTCAACAGTTATTTCTTTACCAGCGATAAACTGATCATAAGTTGATGTTAATTCTTGAAGGAATTGAAAAAAGCTGAAACCATCAATTATCTGGTGATCAATATGTATAATTAATTCATGTTCATCTTCCCCTGTTTTATAAATATTACAATAGAATAAAGGATACTCTTTAAGGTCAAATCTGTGATCATGATCTTTTTCGTCCTTTTGTAAAAAGAATGTTTCCTGTTGTTCTTTGTTCATTGAAGTTATATCTTCATAAGAACTTTTAAATGTCGGATATTCAGGAAGAGTTATCATCTCAGGTTTATCCGACTCTTCGGAAAGAATAGAATGTAACAATGGATGACAGTTAATAATGTGATTTAACGTCTTGTCCCAACATGCTGGATCAAAAAAACCTTTCAATTGTGTCCGACAAATGATATAACAACTTAATCCTGTCGGTTCATTACGGATAAAACTTTTACTGTGATAGAATAATGTTTCTTGGAAATCCATTAACGGAAAAGAATACCCCTCTGGAGTTACATAGCGTTCCTTAATGGTTTGTGCTATATCTCGTATACAAGTTTTATCTTTTATATCATCTAATGTTATTTTATCAAAAACTTCAGTTAAGCGCTTCATCATTTGATATACAGCGGCAAAAGAAGTCACTTTAGTTATAATATTTTCTGTATATTGTATTTCTAAAGAGGGAATTCCTATTTCTTCGCTGATAAACTCTCGAACTAACAGTTCATATTCATTTAAAGGAGATTGAAGTTCTTTTAATAAATATTGTTCAAGATAATGTTTTTGAGAGACTAAGGTCGGATATTTATAGAAGAAACTATTTTCTAATTTAATATTTAACAGTTCTTCAAGTTTAGAAACAGCCATCATACTGCGTATTGAGTCTCCTCCTAAAGAAAAGAAGTTATCTTCTATATGAATGAGGTTTGTTTTTAAAACTTCTGACCATATTTTTTTGAGAACCAATAAATAATCCATATTATGAGATTCTTTGTTTAGTTTTACAATTGATTTATTATACTGTCCTTGCTCAAAATACTTTGCCATAGATCGACGTTTTATTTTAGAGCTAGAAGTTCTGAGTATTTCTCCTTTTTTTATCTTTATAGAGTATTCTGGAGCAAATCCAACTTTGTCTGCTAGAAATGCGTTACATTCATTTATTAATTGTCTTATTTGTTCTTCCGACATTTTTCTTGATAATACAAAGAAATGAAGTACAATTTCACGATTTTCTGTAGAAGAATAAAAAGATGTAAATACAGTTTTTTCAATTGAAAGACCAAATTTCTCTAAGACACAATTTTCTAAATCAAAAGGATGAAAGTTTTGTCCATTTACTATAATTGTTTCCTTTTTTCGACCTACTATATAAAGAATATTGTTATAATCAAAAAAGCCCAAATCTCCTGTACTTAACCAACCGTCTTTTAATACTTCATCTGTTGATTGTATGTCATTATAATAACCAGACATGACACAAGCGCCTTTTACTTGAATCTCTCCTAAATTTAAATTATTTTGAGGAATACCGTCTTTAACAATGCGTACTTGTAAGCCTGGTAATATTCTACCTGCACTAACAAATTCACAAAAATCTTGTTGTTTATCGACTAATTTGATAATCCCTTCATAGAACGCCTCTCTATTTATTCTTATATTTTTATTTCCATAACCCGGTAAACAGGAAGAAACAATCAATGTTGTTTCAGCCATTCCATATGAAGGGCGGAATGCATTTCGATTAAACCCAAGTTGAAAAAGGGGGGATAATCGGACGTATAAATTAGATGGAACCATTTCTGCTCCAATTGAAAGAGTCTTCACTTGAGATAAATCCAATTCTTTTATGTCATTAGATTGTTCTAACTTTTGAATTAACAAATCCAATCCTGAAGGTGTCGTACCGCCACAAATACTTACTTGATATTCGGAAATTTTCTTTAGAAAAATCAAAGGATCTCTTAAAAAGGAAAAAGGCTCTATTTTTATTTCTGTAATTTGGTTATACAAACAAACCAAATGATTTCCAAATAGACCATAATCATGAAAATATGGCATCCAGTGAATCAAAGTATCTTCAGTTGTAATTTCATCCGCAAGAGTTTTTATTTTCAAATTAGTTAAAATATTGTTAAAACTAAGCATGACTCCTTTGGGTGCCCCTGTACTTCCTGATGAAAACTGAATAACACATAAATCTTTACTATCTCTTTTAGGTATGTGTAAAGAATAATCTTGCAACAAATCCAATTGTTTCATAATATCTTCAACACACACAGCTTTATGAAATGAAGATTTATAATATTCAAATAGATTAATATCATTTGTTATAAGTGTAACTACACCTAATATATCAATTGCATTCTTTAGGCGTTCAAAAGCAATAGAGTTCTTATTACTGAATTGTACAGAAGGCATTAAAACGGGTATACAACCTGCCATAACACATCCCCAAAATAATAATATAAAATTTTCGGATTTTTCAACAGAGATTATTATCTTACTGACAGGCTTTACTTGATAGTAAGATTTTAAAATAAAAGCTATTTTTCTAGATTTTTCTCGTAACTCTGAATAAGTTAGAAAAAGATCACATTGACTATTATTTACAATAACAATTCCTTTTGTCGGCACTTTATGTGCTGCTTCTTCCAACAATTCATATAGGTTTTCCATCTTGCTTTATTTTTTGCCCGCAAAGTTCGTTTGTTTAGCTAAATCCATCAATACCAATTATTAGGTATTTTTAATAAATTGTTGTATGCATATAATATTACTTAAATTATATATTTCTATTTATTGTGTGTAGCTATCGTATTAGTAGTCAGTTGATATTAATTTATATTAGATTGTTATACATAATCATTTATGATAAGGAAATATTACCTACAAAGGGGTATTATATGTATTTTTACCTTCCTATTTTTTGTAAAATGATAAGTTCTTTATATCTCATAAATAACTATTGCTTCTTTATTAAGACCTAGAAATCATCACATTTAATATATTACTGATACGCAATGCTCTAAAAATATTTAGTTATTTACTATAACAGTCAATGTATATTTCAGGTATACCTGATAATCTTCCATTATCATCTGGTCTATTACTGCCAACGGAACGTCCTTGTTATCCCGGAATCATTTGAAGCTGCCGAGTGCGGTATGGTAGTTCTTGGCCGTACCGATGTGATTTAATTGGCAGAGTCGCTCGATGAGATTCTCCATGAATATAAAAAGGGTATTTTCTTTTTCGGTGCACCGGAACTCCATAATTATATCTTCAGATGAATAACCTCGTCGTAGCAGATCGAATCTTTCAATAATCCTGTTCAGCTTTTCCAAATTCTCCTCCAGTTTTCGGATTATTGTCTGAATAACGGTTATCCGTTCGCCAGCCGGTGCCGAAACAGGTCTTGACTGTTTATCATCCCATTCATGAGAGAACACCTTATAACCGGTTGTGATTTGCCTGACGACACGGCGGTGAGTTACAAAATAAACGATAGTGCCCGGACGGCCTTCGACTGTTGACGGGCGGAATTTCACCTTTACTGTTGTCATACTTATATTTATTTAATTGGTAATGTTTCATTCTCGTCTTAACTTGCTGCATATAAAAATGGTCAACGTGACACAGACAACGAGAAAAGCAGCGGTACAGCCGAGTACTTCCCACAGCAATATGCTATGTATAAGACGAGCGTTCGCGGCGCAGGTACAAACGAAAGCCGCCGCGAGGGAGATGATTGCCTCTACCATACACCAGAAAGCGGTTGCGGAGATAAGCACACGGTCATTCGCCGAGAGGCGTCCGGCTAGCCTTGCGCATTCCCGTTCCATCCTGTCGGCCATCTTCCGGCAGATTTTCTCTCCCTCCTGTTCAAGCGTCTTTCTCGCTTCCTCGCCGAGTGTGACCGTGCTTGCCCCACGCAGGGAAGAAACAGCCCCGTCCATTTTGGGCAGGGCTTCCGAAAGTCTGTTTTCGAGCTTTTCCACGTTGGCACTAAGAATGCGGACAGCTTCATAATTGTTTTTCAGCGCATCGATTATGCGGTCTTGCTCCTGCATTTTTTCGGCAGTCGGAAGTGCCCCGTCTATTTCCGAGAAATCGAATTTTTTATTCATAGGCTGTTATCTTTTTCGTCCTGTCTTCGGTTTCTTTCCGATTACCCTTGCCGCTTCACGGGCGCACCGGCGTGCCCATTCCCGTTCGTCCTCGTCCTCGCGTCTTCCCCAAGGCAGGTCGTTGGAACTGCCGCCACCACCTCCCGAAGGAACCGCCGGAGTATCGAGCATCCCGACGAAAAGTGCCGCAGCCATGTCCGTGAGGTCACGGCTGTTGGCTGTCTCCCGGTAGTCGAACTCGTCATTGAATACGTCCAACGCTTCATCGGGAATGAAGAACCGGCGGCTTTCCCCGTCGATGTCGATATGGTACGGGCTGGTACCGGGACGATAGCCGGTGTATTGCGGAACCGGTGTCGTTCCTTGTGCGTGAACCGGAATCGTCCGGGGTGTAGTCGGTATAGATTTCCCTGCGGCGGGCTGTGTCGAAACAGTCCTTGTCTTGGGAGCCGCGTGCAGCTTTTTCCACGTGCTTTCAAGTTTGGTCGCCATGAGGTTGCGCCCCCTGCCGAGTTCGGAAGCCTTGTATCTGGCGTTGCCTTTCTTCAGCACGTAACCGCGCAATATCTTCTTGTTGTCGCGCAGCTCCCAAAACTCATATCCCTTGCTCCGGAGTCTGGCCACGTACTCGTCCCATGACCAGCTTTCCATGGATTGCAGGGTTTCCATGCAGTCCCGGTTCACCTGCCCGATGTTCGTCTCACGTACTTCGGCGGCAGTCGTCCAGCCCCGTTTCAGGGCCACACGCTCGGCTGCCCGCTGTGCCCGCAGGTGTATGTCATGGTCGTTGTTGATATTCCCCCGTTCGTCGATACGGCAGAACGCACCGTGAAGGTGGGGAATGCCGCTCTTGGATTCCAGATGCAGCCACACCGTGCCCTTGCTGCCTTTGAGGGCGGTTTTCGGGGAATAGGTCTTGCCGTTCTTGTCAAGCAGTTCGATGTTGTCGAACTCATCCGTGAAGTCGTCCCACAACCTTTGCCAGTCGTCGATGGTAAAGTCTTTGGTGTGTTCCGGCGCAGGGCTGACCTCGATGCGGATGACGGAATTTTTGACCCGTTTGGACTTCTCCAGCGTCAGCCGCATAGAATCCCATATACCCGTGGCATCCAGACCGGGCGGCAGCAGATTGTCCCCCACGTGGAAGATGCGTTCGGGATGTTTCTTGTTCCTCGATTCTCCCGTGATGTACCTGATGTCATTTATCCCGTGGGAGATGGATTTCGCTTTCCCTATCATGGCTCGTCCTCCCTGTCTTCACCGTTCCTTGTCCCGTCGGGCAGGCGGTTGGAAAACCGTACCTTGTCGAGCACGTCCGTGACACGCTCGGCCAGCCTGCCGAGTTCCTTGAGCCATTCGAGCATGAAAGGGTAACTGTTAAACATCTGTCTGCGCTTTTCGGGGTTCATGCCACGGAGCGCGGACGTGTAGTTCACGAGGTCGCTGCGGCATCCTATAAGGGTCTCCATGACCGCCTCCTGCCTTGCCGTCAGCCTCGCTTTCGGCCTGTAGTTGAAAGCTCTTGCCAGCACGTAGCTGCTGACGGTCATGCCGCACTCGGCGGCAAGGCGGCGGATGTACTGTTTCTGTTCCACGGTGACTTTGGCTCCGATGTATTCGGTGCGGCTGCCGCCGGACGGAAATGATGTGTCTTGCTTATTGTCTTCTGTCATAACTGTTGTTTTATAAGGGTTAAGCGGTGCGAGCCTGCGAGCGCCGCCACCGGCGAACTGCCAGTGAGCCGCGAGAGCGCCAAGGGATGACTGACCGAAGGGAGGTGATACCTTGGCATATCTCGAAACTGAAAGACGTTTTCACCTCTCCTGCGGCGTGCCTCCGCTGCCGGATAAAATGCCATTCAAAGGCCGTTCAGATGCCGTTCGAATACCATTCAGGGCGGGATTGCAAAGGTTTACGACGTGGAAGTTCTGAAAGTCCGTCCATTCCTCGACACAGGTCATGGAAGCGACGGAAGCGGTTTTGGAAGCGTCCACCGCTATCATGCCCAGCTTTTCCATCGTTGCAAGGAGATTGCGGATTCTTTTTCTCCCTATGTTCCATTCCTCCGCGAGTCTGGTTTCCGAGAACTGGAACTGTCCGGGCTGCAATTCCTGCGGCCTGCGGAATGAATCGCCCCTGCCGGGGGACAGTCGCATCCGTGAGAGCAGGTCATAAAAAAGAGTATGGTTGCCGATTGTATTGCCGTCGTCATCTTTCGTTGTCCCTCCGAGCCATTCGATTGCCTCTGCGGTAAAGTGGATGCGGACTGTACGGAAGCCCTGCGGCTTTTTGAAAAGGGATGTTTCCTTGTTCCTCTTGTTTTCTTGCATAATTCAATAAAAAATAAGGGAATGGAGTATCGGAAAACCTACAACAGTTTCAATGAGATAGTGCGTGCGGGAGTTTCCTTGTCCGTCCGATACCCCGTTCCGGTTTTGACATCAGTTCCGGTTCACGTTGGCGGCGGGTTGGGATTGCAGGTGTCCCCGTGCGTCCTCCACCGCCTTGAAGTCGGAAGAGATTTTCATCAGCACGATGCTGACGCGGCAGAGCTGGCCGATGTCAACGAAATCCTTGACGGCTTCCAACAGTTTTTGCGCACGTTCCTGACGGTGTTTCATCACGGCCTCGTTACTTGTTCCGTTTTCTTTGGCAAGCCCGTGATTGAGAAAGCGGTTGACAGCCAACATGTCCGTCGCCTCAATCGTTGCGGTATCGCCGTTGCCCGTCCCGTAACCGACCATTACCCGTATGGAATCGGCCTCGTAGGGGGAACAGCCGCGAAGAAAGTCCAGAATGGTCTGTGCCTTCGCGCTGATTACGGGTCTGCTCTCTTTCTTTCTCTGTTCCTTGTTCGGGGATTCCTGAACCGTGGCATTCCTGATACCCGGTTCCATGTTCTTTGAATTGTCCATAACTGCATTGTTCTAAAAAAGGTTGATGAATCATTTGTTTTTCTCATGTGTTACCAGATAGTGGGATGCCTCGCTGTCGATCTCGACCTGCGATTTCACCCGTACCCGTTTCAGCCATGCGTCGAGGTCTTCCTTGGCGAAGAAGCACAGCTTGCCGCCCGGCTTGTAGTAAGGGATTGCGCGGCGCATCATCATCTTGTAGAGATAGCTTGGCTTCAGTCCGAGGTAACGGGCTGCTTCCGTGGTGGTCATCAAATTACGTTCACTTTCCATATACGTTCATTTTTATTGTTACTTGTACTTTCGTAGAATCGGAATCTGCTGTTTTTTCAGACTTTTCCTTTCTTCTGTTTCCGATGCAAAGTTAAGTTTGCTCCAAGGTGGGCCAATGGGGGACGAATGGGGAAAGTGCATGAAAAGAAAATGCGCCATACCGTTGTGTATGAACGGTATAGCGTATAGCTATAATGGGAAGATACCGGGCTGAATGGGGAAACGACGGGCGGTTATGGGGTACCTTTCAGCCGTCTTGCGTTTTCAACGGCCTTGTCGATGGATTTGCGGAAATCTTGATTCTCTTTGGTGGCAGCATTGTTGCAAACATCGCTGCGGTGCTTGTCGTAGTAGGATTTGGATATGCCGCAGCGTTTCAGGAACTCTTCCGACCAGAGTTTCCCGCGCTCTCGCGGCCTGATGGTACGGGCGATGGAAAACACCATGTAACAGATGCGAAGGTTCTCTTTCGGGCGCACGATGACCTCCCGTTCGGTGGGTTTCAGGTTCAGGAAGTTCACGAAGTCGCTGCCCGACAGATACTCGAACTGGTAGTCGTTGCACACCTCGTAAATGAACAGGCACAGGGCGAGGTCAACGGTATCCATCCATGCGGTGGTCTCTTGCAGCAGGCCTGCACGGTTCATGGGTTGCCCTCCTTCACGCGTCTGATGTCGGAGATGATGCTTCCGGCGATTCCTTGCAGACGCTCCACCAGCACGTCGAGGAATACCGGTTTGAAGCACCAGACACAGAAATTCCGGTCACGCTCCTGCTGCCATTCCTTATATGATAGGTTTGCGTGTGCATGAGCTTGGTCATATTTTGCCTTTGCTACTCCGCACTCCGTGTCGAGCGACCTGTATTCTTCCGAATCCAGAGGCAGGAAATCCAACCGGTTACTCATTGCCGAATACTCGCGCCAAAGTTCTGTGGCGGCTGTTTTCGCTTCCTCGTACCGGTGTTCAAAGGGGCTTAGATATTCCTCGAAAAGGGCTTCAAAGTTCACTGTCTGCAACGGTGTCCTGTCGAGTGAAAGGTATTTGTTCGTTTCCGAAAGAAGGGAAGAAGAAAAGTCCAGAAGTTGTCCGGGGTTCTCCTTTACCAGACAGGCTGCCTCCTTGACAAGAAGGTTCGTGTCGTTGAAATCCTGATAGAACAGGGACGGCGGCAAGGCCTGTTCAAAAGACAAGACGCCTTGTCCGTAAGTTGCAAGAAGCGTGTTCACTTCGTGCAACCGTTGTGTTATTTGCCGTATCATCATAATCGTCAGGAATTGAAAAGGTCGTCCATCGTCACCTCGCTGTGGACGATGCTTCTGTTCTTGCCATTGGCCACACCATACGTCGTGATAAAGGTATGAACCAGTGTCTTGTTGGTCTTGGTAAGTTCCCTGAACAAACCGGAACGGTCACGCAACCGGCGTTCGTATTCGGGCTTGATACGGTATGTGTCCATGCAGAATTTCATCTCGCACAGGTGTATGATCCGGTCAGCCCGCTCTATTATCATGTCTATTTGTCCGCCGGGCATTCCTTCCTCCTTATTGGGCTTGACCTGCCATGTGGACAAGGATGTAGCCATGCCCCTTATTCCCAAAGCCGACTTGATCTGTTTATGATGTCTCATGCAGACAAGCTCGAAACTGCTACCCATCCAGTCGAATACATTTCCGGAATCAAGATGATTGCTCCACCATTCATCATCGTGTGAGAGGTTGTCGGCAAGGAACTTGAAATAGAACAGCGAAAAGAAATCCGTAAGCCTGTAAACGGCTCCGCGACGTTTGTTGCCGTACTGAAGCCATTTCTCTATCATATCGGACCTTTCAAGGTTTTTTATCGCCTTGGTTATGTTGCTGCTCTTCGATGATAGTGACTGGAATATGTCCTTGCTTGTCATTCCCGATTCGTGTTCGCTGAGTAGTTGTACGATTGACGTGTACAGGTCGGCATTGTCGAAAAGGGCGTTGTATAGCTCCTCGAACTCCAGTTTCAAAAGTGCGCCTTCATTGAAAAACAGCCGGTCTATATTCTGGGAAAGGCTCAACGCGGGGTCAAGAAGGCTGTAATAAAACGGAACACCGCCAAGCACCATGTATGTCTGGGTAAGCTGGTAACGATCCCATTCGATGCCTCTGGTAGCGAGATACCGCTCCGTCTCATTCAGGGTGAACGGGGACAGATGCAGGTTACACGTCACTCTGGCATGGAGGCCTCCCTTGTTGGCGACAATCTTGTCTTTCATCCATGAGGTCGCGGACCCCGTGGCGATAAGCATGATGTTCCGCTGTGACATGGCCCAGCCGTTCCAGAAGTTTTCAAGGGCCGACACGAATATGGATTTTCCCGAATCCATCCAAGGCATTTCATCTATGAACACAATCCGTTTACGGTCAGCGGGCAGGGACGACAGGTATTCTTCAAGGGCATAAAAGGCTTCATCCCAGTTGCTTAAATGGGAGAACTTTTTTCCCGAATAACTGTTGAGCACATTCAGGAAGTTGTTCAACTGTCTGCGGGTGGTCATTCCATGCGCACCGACATATTTGAAATCAAACTCCCGGTCGAAAAATTCTTCAATCAGGAATGTCTTTCCGATACGCCGCCTGCCGTAGACTATGACCAGCTCCGATCTGTCCGAGTTCAGGCATCTTTCCAGTTCCGCGTGTTCTTTGTCGCGGCCAATAAGTTTATCCATACTTTCATGTTTTGATGCAAAATTACGCATTTGGAATTGCCCAAGCAAATTTTAGAACCACTTATTTGATATTATCTATGAAATATTACGCTGTAAATTCAGATATAAGGTTTTGTGAGGTTTATGAACTGCGTCCATAAATCTGAAATTATCTATCTAAATCAAGAAGATAAGTTCAGGTTTATGTATCTGATAAACAGATATGCCGAGTTTTGACCTCTTCGGATTGAAATCTGGCCGGAAAGGTCAAAATTCGGCAATTATTCAAATAAGGCTGAAAACGGTGGTAATGGAGTACAACGCAGGATGTCAGCCAAATACGTTATCAACCAGATTCACCGCTTCAACTTTCTTGCTGTCAACGATTTTCGCGTAAATCTGCGTAGTCTTTACGTTGGCATGGCCGAGCAGTTTGCTCGTGGTATAAAGATCCGCACCGAGGGTAAGCATCATTGTGGCGAACGTGTGGCGGCTCGTGTGATAGGTGATTTTTTTATTGATTCCTGCCGTTGCCATCCATTTGGCCAGTACCTTGTTGATATTGGGTTCTGCCGGGAGTCCGGCAAAGACATGCAGCCCGTCTTCCGCACCGTTCCTTTCAGGCAGCCAACGGACGGCATGGCGGGAAAGAGGCAAGTAAATCGGTGTGGTAGTTTTTTGCATCACGGTTGACATCCGGTATTGTTCCCCGTCCTGAACAATATCTTTCCATCGTAAGGCATAAACATCGCTCAACCTCAAACCGCAGTAACAGGCGAAAAGGTAGGCACGTTTCACGTCTTCGCGGGGGCATTCCGTGTCAATCAGAACTTTTATTTCGTCAATGGTCAGGTATTCCCGTTTGGATTCCGGCACCTTGATACGTTCTGTGGCTGCAAGTGTCATTATCGGGTTCTCCGGGATAACCTCGGCACGGACGGCGGCGTTGAGTGCGGTGGAGAAATAACCCACGTAGTCCGCTGCACTCTTGGGTGAAAGCGGCTTGTCCCACCGGGTCTTGTAGGTGTGCTGAATCCAGTCGATGAAACCCAGACACCAGTCCTTGTCAATCTCTCTCATCTTCACCTTTTTCTTGTAAAGGGGAAGTAACCGGCAGACTGTTCGTAACAGTTTCAGTCCTCTCGCGCCTTTTCGTTCCTGTTCGGCAAGATAGGCTTCCATCCAGTCGTCCAGTAGCATTTTGGAACGGACGGATGTCTTTTTCAGTCCGGCCTTCGAGTGAGTCAGTTCGATGATGCGTTTTGATTTGATGGCCTCTACCGCCGCTTTTGTGGCCCGGTTCTGCTCCTTGACCATAGGATTGATTTCGGGCAACAGGTACAGTTTCAAGAACTCGTAACTGCGTTTTCCGTCAACATAGATGTCGAGATAATAGGATTCCGAACCGTCGGCGAGCTTCTTCGTGCGCACCTTTACCGGTTCCTTGAGTCTGGTCGATTTCTTTGTTGTTGCCATATATAATAATGTATTTAGAATGCGTCGTCAACCAAGGTGATTGCATCGTCCTTTTTCTTGTCTACTATTTTTGCATAAACCTGTGTGGCACGCACGGAACGGTGGCCGAGGATTTTTGAAACGGTATAGATGTCCGCTCCGAGCGTCAGCAGCAGCACCGCACATGAATGACGTGCCGTGTGGAATGTCACGTTCTTCTTTACGCCTGCCTTATCAGCCCAGTTCTTGAGACTGACACAAAGGTTGCTTGTATTGGGCAGCCCTCCAAAGACAAGGCCATCCGGTGTACAGCCATTACGTTCCGGCAACCATTTTACCGCTTGGGACGAAAGGGGGATATAAACGGGATTGGTGGTCTTTGTCATTACTACCGACACGAGCCATTGCCCGCCTGATATGGAAATGTCACGCCAACGCAATTTCCGTATGTCACTGATACGAAGTCCGCAAAAACAGGAAAACAGGTATGCCTGCCGTACCTGCTCGTTAAAAAATGGCGTGGCTATCATTTTCTTTATCTCCTCGATGGTCAGAAAATCCCGTTTGCTTTCGGGAACTTTGATTTTCTCGGTCATCTCCAGTTTGTACCAAGGATTTGATTCAATCAGTCTCTCACGTACAGCCTCGTTCAAAGCGGTACGCAAAGTGGTATAATAGGAATGAGCCGTCTTGGGAGTAATCTGTTTTCCCCATGCGGTCTTGCAGGAAGAACGAAGCCAGTCGATATAATCAATGTAAAACTGTCTGTCCACATCACAGAGCCTGACATCTGCACGGAATTTCAGCAAGTTTTTACGGGCGTTGTCGATTCCGTTCAGGTCGCGTGCTTCCCGGTGTTCGTGGTTCTTGCGGACAATGGTCATCCAGTCGGACAGCAGCATATCGGAAGATTTGCTTTCCGGTACTGTTCCCACCTTCGCATTGAGCAGGGCTTCTGTCCGTTCTCGCTGAATATCTTCCGCCTTGCGGAGTGTCTGCGCATTTTGCCGCCTTGCTTTGGCAGATGTTTCCGGCATGAGGTAGAGTTGCAGAAACTCGTACTCATGCCCGCCGTCTACACTACGGTCAAGAAACAGGGATAAACGTCCGTCCGCCAGTTTACGGTGACGTAACTTGAACGGAGATTTCTCTATTAATGATTTCTTTTTTCTTCCCATTGTATATCAATGATTTATATCCATATACAAAGGTAACAAATAATCCGGATATAAGTATCGTTTTAGGTAACAAAAATGTCGAATAATAGAGATTTTTAAGGAATACAACAGAAATCATCATTAGTTAATAATACATTGATAATCAGTATTTATATAGATTTTATCTGTTTTTATTTTCCCTTCGTTTCAATACATTGGCTAATGGGCTACGATCTACTGCCAGCAGATATTGCTCGGTATGCTGACGATATTCGGCCCGTTGCAATGGGCGTTCTCTCTGCTGCCGAAATGGGAAGGTTCCTGGGCAAAATGGCTGACACGTTACCTGACGGTACATTTCTACGGGGCCATGCTCTACTTCGTGGGCTTCTATGTATTGCTCCTTTTCGACATCGTACTGTGCATCCAGGTGGAAAACCTGACCGCAATCACGGCCAGCGAGCAGACAATGGCGGCCTACCTGCAGAACAGTTTCTTCTCCGCCGGTTATCTGATGGCGGCAAGCATTGTAGCCTTGAAATGTCTGAACCTTGTACCTGACCTTGCGGCGTGGATGATACCGGAGGGCGACACGGCCTTCAGTACGAGAAATTTTGGAGAAGGCGTGGCACAGCAGGCCAAGATGACAGCGACAGGCGGTATCGGGGCAATCATGAGATAAGATAAAAAACATATAAACAACAATCCTTAAAAATAAAAAAGTATGAACGTACAAGAACAAATCAAAGAATGGTGCAAGGACGGACGCTTCCTGCGCTACGCGAATGAACGCATGAGAAAAGAGATTACCGAAGTTCCGGAAAACCATGTGGTTACCCCGGAGTATGAAGCCCTTGACGAAGGCTTCGAGTATGACGACCGTTATGCGGCCCCGCTGGCCGCTTACCTGACCTACCGTCTGCAAATGGCCAAGTTGCAGAAAAAGGCGAAAGTGCGCAAACGCGGTATCTGGTGGGTATTCGTGCAGGTCATGACGCTGGGCCATTACGTGCATGTCTTTTCCGATGAGTTCGGGGCTCTCGCTGCGGAACTGCAGGAAACAGTCATGCCGATGCTGCACGATGAATATGTAATGATGTTGAACGGGAAAAGACAATAAACCGATATGATTATCAAGCATCTGGAAAACAAGATACGGCTGGTGGGCATTATCTGCACGGCCTTTCTCGTGGGATGTGTCATCATCAGCGTATCGAGCATCTGGACAGCCAGGACAATGGTGTCGGATGCACAGAAAAAGGTGTACGTGCTGGACGGCAACGTGCCCATTCTTGTCAACCGTACCACGATGGATGAAACGCTTGACGTGGAAGCCAAAAGCCATGTGGAGATGTTCCACCATTATTTCTTCACCTTGCCGCCTGATGACAAATACATCAAATACACGATGGAAAAGGCGATGTACCTGGTGGACGAAACAGGTCTGGCGCAATATAACACTCTTAAGGAGAAAGGTTTTTACTCCAACATCCTCGGCACGAGTGCCGTGTTCTCGATTTATTGTGACAGCATCCGTTTTGACAAGAGCACCATGGAGTTCACCTACTACGGCCGCCAGCGAATCGAACGCAGAAGCAACATCCTGATGCGTGAGCTGGTGACTGCCGGTCAGCTCAAGCGTGTACCGAGAACGGAGAACAACCCTCACGGTCTGCTGATAGTGAACTGGCGCACTCTCCTTAACAAGGATATAGAACAGAAAAGCAAGAGCAACTATTAAACAATCAAGGATATGAACATCAAGGGATTCAGACGGATGCTGCTGGGTGAAAAGATGCCTGACAGGAATGATCCGAAGTACAAGGAACGCTATGAGCGTGATGTGGAAGCCGGACGCAAGTTTGCCAAGGCGACCCGTATAGACAAGGCGGCAGCCAAGGTGCAGGGCTTTGCCAACGTGCACCGTACTCTTTTTCTGGTCATCGTGTTCGCTTTCGTGCTGGGCGGGCTGGCATGGAACATCTACCGTATAACGGTGGTATATCGTCACCAGCCGGCGGAGAGGACGGCGACAGAGATGCAGGATTCGGTATTGAGGGAGCGGCACAGGATGTTGCAGGAAGAGGAACTGAGGGAAACCGGGACAGGAAATACAAACCGTAGCAAAACAGACTTGCCATGAAAAAGATATTTGAGAAAATCAATTTCAGACAGCCGAAGTACATGCTCCCTGCCATTCTTTATATCCCTCTGCTCGGTGCGTCCTACTTCATATTCGACCTGTTTCATACCGAAACGGCGGATATACCGGACAAGACGCTGCAGACAACGGAATTCCTGAATCCGGAACTGCCGGAAGCGCAGATCAAGGATGACGGCATTGGCAGCAAATACGAGAACATGGAGAAATCGTGGGGCAAGATACAGGACTACTCGGCGGTCGGCAACATAGAAAGAGACGAACCTGATGAAAACAAGGAAGAATATGAATCACAATACACGCAAGATGACATCGCCCTGCTCGATGAGCAACAGCAGGAAAAAGCAGCGGCAGCGGAAATTGCCGCCGCCAAAGAGCGTGAACAGGAAGCACTCGCGGAGTTGGAAAAGGCCCTTGCCGAAGCACGGCTGAAAGGACAGAACATGGTGATACCCCAGGAAGAGGCGGATACCACAGACACCGTTCCGCCGCAGAATGTACCGGAGGCCGGCACCATCGACGAGGAGAAACGTCCGGTGCAAGCACCGTCGGCAGACGAACCGCCCAGCGCGGTAGTCCGCAAGGTGAAGACCACCTCGGACTATTTCAACACGCTGGCGAAGGATGCCCGTGAACCGAAGCTGATCCAGGCCATCATAGACGAGGACATCAAGGCCGTGGACGGCTCGCGAATCAGGCTGCGCCTGCTGGATGACGTGGAAATAGACGAGTGCGTGGTGAAACGCGGTACGTACCTGTACGCCACGGTAAGCGGCTTCTCGTCCGGACGTGTCAAGGGAAACATCAACAGCATCCTTGTGGACGACGAGCTTGTGAAGGTCAGTCTCGCGCTTTATGACACGGACGGTATGGAGGGACTGTATGTCCCGAACAGCCAGTTCCGGGAAACGAGCAAGGATGTGGCCAGCAGTGCCATGTCGGGCAACATGAGCATGAGTACCGGAACTACAGGAAACAGCCTCGCCCAATGGGGAATGCAAGCGGTGAACAACGCTTACCAGAAGACGAGCAACGCCATCAGCAAGGCCATCAAGAAAAACAAGGTCAAGCTGAAATACGGGACTTTCGTCTATCTGGTCAATGGTCAGGAAAAAAGGAAATAAAAAAGTTCGAGACAATGGAAACAGATATTTCAAAACTACATGAGGGAACGGACGGCTTTTACTACGATGACTTCCTCGCTCCCGACAAGGCCGAAACATTCGTCGGGCAACTCGTGAGTACCCAATGGTGGCAGAAAGGTGGACGCTTCGCCCTGATATGCAACTTTCTGGCAGAGGACGGGCGGAAAATCGCCTTGTTCGCCTTCCAGAAATACACCGGCTTTTACGGGCCGGGAGACGGGGCGGTCAATTTCAAGCACGCGGAGATGAATACCTTCTGGGAGTGTGAGGTCCGGGAAAACCGGAAGGGACGTTGTACTTGGGCGAGTGCCCTGCAGCTTGGAGGGCCGAAAAACAACGCGATATGATAGAGACGGACAAGATATACAACATGGACTGCCTGGAAGGCATGAGCCGTATGCCGGAGGGAAGCGTCGATGCCATCATCGCCGACCTGCCTTACGGTGTATTGAACCGCGGCAACCGGTCAGCATGTTGGGACAGGCAGATACCCCTCGGTCCGCTGTGGGAGCAGTACCGTAGGATTATCAAGCCGGACAGTCCGATCATCCTGTTCGCCCAGGGAATCTTCTCCGCGCATCTCATGCTTTCCCAACCGGGAATCTGGCGCTATAACCTCGTGTGGCAGAAGGACCGTGTTACGGGCCATCTCAATGCCAACCGGATGCCGTTGCGCCAGCATGAGGACATTCTGGTGTTCTACATGAAGCAGCCCGTGTATCATCCGCAGATGACACCGTGCCCTCCCGAAAGGAGAAACCATGGACGCAGCATGACGGAAGGCAGTTTCACGAACCGGTGCTACGGGGAGATGAAGCTGGTACCGGTACGCATGGCGGACAACAAATATCCGACATCGGTCATTTTCATCCCGAAAGAACACAAGACAGGGGCATTCTATCATCCGACCCAGAAGCCTGTGGCACTGGTCGAGTACCTGATACGCACCTACACCGACGAGGGGGACACCGTGCTGGACAACTGTATCGGGTCCGGAACGACTGCCATTGCCGCAATCCGTTCGGGACGGCACTATATCGGATTCGAGACCGTGAAGGAGTACTGCGACATCGCCGAACTCCGTATCCGGGAAGAACTGGAGCGAATACATACGACGACATAAGGGTAAAAGAAAAACAAATGGAATATAAACAATCAACGACATGAATATGAATCTCAAGAAAATCGGAACGGTATTTCTTCTGACAGCCGGACTGCTGGGAACGCGGAATGCACAGGCGCAGACGACCTACGAGGAAATGGAACAACTGACGGTCAACGAACAGGTGACGACCGTCATCACGGCATCGGAGCCGGTACGCATGGTGGACATTTCCACCGACAAGGTGGTTGGCGACCAGCCTTTGGACAACATTGTACGGCTGAAACCCAAGGAAGCCGGACACGAGGACGGCGAGGTGATTGCCATCGTGACCGTCATCACGGAACGCTACCGCACGCAATACGCGCTGGTTTACACCACACGGCTTAAGGAAGCCGTAACGGACAAGGAGATACTCCCTCACGAGCGCAACGCCTACAACAACCCGGCAGTATCGATGTCAACCGCCGAGATGACACGCTTTGCCAGACGAATCTGGAACTCTCCGGCGAGAATCAGGAATGTGGCCACCAAGGCACACCGTATGGTGATGCGCCTGAACAACATATACTCTGTCGGGGACTACTTCTTCATAGACTTTTCCATAGAGAACAAGACGAACATCCGTTTCGACATCGATGAGATCAGGGTAAAGCTCGTTGACAAGAAACTCGCCAAGGCCACCAACGCCCAGACTATCGAGCTTACTCCGGCGATGATACTGGAGCCGGGAAAGACATTCCGACATGGCTACAGGAATGTGCTTGTCATCAAGAAGATGACCTTCCCGAACGACAAGCTGCTGACTGTCGAAATGACGGAAAAGCAAATCAGCGGCCGCAATATCAGCCTGAACATCGATTATGAGGATGTGTTGTCTGCCGATTCGTTTAACGCTGACCTGCTGGAGGAGGAATGATTATGAGAAAGACTCTGATTCTGATGTTTGCCTGCATGTGCCTTGCCTTCAGCGCGAACGCACAACGCAACAGCGGCCGTCTTTCACTGGGGGTCGGGCTGCTTTACAGGAACGGTATGGACGTGACGTTTTCATACGAACATGAAATGAACTACCGGCACGCGTGGGAGTTCTTTGCCAACGGCTACCTGCAGTGGGCCGAATGCGGCCCGTGCGGCCATATCTGTCCGGAATCCTTCTGGCGCAACTACCGCACCTATGGCTTTGGCGTGGCATACAAGCCTTGCGTGGTACGGGGCCGCAATCATTACGGCAACCTGCGTATAGGAGCTTCGGCAGGAAGCGACACGAAGAAGTTCCTGGGCGGCCTGCATTTCGGTTACGAGCACAATTACGTGCTGCGGTCCGGATGGACGCTGTACTGGCAGGCGAAGAGTGATTTGATGATAAAGGGCGCGGATCTGCTTCGGGTAGGTGTAGCCCTTGGTGTGAAACTACCGATAAAATAAGGGAAAAGATGAAACAGAACATTTTCAGAAAGGTGAGCCGGTTCGTACCGGTACTTGTCGCAGCAGTCGCCGTGACAGGTTGTGACGCGCATATAGACGTACCGGACACGGCTGTCCGCCCGGGACATGTCCTGTGCGAGGACGGAACGGCCTTGTCCTACACGGAATACCAGCAATCCGGGAAAAAGGCTGTGGCCGTCGTGTTCGACACCCGGCAGCATGAGGGTGCGGAAGGAAACGGCTACGCGGTTTACCTGTGGGACATCACCCCGCAGGCATTTGCCGACAGCCTCGGTATTGCCCAAGGCACATCTGCGGACCTCGCGGCACATGACGGCAATGCCAATACATTCGCTCTATATGAAACGAAGGAAACGGCTTCGCCGATGGCGGAAGCGGTCTTTGACCTCTGGTGTTACGGGCAGAGCGCATACGTTCCGTCGGTGGCACAGATGCGTCTGCTATATACTATCCGGGAAACGGTAAATCCTGTCATCGAACAGTGCGGGGGCGATCCGTTGCCCCTGACCGACGGCGACTGCTGGTACTGGACATCCACGGAAGTGGCCGAACAGGAAACGGCAAAAGCCTGGCTTTACTCGATGGGCAGCGGAGCCATACAGGAAACACCCAAGACACAGGCGCACAAGGTACGCCCGATTATAACCATCAACCGGTAAACCAGAGATATACGATTGCGTTCTTTGACATTGTTGGACAACATACGATTACAAACCAGAGCCGAATTCACGCAGTAATGCCATCAAGCGACGTATGCTTTCCTCGACATCCGAGGGGGCCGGAATGGCACGATATGCCAAATCCGGGAGTTCACCCATGTAAACTGTCTGCAAGTTGCCCCAAACCTGCGGCAGATCTGTCATCAACGGGGACTCCTCCAGTCGCCGGTCACGCCAGCCTTCGGGCTTGTCAAAGCTCTGCCGGTCGTGTTCGAGCAGTGACCTGAAATCTTCGGGGAAAGCATCGCTATGAAGATACGTGAGGCACTCTTCATCTTTCAGCAGATGATGCAGATCGTAGAAATGACGGATTTTGGCCGTCAACTGCGGCATATACAGATTGGCCAGCGAGCATCGGATGAGTGACACCAATTTCTCGGTCAGCGTGCGGCGACGGTCAAGCACATTGACCTCGAACGGCTGCATCCCGTATTCCTCTATCATACGGTTGTTGCCGGTAGCCTGCAGGAACTCTGTCAGGAAACTGCAGAGAGAACGCCGCTCGAAAGGATATGGATTGGCAAAACTGTTGATTTCTACCAGGAGTTGCCCAGCCCGGATTGCTCCGACCTGTTCCGTATCTATGGCCCGTGGATAGGTGTAAAACGCCTTGTGGTAATGCGATCCCTTGCTTGTCATGCCGGGGATGACCAGTTCCTCCAGTCCGGCTGTCATATTCTTCGATGTACGGCGTATGAGGTTCTTTAGCTGGTTTCCGCTCAGTGTCCATGCTTCGGCGATGGCCACGTCAATGTCCTCGGAGAAACGTGCCCCGATGCCGTAGGCCTTGGTCAGGGAAGTTCCGCCCTTGAAAATGGCACGATTATCCTTGTCTCCGGTAGCCATAAGCGACAGCGAACGACAGATCCAATAGTCTTTCTCGATAAAGATACTCTTGATGCCGAGTCCGCCGTCCTGTACCGGACGTGCAGCCGCTTCTATGGCATCGGCAAACAGTTGCTGATTCTCGTGTAGTCTCATACGATGTTCCATTTTAATTTGGTGGGTAAAGCCTGTGCGGTGACAGGAAGTTTGTAGGTCGTGACCCCATTGAGTGTCGCACGCAATTGTCGGGTGTCAGCTCCAAGACTGTCCAGAATGGCACCCAGCAATGCCCGGACATACGGCTGGTAATTTTCGGCCAGGTCCGCCAGTTTCTCCAGATCGCCTTCGGACAGAGCGGCTATCAGCCGAGCAACGCCCCGCACACAATCGTCAGGTGATGTTGCCGGAATCTCACGGAGCAATTTGAGCGCGTCAAGGATCAGCAGCAGAGGAATGTTCTCCCGTGTGATTGCATTAGGCTGTACAAGGAAGGACACGCTGTATTCGCCCCGTTTCATAGGCCGGCGGTATTTGTTCGTGCCTATCGTAATGGCCGATGTGATCTGTGTCGTCAACCCCAACTGCGCAAATGCTGCCGTACCGGTCATATAGCCGATTGGCTTGCCGTTACGTTCCAGAAGGTCCTTGACCACCTCTGCCACCGGAGGCTTCAATGTGCCGAACACCGTCTGTTTAGGCTTGTAGTACCGTCCTTTGGCAATCTTGCAGATAGAGCCTTCTGCCACCAGACGGCTGAGTGCCTTGACCAACGCAGGCTGGTACTCCGGCAGCACATTGAAATCGGCAATGGTAAGCACCTTGCCCGGAGGCGTGGCGTCCAGTATTTCCTGTACCTGTTTAGTAATCACCATAATCGAATCGTTTTGTTCCGGATGCAAATATAAGAAAAGTCTTGTTTTTTACTGCAAAAACATGACATTTATTTTCGTCTGAATCAAAATAATCAAGTCCAACAATATCCGAGGCGATCAGAACCACAACCCAATAAAAAAGCTATAAAAAATGGAAGAAAGCAAAGAGTTACAAGGATTCTACAAGATATTCCGTGCAGTCGTCTATGTGTCGGTTCTGCTGGAGTTCTTCGAGTATGCCATTGACCCGGCAGTATTCGACCAGTGGGGCGGCATACTGACTGACATCCACGGACGTATCAAGCGATGGACGATCTATCAGGACGGCCATCTCGTGTACAGCAAGATAGCCACGATACTGCTGATCTGCATCACCTGTATCGGTACGAGGAACAAGAAGCATCTGGAGTTCAACGCCCGCAAGCAGGTGATTTTTCCCCTGACCGGCGGACTGCTTCTGCTTGTCCTGTCCGTATGGCTGTTCGGACATCCGATGGAAATGCGGCTCTATACGCTGCCGCTGAACCGTATCCTATACATGGCGGCTTCGCTCGTGGGAGTGATACTGGTACATATAGCCCTGGACAATATCTCCAAGTTCATCAAGGAGGGCCTGATGAAGGACCGCTTCAACTTCGAGAACGAGAGTTTCGAGCAGAGCGAAGAGATTCAGGAGAACAAATACAGCGTGAATATCCCGATGCGCTACTATTACAAGGGGAAGTTCCGCAAGGGATGGGTCAGTATCAGCAACCCTTTCCGCGGGACGTGGGTCGTGGGAACTCCCGGCTCGGGTAAAACATTCAGTATCATTGAACCGTTCATCCGTCAGCACAGTGCCAAGGGGTTTGCCATGGTTGTATATGACTATAAATTCCCGACACTTGCCACGAAACTTTACTACCATTACAAGCTGAACGAGAAACTTGGAAGAGTTCCCAAGGGGTGCAAGTTCAACATGATCAACTTCGTGGACGTGGAATACAGCCGTCGTGTCAATCCTATTCAGGCAAAATACATCAACAACCTGGCGGCAGCCAGTGAGACGGCGGAAACCCTGCTCGAGTCATTGCAGAAGGGCAAGAAGGAAGGTGGCGGCGGAAGCGACCAGTTTTTCCAGACATCCGCTGTGAACTTCCTTGCTGCCTGCATCTATTTCTTTGTCAATTACGAACGGGAGCCGTATGACAAGGACGGAAACATGCTGTATGCGGAGAAACGTCAGGACCCGGAAACCAAATTCTGGAAGCCGACCGGAGTCGTGCGTGACAAAGAGGGCGGCAACATCGTGGAGCCGGCCTACTGGCTGGGAAAGTATTCGGACATGCCGCACATATTATCGTTCCTGAACGAAAGTTATCAGACCATCTTTGAGGTACTGGAGACTGACAACGAGGTGGCACCGCTGCTCGGGCCGTTCCAGACTGCCTTCAGGAACAAGGCCATGGAGCAGTTGGAAGGTATGATCGGTACGCTGCGTGTCTATACGTCCCGTCTGGCGACCAAGGAATCGTACTGGATATTCCACCGTGACGGGGATGACTTTGACCTGAAGGTGAGCGATCCGAAGAACCCGAGCTACCTGCTCATCGCCAACGACCCGGAGATGGAGAGCATTATCGGTGCGCTGAACGCCCTTATCCTGAACCGTCTTGTCACCCGAGTGAATACAGGCCAAGGGAAGAACATCCCGGTGAGCATCATCGTGGACGAGCTGCCGACGCTGTATTTCCACAAGATAGACCGACTGATAGGAACTGCCCGAAGCAACAAGGTGAGCGTGACCTTGGGATTCCAGGAGCTGCCGCAGCTGGAGGCCGACTACGGCAAGGTAGGTATGCAGAAGATCATCACGACCGTGGGTAACGTGGTCAGCGGTTCGGCCCGCTCGAAAGAGACACTGGAATGGCTGTCGAATGACATTTTCGGTAAGGTCGTGCAAGTGAAGAAGGGCGTGACCATTGACCGTGACAAGACCAGCATTAACCTGAACGAGAACATGGACAGTCTGGTGCCGGCATCAAAGATTTCCGATATGGCAACGGGATGGATATGCGGGCAGACAGCGAGGGACTTCGTGAAAACCAAGACCGGCGTAGGCGGCTCGATGAACATTCAGGAGTCGGAAGAGTTCAAGACCACAAAGTTTTTCTGCAAGACGGACTTCGATATGGGAGAGATAAAGAAAGAGGAAGCCGCGTATGTGCCGCTGCCGAGATTCTACACCTTCAAATCGAGGGAGGAACGGGAACGCATCCTGTACAAGAACTTCGTGCAGGTGGGTCAGGACGTGAAGGAGATGATCAAGGATGTGTTGAACAAACGGGGTGCGAAATGAAGCACGTAAGGATGTTTGTCATCATACTGCTGGTATCTGCAGTGGCAACAGTCTATGGGAAGGAAAGGCATGGGACAGAAACGGGAACTGCCCAACTGTCCATATACAAGCTGCCACCGCTGGAGAGGGCAATCAGATGCACGAAATACTATGAGGGTTGGCATGGTGAGAAAAAACATTGGCCCTATGTGGGATGGGGTCATAAGGTTCTTCCCGGAGAGAGTTTTACCAACGACATCACAAAAGCTCAGGGAGACTCCATCCTGCGAGCGGACATGATGAAACTTTGCCGTCTGTTCAGCAGATTCGGGCGTGATTCTACGTTGCTCTCGTGTCTTGCCTACCAGGTAGGCCCGTACCGGCTTTTAGGTAGCAAAGACTTTCCCAAAAGCAAGCTGATACAAAAACTGGAAGCCGGAAACAGGGATATTTACAAGGAGTACATTTCCTTCCGCTGCTATAAAGGCAAGGTAGTTCCGAGCATCGAGCGGAGAAGGAAGGTGGAATATCTGCTGCTTTTTGAAGAGTAAAAAAGAAGGGAGAATCTTTCGGTGTATTTCCGTCAATTTTCCAGGATAGAAAAGAAATATTTCACAAAAGCGAGAGAACAAGCCTATTACCGCCGATATCCTGAAAAAAAAGGATAAAAAATATTTCTGGCTTCAGTTACTATTGCCGCTTGGTCTGTGGCTGATTGATTTGTGTTTAATCTTCTGGCTTTTTACTTGGTATCATTGAATGGAATATGGAGAAAAGAAGACATGAATATAATCAGGGAAAGAAGGATGCTGTTCTGCCGTTTCAACATGCAGTTCCTGCTGCCTTGACATTAACAAATACAGATTATCAAATGAAAACAACCCGCATCATGAACAAGATTATCATTTATCTGAGTGCCGTATTGCTGCTGTGCAGTTGCGGCAGTGCAAGACATTATGCAGCGTTTCAATATGACAACGGAGACGACTATGTAAGTGAAGGACTGTACCGCATAGTGGACCGGAAAGGGCGTATCGGTTACGCAGACGAGACAGGCAAGACCGTCATCCGTCCTCGTTTTGCCTTCGGCTATCCATTCGAGGGTGGCAAGGCGAAAGTCACCGATTCGGGGGAACGGAAAGAGGTGGCAGGCTCCGGCAGCGAGCACTGGTATTGGGAAAGTGATGACTGGTACTACATTGACAAACAAGGGAACCGGTGTGAGAATCAAGATACAGACAAGGACAAAACACATCCATAACACAGCAATAACCCCGGAGGTTCAGATGCGAGCCTTCGGGGTTAGCCTATAAGTACAGTACTTCCTCAATTGCCAAATCCGAATGACATGGCTGCCTGTTCACAGAAGCGTGCATATTCCTCTTTGTCAGTTCCGCTTTCAATATGGCGGTCTATCAGTTCTCCCAGTTCATCGAAGCAGACTTCGTCACTGAGGCACTCTATGTCTGTCCCGTTCCGGAGATATACTTCATAATAGTCCGAGCCGTTCAGACAGATCAGCACTTCCCCTTGGAAGAGTCTTCCGTTTACATGGAATTTCAGTCCCGGCAGGTCATTGAATACTGTTGCCATAAACTCCCCGATGCCCCATGACATAAGGACCGGCGTGTCGGTCATCGTTACCAGCTGTTCGCGAATTGTCGCAGCCACTCTCATTACATACTCTTTATCCATAATCTTGATTTTTAATAGATTTATATATTCATTTTATTCAAACCATTCCGGGTTGTCTTCTTTCAGCATCTCAACCAGCTCGTCATCCGGCAGCTCAAGACTTCCGGCATCGGTGAAGAAAAAAATCTCATCGTATAATTTCTCAGCCTCCTTACTCGCAAAGCCCTCGTTCTCGCTGTCGAAACTACCGGGCTGGAGTGCGTCAAGCAAACCTGTTGAGCCGATAAGGAGTTCTTCACCTTCATTTGATTTCACCACACGGCAAGAATAAGTTCTGCCGGCAAATTCCACCTCTTTCTTTTTCATCGGTCTATCACTTTAATGGTATGTTTCTCCCGTGTTCTTTCAGGTACTCCATGATACATTTCGCTTCCTCGTGCGAAGCCATATTGCGTTCGTCGTACCTGCGGCTGTCATCCGCCATAACCTTGATGCACTCTTTAATCAACCTATACAGGCTTTGCTGCAGTGTCGGGTGCATGGTCGGTATTGCTGCTGCAAATCGAGCCGGATTGAAACTGTAATTGTTGACTGCCATTTCCCAGTCTTTAGCGAGACGGTACTCTCTGCTTTCTTTGATGTCCTTGTCCATAATTCTGATATTTAACGATTTTGTTTTTCTTCCCTCTGTTCGGCCTCCTTTTCGGAGGAGCCGCTTCGGGATTTACGGTGCATCGATAGACGGTCGTCAAAGCCTCTCCCGATGTTTTTTCCTGCCAATTACTCTTTCAGAGAAAGGAAGAATTTGCAGGAAATGCACTTCAAAACGGAGGGAACAGGCTCGACCGCCTACATTCGCACCAGTAAAGTCCACGCGGCGACGGGAAGGACGACGAAAGAAGAAATGACTCTCATGTCAATACAAGAGGGAAAATAGAAAGGGATAAGGGTGGTGGCGGGGGCTTATGACGGACGGCGTTAAAACAGGTGCCGCTATAAAGGTTCCCGGAGCGGCCGATGGCAGAATACGGCCCGTGCCGGATTCCGTCATCAGCCACAGATCCGGACCGGAGTGCTTACAGCAGCCCAGGGCTGCCGTCGTGCATGAAGGTTTTATAACAGTCTCCGCCTGGCGCACATGAGGGCGGCAGTATAACGGGATTTGCCGTGAAAAGAGATGCTGTCAAAGCATCCCTTCGTCCGCGTAGCTCAGATAGCCTGTATCCGAGAGGATGATATGGTCAAGGAGAGTGATGTCAAGGATTTCGCAGGCTTTCTTGAGTTTGCTTGTGATGGCATTGTCACTGGAGCTGGCCACCATGTTGCCTGACGGGTGGTTGTGGCTGAGGATTATGCCCGAGGCATGGGCCAGAAGAGCCGTCTGCAGGATGATACGGACATCCACAACGGTCTGGCTGATGCCGCATTTTGATATGCAGGAGAGTCCGAGAAGCCTGTTGGCTTGATTGAGGAACATCACCCAGCATTCCTCATGATGCTGCATACATTCATCGTATGCCTCCTTGAAGATGTCGTAGCTCACTCTGGAGGAGTTTACCAAGGTACGTTTTGCAGCATCGGCATCCTTGTAATTTACTGAAATCTGAGGGAAAGAAAATGTATTCATAATAACGAAGATTTAAGGTGAAACAATTTTTTTCGCCCGTGCACAGCTCTGTCTGGACTTCGTGCAAGATTTTGGGAAAGAATACTATCCGCAGGATTGGAGATTGTTTCCCAAATTCACCCGGATCTTGCGTTTGTCCGGAAAGATGCTGTAACTTCGCTGAAAACAAATGTTGAGACTACCGGGGTATTATAAGAGGTCCGGCTATAAAGGTTATCCGGGCCGGCCGATGACGGAAGACCGCCCGTGCGGCCTGTAGGAATCAGCCAGAACCCGGTCCGTACTGTTTCAGCAGACGGAGACTGCCGAAAGACAGGGAGGTGTATAAAAAAGGTCAGGCGGCGCCGGTCTGCCTCCGGCACTCAACAGAAAAGCAGGACGGATTTCTCCGCCCTGCATCTGAAATCAACTATGAATTATGGTCAAGCAGCAACCTCTTGGGATTGAGGTTGTTTTTCGTTGTCCGCATCGGCTTCAGTCTGCTCTGCTTCCTGTTTGGCCTGTTCCTGCACCAAAAGGACGGCTTTCTTTTCTTCGATGCGCTGATGTCTTTTTTCGTAAACTTCATTATGTCCGTTCTCGATGTCGGCAAGTCTTTCCGGCATGTGTTTTCCTGCAAATTCAAGCAACATGTCGGCTATGGCGTTGCTTCCGTATGCGTTCTTGAAATTCTCAATCAGGAAATCCCTGCGGATGACGGCTTTTGCCTTTGGGGTAAGATTGGCCACAATATTTGTCTTGTCCTCGTTGGACAGATAGGGCGAATGTTCTCCCTCTATGCCAACGGCGGCAAAGTGTTCCTTTCTCAACGATGAAAGCAGGAAGAAATAAATCATCTTTTCTTCGTCAGCCCCGAACTTGGTTTCGGTCATATCCACTTCCAAAATCTGTTTTTTGGTATCTTCCACGGTCTTTTCCCTGGCAATCTCCTTGTTTCGCTTGTCCTGCTTGTCCAGTTTTTCAATCGGGGAAAGCTGTTCCTGTCCTGCCTGTTGTCCACTGACGGCATTCATCATGGAATTCTCCACATAACATTTGACAATGTCTTCGTTCCCAATCCGTGCGAAGAGCGATATTTCGCCTACTTCTGCCCTGCGTACAAGTTCCTTGCCCTCTTCCATATAATCGTTCATATCCTGCTCATACTCAACCTTAGCTTCCTTATATTCGTCTTCCGTATCATATTCTCCGGCTTCAGGCTCTTCGGGAAGTGTCGGGTAGTCTTTGTATCTGCATTGCAGTGCCACAACCTCATAGCCCATTTCCTTGAGGCGATTAACCGCATCCGCATTATAGCAATATGCGTCATGGCTTAGAGATAGTGCAGGATAAGCCTTAATGGTCTCTATTGCCTTTTCCGTCAAAAATGCGGCATTCATTTCATCAAGACAGCCTTTGTTGGCGCATTTTCCGCATGTTCCCTCACAGAACAATGTCATGTTGTTGGTATTATGGGGGCATGACAGGCAAAGGGTCTTGTCAAAGTTGTAGCGTTCAAGGTCTGTCGTGAAGTGGCGCTCGATGTTCTTTGCCACCTCGGTCGCTTTCATGCCTCGCCAACTGCCAAACATGATACCCTCTTTCAAGTGCTTGTCGAAAACCTCTCTCTGGATGTCCTCGCCATATCGGCAAATTTCGCTTGCCACGCTGATAGTGATTTCATCCTTTTCCAACAATTCTGCTATTTCGGGGATAAGGGAGACGAACTTCAGTCGGGTGCGGATATAGGTCTCGTTCTTGCCGAACTGCATGGCCAAAGACTGAATGTCGTGCCGTCCGCTTTCTATCAGCCTCTGATAGGCGTTTGCTTCCTCGATAGGGGTTACATCCTTGCGTTGCAGGTTTTCCGTCACCGCCATTTCTTCGGCGGTCTCGTCCGAAACATTCAGAACGATTGCCGGAATTTCTTCCAGTCCTGCCATGAGTGAGGCACGATACCTGCGTTCCCCGAATATGATTTCAAAGCGGTTCTCCGCAATGGGACGCACCCCGATAGGCTGGAGGACGCCCTGCTGACGGATGCTTTCCGCCAATTCCGCAAGGCTTGCTACATCAAAATTCTTGCGTGGGTTATAGTTACTCGGCTGAATATCTGCCAAAACTACTGATACGATGTTCTTCTCTGCTACTGATTGAATGTTCATTGTTTCCATAATTCATAAATTTTGATTTGTTATACATTGATTTTCTGATTACTGCTATTCCTGTTGGTTGGTGTCATACTCGTACATTTGCGTATTGTCGTACCCCCCGAACGATAGCCGGAACGTGTCGAAGTCTTTCCTGCCGGCCAGCCTTACGGTATCGTTCTTTCCGATGAAATAGGGTTCAAGCATTGTCCGGAACGGTGCGCCGAGCGTAGTCCTGTCTGCCAATGTGCAAACCTTGTCGGGTTGTTGGGGCATGATATAGCCCAGTGCATATTCGTTGTAAACTACCAATCTTATTTTATCCATGTCGATGTCAATTTTGAATTGTTTTTTTATTTCCCTCTGGTCGGTTCTTTTCCCGTTTGAACCGCCTTGGGGTTTTATGGATGCGGTTTACAGCTGTCGGTACAGCTTCATACGACGGCTTTTCCTGCCAATTACTCTTTCACAGAAAGGAAGAATTTGCAGGAAATGCACTTCAAGCCGGAGGATCAAGCGCGACAGCAGACCTTTGCATCTGATAAAACCAAGGCCGGTGCGGCGGGAATGAAGCCGGAAAGCGGTAAAAGATGAATTATAAAAGAAATGTTCTATGGAACTATAAAAGAAAAAGATTACCGATAATTTACCGGTAATCTATAATATAATAGGGAGATGTCTTCTTGAAGAAGATGACATATATAAGAGGTTGTCCGTCTTTAGTAGGATAGTGAGAGATCTTTAAGCATGACAAACTCCTCTTCAGTCTCATGGATGATCTTAAATCCAAGTTTTAGATACATTCGGACGGCATAGTTCGCCTTTTGTACGGACAGAGAGACGCGACTATATCCTTTGCTCTCAAGTAATCGAAACATTTCACGCATAAGATGGCTTCCTATGCCTTTACTCCTGTATTCCTTATATAGGGATATGGAGAGCGATGGGGTCCTGTCATCCACATGTCCGTAATCATTCATAATACGTACCCATACTGCACCGACCACTTTCCCTTCACAGTCTGCGACCAGACAAAAGTCATCTTTTTTCTTTCCGAAGTCCTCAATATACAGTTTCAGTTCAGGTAAATCCACCACGTCCTTTGAGGGCGGTTTGACTCCTTCAGGGATATAAATCGCTTCGTAAAGAAATTCTCTTAGCAAATGGTTCTCACTACCTTGCAAATGGCGTATTATATACTTGGCCGATCCGTTCATTCTTGTTCACATTTTCTTTTCAGGTCAGCTATATACCGTTTCTGCTGTAATTTCAAATACAACAATGCAAAAGGATATAACCACCATTTCTTTAGGCTAATTGACTCTGTAAAAATCACTTCCGTTCCATTTTCAGCCTGTCTGAAATGTCCCGTCCACTCCCCGGAAAAGTTCACATTATCCATAAGAAATGAATATTTTAGAAAAGGCTCTATAACAGTAACAGTAAAACAGGTGACATAGCCTTCATTACTTATCTCCCTGAAATGGCGCTCGTCGGAAACTTCTATGTCCTTTATGTCACTTCGCCATGAATAGTCGTAAAGTGAAGTGACAGAATGCCAGACAGATTCCAAATCAGCCTGTATAAATGATTTTATCGTAGTTCTTATCATGGGACATTTTTATATTTCTCTTACCGTTTTTTCCAGTCCTCTCTGGTAAGCAAAGTAAAATGTTCTGTACGGATATCTCCTAACGGAGAAGTCTTTCCTTCTTCTGTGTGATGGTACTTGAATCCACATTTTTCCATTACCCTGCGGGATTTGATGTTTCCGTCATAATGTCCACACCAGACCCGTTTCACATCAAGTTCGACGAAGCAACGCTTCAACAAACGTTGTACGGCTTCCGGTATAAGTCCCTGTCCCCAATAAGGAACACCTATCCAATATCCTATTTCTGCATCTCCATCCTGCATATCCGCACTGTGTACGCCATCAGCGAACATAATTCCGACACTGCCTATCGGTTCATTGGTTTCTTTCAATACTACAGCGTATGTCTCGGGTGCAGAAAGGATATCGCGTATTATTTCTCTGCTGTTTTCCACAGATGTATGAGGAGGCCACCCGGCAATGGGGCCGATAGCAGGATCTTTGGCATAATTATAAAGAGACTCTGCATCGTTTTCTGTCCAGGGACGAAGTATCAATCTTTGTGTTTCCATATTCATCGCTATACAAGTAATTTATTGATTTCCTGCTGCAAGCGATCCAGGAACTTTGCAGCATGTGCCCCATCCATTTGAGTGTGATGGAATTGGAATGAAACCGTCAGTGTCGTCCTGAAGAACCCCTTACGGTACTTGCCCCATATCATAAACGGATTGTTGAAGATGCCGCTGTACATACCTACCGCACCGTCAATTTCATATTGGGCCAGTGCGGAAGTTCCTATTACCATGCTTTCAGTCAAGTCGTGGTTCTCACAGCTTTGTGCTACTTCCGTTGTCAATTTCAGATAATCTTCATTGAATAGCTGCAAATCATCAGAAAAGGGCACATCGCATGAACTGACCTCATTGTCCTTGTTCATAACAATGGTATTAACCGCAATGGCATCATATTGCATCAATTTGTCTCCGACAGGCAGCATATAAAATTCCTTGATACCGCTTGCCGCCTTGCCGATGCACCAGCACATCAGCATATTGAATTTCATACCTGACTTTTTGCTGATTTTGACCAGACGACTGACATCCAAAGTCTTGAAAAATGTAACCATCGGCATCGGGGCTTTCATCCAAAGCTCAAATGCGTATGCACGGGTGGTTTCTTTGGGATTTATTTCTCTCATAGTGCGTCTTTCAAATTTTCAATCATTTTTCATGCTTCTCCAGATATTCTCTCATGGCCTCGTTGACGATGTCACGGAGAGACATGTTCTTTTCGATGGCCAGGTATTTCATCCTGGTATGAATGCTCTTGTTAATGACGAAGTTGCAATGCACCGCCGGTTCCTTTTCCGCCTTGGCCGGAACCGTTTCTTTTTTCTGCGGGGATTTTTTGGTTGATGAAAGCAGCCCGTCAAGGCCGCTTTTCATACCGTCTTTCAATAAATCGCTTTTGCCCATATTGTTTTTACTTTAGTTTCAGTACCTCCAGCGCCAAGTCCATATAATCCTTGGCCCCGTTGCTGTTTTTGTTATACTCGAAAATGTTCAGACCCTTGATAGGAGCTTCCGCCAGAGCCACGTTGTCCCGGATGACGGTCTTGAACACCTTGTCGCAGAAAGAATCGTTGATGAGCTCGGACACGCTTTTGTTAAGCGTCTTGCGCTTGTCGAACTGGGTGATCACGATACCTCCGATGCTCAGTCCCGGATTCAGGCGTTCCCTGACGATTTTAACCACATTCGTAATCTTTGCCATACCGCGCATGGCGAGGAACTGTGCCTGTACCGGGATAATCAGGAAGTCCGATGCGGTAAGCGCATTGAGCGTGAGCAGTCCCAGCGATGGCGGACAGTCAATCAGTATATAGTCGAATTTCCGGCTGTCAAGCAGCTTCGCAATCAGCCCTTTCAGTATCAGTTCCCGGCCAGGTTCGTTGATAAGTTCCGATTCGGCAGCCGACAGGTCAAGGCACGAGGGAACGATGGCAAGGCCGTTGTTCAGTTCGACCAGCGGCAAAGGGTATTCGCCCTTCATCGCCCCGTACACGGTCTGTTCTTCCTCGATGGACAGGCCGCAGGATTCCGTGAGGTTTGCCTGACCGTCCATGTCGATCAGGAGCACACGTTTTTTCTTCAGCTGCAGTGCGGCAGCGAGATTTATGGTAGTGGTTGTCTTTCCGACCCCACCTTTATGATTCAGAACTGCTATAATTTTTGTCATGATTCAGAGTCTTAATGTTCTGGTACAAAGATAATACTATTTTTAGTCTTCACTACAATTAGTATTTACTATTTTACTACTATAACATATTTTAGTATCGTAGTATTTACTACTCTACTAAAAGACTTAGCCACTAAATGTAGTATCTACTATTTTTCGTAACCCGGGATTTACTAATCTCCTAAATTACTACAATTAGTAAATACTACATCCGTGACCGTTTTCCGGAAGATGTCAGAACGGAAGGTCTTCCTCCCCGTCCTGTGGCATGTCCGCCGGAGGAACTGGTGCGTTATCGGCAGCTGCGGCTTGGCCGTCGGCTTCGGAGGTTGTACCTTCCCGTTTACCGGTATTGATGAACTCCAGGGCATCCGCCGTGATGGAGAGCTGGATCTGGCTGTCGCCGTTTTTGTCCTTCCACAGTGAAGTTGACAATGTTCCCCCGACAAGGACCATGCGCCCTTTGGTGAGGTATTCGGAGAGGCGGATATGGTTTTCCTTGTTGCTGCGTACCCTTACCCATGTGGTAACGGCGTTTCCGTGCGAGAAGTCATCTACTGCCATGTCAAAAGCAATAAACGAACCGTGTGTACCCTCGATAACCTGACAATCCTTTCCGATGCGACCGATAGTGTGAATGTATAGCATAATTTGAAAATGTTTTGCGGCAAGGTGGTTAGTCCTGCCATTACCTGTGACTTTGTTTTTTTCTTCCCTCTGGTCGGATCCTTTCTGCCGGACCGCCTTGGGGTTTTATGGTGCATGACAAGGATGTCGGTACAGCCCATTCGACGTTTTTTTGAAGCAAAATACTCTTGCCCGGCAAGGAAGATTTTCCTTCAAAATGCACTTCAAAACGGAAGAATCAGGCGCGACAGCCTACATTCGCACCTGATAAAACCTACGCGGCGGCAGGCAAGGTATGACGAGAGAAGGTAATCCCGATACAGATATAAAAGGCAGAATTGTCCCGTATATATAAGGGGATGTTTATAAAAGTGATGAATGACGGCTTGGGCGGGTAAAAGAAACGGTCTGCCGGGCAAACAAAATGGGGACTCTTTCTGCCTGTGACATGCCGGAGGCACGACGGACGGCACAAGCAGAATGTGTCACCGTTTGCCCACGACGCCGTCGGCCCGGAAAGAAAAGCTACGGACAGAAGGCGGAATGTGCCGGAGCAACAACCAGGCAGGATGCCCATATAGCGGAATACCGGTTGTTTCGACAGGTCGAAGCTCCGGCATGAAGCGGTATGATGCAGACTGCCGTTGATCGGGCACAGCCTTCCGTACCTTGGAGTGGAGGGCGGACCGCGGCACAGACATCATACCTTAATTTTCGGGTGGGGAAAGCCGGATAGAAAAGGATTCAATTTTGAAAGATGTAGATCTTGATGTAATAACACATGTATTTACAATTGTTTTATCATATTTGAAATAGCTGTTGCACCGAGCGATAATACATTATTTGAAACCGACTGGGAATTTGATTTATCTTCATTTAAGCCGAAATACTCAAAAGCCCTTTTTTTGTCTTTATCTAATTTCTTACTATTTCGATGAAGCATATAGGAACGTAAGGATTGAAGATTCCTGAGAAATACAATAAAATTGTAGCCTTCAATATTGAGTGTTTCTAAAATTCTATCAAGATGTGATAAGGGTTTTTCTTTAGTTGATTCCTTAGTTTTTTCACCATTTACTACTTTTTCTTTGATTTCAGTTTTAGCAGGAATAATCATTTCCATCATTTCCAAATCAAGGCTTTCTTGTAGCAATAGTGATAAATATTTTACAAGGTCAGTAAGAGCTTCATAATCATCTCTATTTAGAATACAAATTTGATTGAAATATTCTGCCTGGATTCCATTTAATGACTTAAACAGTTTCCAACCATACTTCTCCTCCCATTTAGCGACAAAGGTTTTATACAAATCTCGAAAGACAAAGTCTATAGACTGTGCAACACCATTCCATTTGCCTTCAATTATCGTTTTTTGAAAAAGTTTGCTAAATGTTCTGCCGTCAGGAGTAATATTAAAACCTTTCCATATACATTGTTCGCGATAAGGAAGGTCTTGAATATCACGTAAAAACACCACCACATAATCATTATGGTCATTATCGCACCTTAAGGTGAAGTTAGGACTTATGATACGTAATTCTTCTATACGGCATCCTTGATAATTATAATACGCTTGTACTTTTTTATCAAAAAAAACAGGAGTATAAGGATCTGTTGCAACCGTAGAAGCTATCGGAGCACCATTAACATCTGTTCCTATAATATAGTTGACACTTGTCTTCATCCGTTCAATAATACTTTTCAATGATTCATGGTTAAATATGATCTTACCATTAAACCAGCTTTGAATTTTAGCAAAGTGTGGTGATATACAGATTTGATAGTTAGATTTAGCATTTGGGCTGATATCCTTAAATTTACCATTTGTACATTCTATTTCGAATGGCAAATCAATAGCTCCTAAATCAAATTCAATTTCTGACTGGCAACAACATATCAAATCCATTCTTTTAGCGGCCATAAATTCTACAAGATATTGATTCAATATTTTTACAGAATCTTTGTTAATCTGATTCTCCGCAAACACACCTAATATTTTTAGTATATTAGCGCTCAAAAAGCAGGGATTATGAACATATTCAGTTTTACGGCTCATTTCGGTTCGGAGGAAGATTGTCGTTTGCATTTCAAGGAGCAGCGTGATAAGGAAGGGGTTGTCTGCAAGCGATGCGGGGGCACTTCCCATTATTGGTTACAGGGTAAATGGAGTTATGAATGCAAAGGTTGCCGTTTCCGCACCTCGTTGCGCAGCGGTACGATCATGGAGAGCTCCAAGCTGCCGTTTCTGGTGTGGTACAAAACGATGTTCCTGATGAGTTGCACAAAAAAGGGATTCTCCACCAACGAACTCCAGAAGCAATTAGGATTGAAGCGTTACGAACCGGTATGGGCGATGGTACACAAACTCCGCAGGGCGATGGGCAACCGGGATGCAAGGTATACACTGGAAGGGATGATAGAACTGGATGAGGGTTACTTTTCGGTGGCCAGTAAGGAAATCGAGCGAGGCAAGGGTACACGTGGCCGGGGAGCCGAGGGAAAGCAGAACGTTGCGGTGATGGCCGAAAGCACCCCGTTGGAAGATATCGAAACGGGCAAAAAGGAGAAGCATGTGCGTTATTTCAAGGCCAGGGTACTGGATAGCCATCAAAGTGAAGGAATCAACGGCGTGGTCAGGGACTGCATGGAGGATGATGCCATCGTATTTTCGGACAAAAGCACTTCTTACGTTGACATCTCCGATCTGGTGGAATTGCACGTCACCGAGAAATCAGACGCCAAAACCACCAAGGAAACACTCAAATGGGTGCATATCGCAATCAGTAATGCAAAACGGACATTGCTGGGCAACTACCATAAAATCAAAAGGAAATACTTACAGTTGTATCTCAACGAGTTTATTTACAAATTAAACAGACGGTATTTTGGAGACAAACTCTTTGACAGACTAGTAATTGCGAATATAACAGGTGCATAAACGGATAATCAGAAAAATCTATATGAACATTATAATTTAAAACCATATGTCATAAGTTATATTGACACAATGTTATTTGCAGATAAACTTGGGATGCCTAAAAAAATAAAAGATTTAGCAGAGAGTTTGGACTTAGAAGTAACAAATCATCACGACCCAGAATTCGATGCAAAACTTTGTGCTTTAATATTTGGCGAATTGACTGACAAGTATCCAAGTTATCAAGAACTAATAAGAAAAATTGATGACCAGCCTAAAACAAATAATAATTATTTCAATCAACCAAGTGAAGATGTTTTAGAAGAAAATGAAGAGCATTTATCAAATTATCAAATAACTCAAAACGAACTTGAAAACATTGATTTAATAGGAAAAGGAATAGTTATTACGGGCAACTTTTCAATAGAAAGAGAAGAAATAAAAACTTTTCTAATGAAAATTGGTGGACAAATAAAATCAGGAATAACAGGTAAAGTAGATTTTGTTTTTGCAGGTGAAGATTGTGGTTGGTCAAAAATCCAAAAAATAAACGACTTAAACCAATCAAAAAAAGCAAACATTAGAATTTTAAACGAAGCTGACTTAAATTATCTTATCAAAAAATACGGCATATAACATCGCATTGGCAAAATGGCGGGTTAAGTGCCAAACTCAACTTTTGTGCATTTTATTCCGCCGAATGTGTTCCACATTCAGCTTTTTTTAATAATTTAGCTTCTGTGGAAACACATCGGCTACGTCACTGCTAAATTGAACTTTTTGTCCAATTTATCCGCCACTTCGCCAATGCGTTTCCCGTTAGTGGCAACAAAAACAAACGATAATTAGACAATAAATGAAAAATATTTTATTTGTAGTTTTTATTTCAATGATATTTTTATTTGTTTGCTGTAACACAACAACGAATAAAAACATAATTGAAACAGAAATTTCTGATTTTGACAAAATTTTAGATAGTTTTCAAGTAAATGGTTCAATTCTAATTTATGATAACGACAAGAATACTTTTTACTCAAATGACTTTGATTGGGCTAAAAACGGAAAATTACCTGCATCAACATTCAAAATTCCAAATTCTATAATTGCTGTTGAATTAGGCATTATTGAAAATGATACAACTATTTTAAAATGGAATGGCGAGCAGAGAAAAATGGATATTTGGGAAAAAGATTTATCATTTAAAGATGCTTTTAGAATTTCCTGTGTTCCTTGCTATCAGGAAATTGCAAGGAAAATCGGAACAATTAAAATGAAAGAATATTTAGAAAAATTTGAGTATAAAAATATGATTTTTGACAGTTTAACGATTGACAATTTTTGGCTTGAAGGAAATTCAAAAATATCTCAAAAACAACAAATCGACTTTTTAAGGAAATTCTATTTTTCAAAATTTCCAATTTCTGATAGGACAATAAAGATTGTCAAAAATATTATGGAAATTGAGCGAACTGAAAATTACATTTTAAGCGGTAAGACTGGATTAAGTTCGATAGAAGAAAAATATAATGGTTGGTTTGTTGGTTATGTTGAAACAAAATCTAATGTTTATTTTTTTGCAACAAATGTAATTCCGACAGACGGATTGAATGTTGATGATTTTATTTCATCGAGAATTAATGTAACAAAAAATGCGTTAAAGCAAATGAATATAATGAAATGATAAATGCCACTAACATATGGTAGCCGATAATTGCCGGCTTTCGTGCCAACTTGATACTTTGGTGCTTTTAACGAACCGAAGTGCTAAATTGATACGAAAGTGCTGTAAATCCGGCAACTACGGCTACCATTTTTCGTTATGCGGCAGCTTAAAAGACGACACCAAACCAGAAAAATCATCTT
>NZ_QTMW01000004.1:1456-255455 GCF_003604005.1 Bacteroides sp. OF03-11BH | reverse complement strand
AGTTGAAATAAAAAAGAGATTACCACCAAATTTGACGAAGAACCATTTTTCTTATTCTGGAGAAGCGATTGCACGAGAGAAAAAGACAAACTTACAGGCTTTTACTATGATGTCCGGCGAAACGCATAAACACCTGTGACAATCCTCCCTCCTGCCCTTGCAGCTGTACAAAGTTAAATTCGCGCAGCATCGGCATTCCTTTTATTTCGACTACACGGAGATTGCCAGCTACAAGCTCTTTATGCACCGAACGGATAGAAACAATTCCCATACAGTCCGTATGTTCCAAAAAAAGCTTGATACTCTCTGTACTACCGAGATACATCAATACATTTAAAGAAGAAAGTTTGAGATTATGTTGCAATAAGGCACGTTCAAACACATCTAATGTACCGGAGCCCCTCTCCCGCAAAACCAAAGGAATATTCAGCAAATCTTCCGGAGTAATCTCATCCGTGACAGCTAATTTACTCTGTGTATGCACCACGGCAACCAGTTCGTCTTGCAAAAATGGAGTATATTTCAGATTAGGTAAGCGAAAGATCCCTTCGACCAGTCCCAAATCAATCCGATGCTCTTGCAAGGCAGCTTCCACTCCCCGGGAATTTCCATTAATCAAAGAAAGATTGATTTGCGGAAACTTGGCTATAAAGTTCGCTAACAGAGGAGGAAGTACATATTGCGCAATCGTAGTACTGGCCCCCAATTTCAGTTCGCCGATATATTCATTATGCAACAGATGCATCTCATATTCTAATTGTTTATAATCGTCCAAGATTTTCTCGCTATGTTTCAACAGCAATTCTCCGGCCTTAGTCAGTGAGATTTTGCTCCCTTGACGGTCGAACAAACGAGCTTGATAGTAAGTCTCCAGCTCCTGAATATGTTTGGTGATAGCAGGTTGACTGACAAACAATTCTTGCGAAGCCTTCGTAAAGCTTAGATTCTTCGCTACGCTCTGAAATACTTTTAAACGAAAATCGGACACGGCAATTATGATTAACAGTTAAGAAATCAATGACGAATAATGAATTACAGAAAGAATAAAAGCACAATAGTTATTGCAATTCTTCCGCTTTTATCCCCAACGCCTGCATGACAGGGAAAGCCAGCATATCCCATTTATAATCCACCGGAAGTTCGGGCTCATTCATACGGAATTGAATGACCTCTTTGCCTTTCACTTCATGCAAAGCATCAGTCACTTTCTTTCCATACTCCTCATTGAAAGAAATAACGATCATCCTTTTCACGTCTGCCGAATCGGAAACGATAGAGAGTAAATCCAAAAACAAATCTTCTCTTGACACCATGCCTTCCGATGGAACGCTGGCAAAAGAATATTCACCATAAGGGCTCTGAAACGCAACTCCATTCAATTCTTCCTGCAAACCGGAAGGTTGACAATATTGCAATCGACTGGATTCTTTATCATACACAAAAAGAAATTGCACCTCGTTCTTCCCTTCTGTAATCCCTGCATCCAAGGTTATATAGGTGGTCAACATCGAAAGGTCTATCTCTTGTAAAGAACGATGCAAAGTTTCTTCAAAATATCCTTTTATATCCGTTATTACAAAATTCAAAAAAGCAGCGTCAATCAACACCACTGTTTCAGCAAGTTTTATTTGGGGCTTATCACTCATATACCATCTATATTATTACAGCGGATAAAGATACTACAATACTTTTATTTATCCACTTTTCAATATTTATTTTCTTTCATCACAGGCTAAGATTACACAAACAAGCGTATCAGGTAACAAATGATATTTTATAGCAAATTCGTCAGTTACTCCCAGATAAAAAGGTCATTTTGTCCTTTAACTCCTTAATACTCATGCTATTTTGTCATATTTTTATACTTGGCAAATCTTTTGCGCCCTCTTAGGTGTTATTAAAAACGTGAAATAAGAAAGGAGAACAAAGATATGAACTTTAACAATTTTACCATCAAATCTCAAGAAGCGGTACAGGAGGCCGTGAACCTGGTACAAAGCCGGGGACAACAAGCCATTGAACCTGTCCACATCATGCAGGGAGTAATGAAGGTGGGTGAAAATGTCACTAACTTCATCTTCCAGAAACTTGGCATGAACGGACAGCAGGTAGCTCTTGTTGTCGACAAACAGATCGACTCCCTGCCAAAAGTATCCGGCGGAGAACCGTATCTGAGTCGTGAATCTAACGAAGTATTGCAGAAAGCAACACAGTATTCTAAAGAAATGGGCGATGAGTTTGTTTCATTAGAGCATATCATACTAGCATTGCTGACTGTGAAAAGTACCGTCTCCACTATCTTGAAAGATGCCGGTATGACGGAAAAAGAATTACGCAATGCCATCAGCGAGTTGAGGAAAGGAGAAAAAGTAACGTCACAATCTAGTGAAGATACTTATCAATCATTGGAAAAGTACGCTATCAACCTGAACGAAGCTGCCCGTAGCGGAAAACTGGATCCTGTAATTGGACGTGATGAAGAAATCCGCCGGGTACTCCAGATATTGAGCCGCCGTACAAAGAATAATCCGATTCTAATCGGTGAACCGGGAACTGGTAAGACAGCAATCGTAGAAGGCTTGGCACATCGTATCCTTCGAGGAGATGTACCTGAAAACCTGAAAAACAAACAGGTCTATTCATTGGATATGGGAGCACTGGTTGCCGGTGCAAAGTATAAAGGTGAGTTTGAAGAACGACTGAAATCAGTTGTCAATGAAGTGAAGAAATCAGAAGGTGATATAATTCTGTTCATTGATGAGATTCATACACTGGTAGGAGCCGGAAAGGGTGAAGGCGCCATGGATGCTGCAAACATTCTAAAACCTGCCTTAGCTCGTGGAGAACTACGTTCTATCGGAGCAACAACCCTCGACGAATATCAAAAGTACTTCGAAAAGGACAAAGCTTTGGAGCGTCGTTTCCAAATCGTACAAGTGGATGAACCGGACAACTTGAGTACTATTTCTATCCTTCGTGGACTGAAAGAGCGTTACGAGAACCATCACCATGTGCGTATCAAAGATGATGCCATCATTGCAGCCGTCGAATTGAGTAGCCGTTATATTACCGATCGTTTCCTGCCGGATAAAGCCATTGACCTGATGGATGAAGCTGCAGCCAAACTGCGTATGGAGGTAGATTCTGTTCCTGAAGAACTGGATGAAATCTCCCGCAAAATCAAGCAGCTGGAAATCGAACGGGAAGCTATTAAACGTGAAAACGATAAACCGAAACTGGAAATCATCGGTAAGGAGCTTGCCGAACTTAAAGAACAGGAAAAGTCCTTTAAAGCCAAATGGCAGAGTGAAAAAACACTGATGGATAAAATCCAGCAGAATAAGGTTGAGATAGAGAATCTTAAATTTGAAGCAGAAAAAGCTGAACGTGAAGGTGACTATGGTAAAGTAGCCGAAATCCGTTACGGTAAACTTCAGGCTTTGGACAAAGAGATAGAAGATACTCAAAAGCAGCTACGTGATATGCAAGGCGATAAAGCCATGATTAAGGAAGAGGTAGATGCTGAGGACATTGCCGATGTTGTTTCCCGTTGGACAGGTATTCCTGTCAGCAAGATGCTGCAAAGTGAAAAGGATAAACTATTGCACTTGGAAGAGGAACTTCATCAACGTGTAATCGGTCAGGATGAAGCGATTGAAGCCGTGGCAGATGCCGTGCGCCGTAGTCGTGCCGGATTACAGGATCCGAAACGTCCGATTGGCTCGTTCATTTTCCTCGGAACCACCGGTGTAGGTAAGACCGAACTGGCGAAGGCATTGGCAGAATTCCTGTTCGATGACGAAACGATGATGACTCGTATCGACATGAGCGAGTATCAGGAAAAGCACAGTGTTTCCCGTTTAGTCGGAGCGCCTCCGGGATACGTAGGATATGATGAAGGCGGTCAGCTGACAGAAGCTATACGTCGGAAACCTTACTCTGTTGTCCTGTTTGACGAGATAGAAAAAGCTCATCCGGATGTTTTCAATATCCTGTTACAGGTATTGGATGACGGACGACTGACTGACAATAAAGGAAGGGTGGTCAACTTCAAAAATACAATCATCATCATGACTTCGAATATGGGTAGTTCTTATATACAAAGTCAGATGGAGAAGTTGCACGGTTCCAATAAAGAAGAAGTGATTGAAGAAACGAAGAAGGAAGTCATGAATATGTTGAAAAAGACGATTCGCCCGGAATTCCTGAACCGTATTGATGAAACGATCATGTTCTTACCATTGAATGAAAAGGAAATCAAGCAGATCGTACTCTTACAAATCAAGGGAGTTCAGAAAATGCTTGCCGAAAACGGAGTGGAACTGAAACTGACGGAAGGAGCATTGGACTTCTTATCTCAAGTGGGATATGATCCAGAATTTGGAGCTCGTCCGGTAAAGAGGGCTATTCAACGTTATCTATTGAACGATCTATCCAAAAAGTTACTTTCCCAAGAAGTCGACCGCAGCAAAGCAATTACCGTTGACGCTGGTGGAGACGGATTGGTATTCAGAAATTAAGAGTTTCCATTTAAATAGAATGCCGGTATGCTTGATAAGAAGCATACCGGTATTATTTATATCTCTGAATATGTAAATCTCCGGACTTCCGGTTGGCAATTCGGATGGCTCATTACCAAAACATAGGTACCCTGTTGAGGGATTTCCATAGTCAATGAAGGCAAAGCAAATTTATGTTTGCCTTTTAATTCTCCCTGTGAATCGTAAAGGAATACCATTGTACCTGCCAACAAACCTGTCAGGCATAATGTCCCTTTTTCATTGTCCAAACGGACGTTTACTTCTTTATTTGTTATTGTCTCCATACCCTATATCAAAAACCGTCTGCTCCCCTAGAAGGCTATTAAAAATAAAAAGCGTGGGAACTTACTACAATTATCCCCCCCTTGACGCTTTAGACATCTACTAACTAAATCATGCAAAACAACTAATGTTCAACCACATATTTACATACATGGCAGAACACGAGCGTTTAAACATTATTCCTAAGTAGTTCAATATTGTCCAGATCTCAAGTCTTGAATAATATCTTTATAACGCTTTTGTTCTCTATTGTTATTCACCGTTCACTACTGCTATTCCCAAGAATAGTGAACAGCGACAAAGATACATAAAAAAGCATCATTATTTATAATATAAGTAGAAGATATTTATTTTAGTAAAAGATTACCCAAATAATACTAATTTTTTTCTGAACATACAAGTGTTTATACGAAAAAACATGATAAGCATTTAAAATGCTTATCATGTTCTCTATTTTTGATTAAATAAACGGTACAGATTATTCTGCAGCTGCTTCTTCCTTAACTTCACCTTCCGGTTTAAATTCTGTGATTCCATTAGAAATCAAGATGTTATACCAAGCTACCAATTTCTTGATATCTGCTACATATACGCGTTCACGATCAAAGTTTGGTAATACTTCAGCCAAGTATTCACGCAATTGTTCAGGAGTAGCCTTTTTCGGGTCGATAGAAGCCTGCGCTGATTTCTCTTTCTCTTTTATAGCTTCCAGCACATCATACAAAGGCACTTCTGCATCGTCCGTATACATTGCTATATCGGCCAAAGAAATAATTTTTTCATTACCATAAGCGGGGAAACGTTTCTTCTCAGCATTGACTGATTCAACAATCAACATATTTTTTCCTTGCGAAATAAGTTTGTATAATCCCGGTTTACCTGAGATAGACAAGATAGTCTTCAACATAGTATATATCCTTTTATTTATTAATTATTTTTTGCGGAGCAAAGGTAATGATTATTTTTAGATAGCAAAGAAATAAGCTCCAAAACCTGCGGAATTAACGGTGTTTCATCATCATTGACTATCACGAAATCAGCATGACTTCTCTTAACTTCATCACTCATTTGTGCCTCAATACGCTTCATCACCTGTTCTCTCGATGAACAATCCCGTTTTATGGCGCGCTCCACTCTCACTTCCAGCGGCGCATACACCATAACCAGAAAATCAACTTCACTCCTAAAACCGGCTTCCACAAGTATGGCAGACTCCATACCTACCAATTGTTCACCACCAAACCGGGCAGCCCACCGACGAAAATCTTCTTTCACCTGTGGATGAATAATTTCATTCACTTTCTGCACACGATTCGGATGACCGAACATATAGGATGCCAGCAAAGAACGATTCAACACACCATTTTGAAACACATCCTGACCGACCAGCGCACAAAGTTCCTGACAAATCACCGGATCTGTCTGCGTGATACGCTTTGCTTCTATATCTGAAATATAAACAGGAATTCCCATTATTCCAAATAATCTGGAAACCACACTTTTCCCGCTACCGATACCACCGGTTATACCAATCTTAATCGACATTAGAAGTAATTTGTTCTATCAAGAAGTCTACTTGCTCAGGAACAATACGGATTTGATTGATTCCGCTCGGAAACGACTTCAATTTAACCGTATATTTATCAGAACCGAGCTTCAACAACTCTTCGTAAGAAATATTGATGATAAAATCGCTTGCTTTTATGCTGCGGAACCGCTTCAATCCCACCTGGAAAGTAATCTGAACTTTGGAAGGGAAGGTACGTAATGCCTTATCAGCCGGGAAATTAACTCCGTGTAATGGCACCTCTACTGTTTTCTCCGTATAAATATCTACCGGAAAGGTCATTTCTACCGAAGCCGGAACAAACTTCACTCCTCTTTCAGAATTCAGCGGAATTCGTCGCCGGGTTGTATCTGAAATATTCTCCAGGTTTATCTTTTGAGTATATGCGGTGGTAATAGTATCCAGAATTCCTTCCGGAGCATAAACTAATACAGAGTCCGGATTACAAATCGTATCTGATACATAATATTGAAGTCCGGCTGTCACTTTTCCCTGAAAGCGGACAGGTACTAACTTAGACTTTCCTTCAGAATAGATATACTCTAATGTATCCGGCTTGATTGAAAGAATTTTGGAAGACACATTCAATTGACTCAATATCTTTTTCTCAAAATCAGATGCGTAAATCTTCACATGATTATCTTTTCCTTTATAATCAAGAAAACCTAGATTTACCGGGAAAAAACTTTTCCCCAGCATATAATTGAGCAGCACCGTACCTTTATCTTTCACTCTGACGCGAAGTTCGGAAGGCGGTTCCGAAGTCAGCACTACATTATTGGGAACATCTTTCATTCGCACCGGAATGGAAAACTCCGCTTCATAGTCACTATTCAAAGTCTGAAGCAGCCAAAATCCACCGGCTATCAAGAAGAAAAATAAAAAAATTAAGAACTCTCTGCTCTTATCACTGAGCAGAAAATCCTTAATTTTCTTTGATAGTTTTAAATATGTATATTCTATTTTCCTACGATCAAACATAGGCACTTATTTATCAACTATTATTTAGATTGATTGCTAGCAGCTGACGCATCAGCGAAAATAGAATTCTTGTCTATTTTAATCTTTACATTAGAAGCAATCTCAAGTACTATGTAATCGTCAGTAATTTCCTTGATTGTTCCGTGGATACCACCTGCAGTAATCACATTCTGATTTACCTGAAGAGATTTACGGAAATTTGCTATTTCTTTTTGCTTCTTATTCTGAGGACGGATCATAAAGAAATACATGATAACAAACATAGCTATCAGCATGATCCACATCATACTTCCACCTCCGGCAGCACCGGCAGGAGCTTGCAATAATACAGTCAATACGTTCATAAATAATCTGTTTTAGTTTCTACTATATGGACAAAGGTATCAGTTTTTAGTCAACTTACCTTCTTTTTTTAATTGATTAACTATTCCATCCAGCGTACCGTTGATAAAGCTACCGCTTTTAGCTGTGCTATACAACTTCGCTATCTCTACATATTCATTTAACGAAACACTGACCGGAATGTTCGGGAAACTAAGAATTTCTGCTAATGCAGTCTGCATAATGATTACATCCATAAATGCGATGCGGTCCAAATCCCAGTTTTTTGTATTCTCACTCACCAAATGACGATAATAGTCAGAATTCAAAATGGTGCGACGGAACAGACGACGTGCAAACTCCTGATCTTCGTCATCCTTAAATTCCGGAAGCAGTTCCTGGTTGGCACCCTTCTTTTCATCAAAGCGTTTGATTGTTTTCAAGACGAACGTGTCTACAATTTCTTTATCATCATTCCAGTACAGACTCTGGTCTTCCAATACCTGGTCAAGAGAATCATTATTGAAGATGTATGTCTTATAGATTTTTCTCCACAGTTCACGATCAGCTTCGTATGAGTTGTCATCAGAAGCCATATAATCTTTATAGATATCGGTTTCTACAATTTTCTCATAAAGCTCTTTGATAAAGTCCTGGTCGTTTGTCCAGGTTCTTTTCTGATTGGCTATAAACTCGGACAATTGTTTATTGACTTCCAATTGAGCAATAAACTTGTTATCTACGAACTTCCTGTTGGGATACAACTCCTCTTTCGTAGGTGCCAATTTAGCTTTTGCCGCATCAATACGTTTTTGTGCATACTCTGTCAATGCTATCATCAGCATTAGCAAATAGTTGTAAAGGTCATACGCCTTTGAAAGACTAAAGAATAACTCTTTCTCCGCTGAGTCTAGATTTTTGCTGCCATTCTGATAATAGGCATATACTATCTGTATAATCTTAAGACGAATAAGAACTCTGTTGATCATAATTCAAATTAATACTGTTGTTATCGAACTGCAAAAGTAGATATTTTTAATGAGTTTCCACTAATAAATCACATTTTTTAATGCAGTATTTGATTCTCTGCGCTTTTTCTTTTGACAGTTTAAAAAAAATATCCAATTTTGAAGCCGATTATAAACGGACCGAAAGATATGGAAGATTTAAAAAAGAAAATGAGCGCAGACATGAATGATAAGGAGATCGTATTCTCCAAGTCCATTAAGGCAGGTAAACGCATCTATTACCTCGACGTAAAAAAGAATCGTAAAGATGAAATGTTCCTGGCTATTACAGAGAGCAAAAAAGTGATAACGGGAGAAGGCGATGATTCTCAAGTTAGTTTCGAGAAACACAAAATCTTCCTATATAGGGAAGACTTTCAGAAGTTTATGGCAGGACTCGAAGAAGCAGTCAATTTCATTGAGTGCAGCGACGCAAACGAATATATCGCCCGCCTGAACATCGAAGCTGATGAAGAAAATGAACGGAAAGCAATCGAAGAAGCCCGGGAAAACAAATTGGAGAGCGAAATTAAGATTGATATTGACTTTTAAGAAAGTAACTCTTTGATATTTCAAAAAAAAGATGTACTTTTGCACCGCTTTTTTGCAACATCGTGTGATAATCCACATCGTGTGATGGTGAATTAAGCAAACTAACTTAATTTAGAGTAACACAAATTTTTAAAGAAATGAAATCAATTGAAGTAAAAGGAACTGCAAGAACAATTGCAGAACGCTCTTCAGAACAAGCAAGAGCTTTGAAAGAAATTCGTAAAAACGGTGGTGTACCTTGTGTACTTTACGGAGGTAATGAAGTAGTTCACTTCACAGTGACTAACGAAGGACTTCGTAACTTGGTTTATACTCCGCACATCTACGTTGTAGACCTGATTATCGATGGCAAAAAAGTAAACGCTATCCTGAAAGATATTCAGTTCCACCCGGTAAAAGATACTATCCTACACGTTGACTTCTATCAAATTGACGAAGCTAAACCTATCGTAATGGAAGTTCCTGTACAGTTGGAAGGTCTTGCAGAAGGTGTGAAAGCCGGTGGTAAACTTGCACTGCAGATGCGTAAGATCAAAGTGAAAGCTTTGTACAATGTAATTCCTGAAAAGTTGACCGTTAACGTTTCTCACCTGGGATTGGGTAAGACTGTTAAAGTTGGCGAATTGAGCTTCGAAGGTCTTGAACTGATTAGTGCAAAAGAAGCCGTTGTATGTGCTGTTAAGTTGACTCGTGCAGCAAGAGGTGCAGCAGCAGCCGCTGGTAAGTAATTGAGATTATCCCTGTAAAGAGATATACTTCAAACGCAGATTAATGCAGATTAAAGCAGATGTTCAGTCTGCATTAATTTGTATTAATCTGCGTTTCTCTTTCTATATTAATGAACTGTTTTACGGAAATACGATGATAAAATACTTAGTTGTCGGACTGGGAAACATTGGTCCCGAATATCATGAAACCCGACATAATATCGGATTCATGACAGTAGAAGCATTGGCTAGAATCAATAACGCTCCCCCTTTTATGGATGGACGATATGGATTCACTACCAGCTTTTCTATCAAAGGACGCCAGTTGATTCTGCTTAAGCCATCGACTTTTATGAACCTAAGCGGACTGGCCGTTCGCTATTGGATGCAGAAAGAAAATATTCCATTGGAAAATGTACTGATCGTAGTAGATGATCTGGCTCTTCCCTTTGGAACTTTACGCCTGAAGGGAAAAGGGAGTGATGCAGGACATAATGGATTGAAGCATATCGCCGCTATTCTGGGCACTCAAAACTATGCCCGCCTGCGATTTGGTATCGGAAATGATTTTCCACGTGGCGGACAGGTTGATTATGTACTCGGACACTTCACTGACGAAGATTGGAAAACAATGGATGAAAGACTGGAGATGGCAGGGGAAATTATAAAAAGTTTCTGTCTCGCCGGTATTGACATCACGATGAACCAGTTCAATAAAAAATAATAGACTAGTCCTATAAAAATAAAGATAGCAATGAACGGTTAGCGATAAATGACAACGTCAACTGATACTAACCAACGAATTGCTTATCACTAAACAACTAACTAAAATGGCCGAAGCAAGAATAGATAAATGGATGTGGGCTGTCCGCATCTTCAAGACACGTACGATTGCAGCAGAAGCCTGCAAAAAAGGACGTATTACCATCAACGGTTCTCTAGCCAAAGCTGCCCGTATGATAAAACCGGGAGACGTTATTCAGGTGAAGAAACCGCCTATCACTTATTCATTCAAGGTATTACAAACTATTGAAAAACGTGTGGGAGCCAAACTTGTATCGGAAATGATGGAAAACGTAACTACTCCCGATCAATACGAACTGCTTGAAATGAGTAAAATCAGCGGATTCGTAGACCGTGCACGTGGAACCGGACGTCCGACCAAGAAAGATCGTCGGGAACTGGAAGAATTTACAACTCCGGAGTTCATGGATGATTTCGACTTTGATTTCGATTTTGACAGTGAAGAATAATAAATGGGAATTTAGCGGTTAAATGAGAATTTATCGGTTAGGCTGAAAGCCTTACAATTATATATTTATTGGGGGTGCCCTGAAAGGGCTTAATTATACAGCGTAGGGCAACGCCCTACGAAAAAAACACACCAGCCACAAGCCCTGAAAGGGCAGAACTGTATACAATTATGCCCTTTCAGGGCGCAAATTCAGATTGCCGTTTTTACGTAGGGCGTTGCCCTACGCTATATAATTAAGCCCTTTCAGGGCACCCCGCAAAATTTACCGTTTATAGGTTTGCCTTAACAGCATCAATCAATTCCTGATATTCTGCATCAGTCAGATAAACCTTCCCTGGGTTCATTTGGAATGTACCTCCATAATCAGGACCATCCACATACTTAGGAGCTAAATGAAAATGCAAATGAGACAATTTATCCGAGTAAGCACCATAATTAATCTTTTCCGGCTGGAAAGCTTTTTGCATGGCACGAGTGACACGCGCTACATCTGCCATAAAAGCATTACGATCTTCATCACTCAATTCATTCAAATCGTTCACATGGTCTTTATAAGAAACAAGACAACGTCCACGGTAGGTTTGTTCCTTAAACAAAAACACACGTGACACACTCAATTGCGCAATCTCAATCATCAGATTATGCAGCGTTTCATTGTTCTGGCAATACAGACATTCTTTCGGATCACTCTTCATGATATTATTATTTTAAGTTTTTATCGTTGCAAAAATAAGTATTCCATTCTTATCCTGCTTGTACTTTTTCGTTTTTTTGATCGACTAATTGGTACACATCCTCTTTTTCGCCTACCACCCAAACAACATCGCCTTCTTCGAGTGGAGCATTTACATCAGGAACCATCAGTGTACCGTCTTCACTTTCAACACCGGCTATCATACAATGATATTTGTCGCGGATACCCGATTCACGAATCGTTTTACCCAGAAAAACAGAATCACTGTCAATGATAAACTGCTTCAAAGCCATCTCGCTCTTTTCATAGACCTCCCAGTCTATCTTCGCTCCGTTTTGCATCGCCTCATTAAACACACTTAATTGTTCATCTGTACCTATCACCTGTATCTTATCCATCGGAAACAGGCGGACAGAACCACCGGGGATATTAATCCTCCTCTTTCCACGAAGAATAGAAGCAACATGAACTCCAAACTTCTTCCCCAGATTCAGCTCCATCAATGTCTTTCCCGCCCAACTGGATTCACCCGGAATTTCCATATCGGCAAGATGCAAATCATGCGACAACAAACGACCGGCATACTCCGGCTTTTTCTCTCCCAGATACTCTGCACGTACATCTCTGGAACGGAGATTCTGAAAGAAACGACGTTCAATCAATATCGATTGCTTCTTCAAACGGCGAGACCATACCATCAACAATACAACAAGTACAGCCACTCCAATAATCAATCCGATAGACGCCTTAAATAATCCGGAAATAACAAAGATAACAAAAAGTGCCGCTATCATAATACGAATCACGATTGTCGATACCAGCGGTGCGCGGTTGGCACGGCTGTCATGCCATAAGGTCATAAACTCAACCGAATGATTTTTCTTCACCATAATGGCACGCAAGAAAGGAGCAATACACAGAATGATAAATACCGCTCCCAACAATGATGCCCAGAAATGAGGCAGATTCTCTTTAAAGAATGGCACGACAAAACGAAAAGAAAGTGCAATAATCGACATACTGACAATTGAATAAACAACTGTTATACGTACCATTGACAAGATTAGCTTCTTCCACAAATTCTCGTGATTCAGAGCTGTTTGCGAACCGGAAGAATAACGCATCATTATTTTTTTCCATGATTCCGGAAGATGAGCATCCACAAAAGTAGAAGCCGGCTCGGCAAAACGAATCATATAAGGAGTCAGGAAAGTAGTAATCACAGAAACCGCTACCACTATCGGATACAGAAAGTCACTCGTTACATGCAAAGAGACTCCCAAAGAAGCAATAATAAACGCAAATTCGCCGATCTGCGTTAAACTAAAGCCGCATTGCATAGCCGTCTTTAAAGGCTTTCCGGAGAGAATAACACCGAATGTACCAAAAACGGCCTGTCCCAAGATAACAGCCAAAGTAATAACTATAATAGGTACGGCATATTCTACAATCATTGCAGGATCCACCATCATACCGACCGATACGAAAAAGATAGCTCCAAAAAGATCCTTTACCGGTTTCACCAGCCGGTCTATGGATTCCGCCTCGATTGTTTCCGCCAGAATAGATCCCATTATAAATGCACCAAATGCAGCAGAAAATCCTGTATGAGCCGCCATCACTACCATACCGAAACAAAGTGCCAACGACACAATAAGCAGAGTCTCCTCTCCCATCAATTTCCGGCAGCGTTTCAAGAATTCAGGAATCAGATAGATACCGACAACAAACCACAGAATAAGGAAAAACAATAATTTCCCGATACTCTCCAACATCTCGGTACCTTCAAAATGTTGGCTTACCGCCATAGTGGAAAGCATCACCATTAATACAATAGCCAAAATATCTTCCAAAATCAAGATACTCAACACAAGTCCGGTGAACTGCTTCTTCCTTAATCCTAAATCATCAAAAGCTTTATAAATAATAGTAGTAGACGACATCGCAATCATACCGCCCAAGAACAGACTGTCCATCCTGTGCCAGCCGAAACCCATGCCGACTCCTATTCCCAACAAAATCATACAAAAGATGATGGTACAGGCAGCAATGATGGCAGAACCACCCACCTTGACAATCTTCTTAAAACTAAATTCCAAACCAAGAGCAAACAGTAAGAAAATGACACCAATATCTGCCCATGTCTTAATATTGGCAGTATCCATCACTGAAGGAGTATACGGCATATGCGGACTTGCCAGGAATCCGGCAACTACATATCCCAAGACCAGAGGTTGCTTCAACTTCTTAAACAACAAAGTCATAACACCGGCACAGATCAATATCAGTGCGAGGTCAGCTATAAGAGTAGGTAATTGAGACATTATTTCATCGTATTTGATGACAAAATTATATTATTTCTATGGGATAAACAACATATCTACGGATATGTTTTGCAATAACGTCCTAAAATAAGTTAGCCCCGGATAGAGTCGATACTTATCCGGGGCTATACACAACAACCAGCTTATTTCTTATTTTCTAAAAGGAGGTTTCACTACCACTGCTTTTAACTTCCGACCACGCATATCAATACAGATTTCCGTGCCCACTTTACTATATTCCGGCTTTACATATCCCATGCCGATACCAATCTTACGGGTAGGCGACATCGTACCGGAAGTAACCACTCCTACTTGCTCGCCTTCAGCATTTACCAGTTCATAGCCATGACGGGGAATTCCGCGATCAACCATTTCAAAGCCAACCAGTTTACGGGTAACACCTTCCGCTTTCTGTTTTTCCAGCATCGGACGGTTGACAAAATCCTTGCCCTCCACAAACTTAGTGATCCATCCCAATCCGGCTTCTATCGGAGAAGTCGTATCATCCAGATCATTGCCATACAGACAGAAGCCCATTTCCAACCGGAGCGTATCACGGGCACCCAAACCGATAGGTTTAATGCCATACTCTTCACCAGCTTCAAAAATAGCCTTCCATATAGAATCAGCCGCAGACGGATAGAAATAAAGCTCAAAACCTCCCGCACCGGTATAACCCGTATTGGAGATAATCACATTCTCTTCACTTGCAAACGTTCCAACCTTAAATGTATAATAAGGAATAGTAGCAAGATCAATATCCGTCAACTTTTGCAGAACCGAAATAGCCTTCGGACCCTGTATAGCAAGTTGAGCTATGTTATCCGACGAATTTTCCAACTCGGCTCCCTCCGTATTGTGAGAAACACACCAGTTCCAGTCTTTTTCCATATTGGAAGCATTCACCACCAACATGTATTTTTCCGGTTCATACTGATAAACCAGCAAATCATCTACAATCCCCCCATCCTCATTCGGAAAACAAGTATATTGTATTTTACCCGGAGCCAGTGCCGCCACATTGTTAGATGTTATTTTCTGCAGAAAGGCCAACGCTTGCGGTCCTTTCACCCAAAATTCTCCCATGTGCGATACATCAAATACACCGACACCTTGACAAACAGTTATGTGTTCATCAATGATACCGGAGTATTCAATAGGCATATTATAACCTGCAAACTCGTGCATTTTAGCACCAAGTGCTATATGTTTCTCTGTAAACGGAGTGGTTTTCATTATTTTAAAGTATTAAGTTTTAAGTATCAGGTATTAAGTATTACCGGAGCTTACCGTCTTTTTATTTGGAAGCCAGCAGTTCTGCTATTTTTACGATCACTTTCATTGCTTTCTCCATATTCTGGATAGGCACAAATTCGTAACGACCGTGGAAATTCAGACCACCGGCAAAGATATTCGGACAAGGCAATCCCTTAAAAGAAAGCTGCGCACCATCCGTACCTCCACGAATCGGTTTTACATTCGGTTTCACACCCACGGCTTCCATAGCTGCAAAAGCAGTATCGATGATGTGCATTACCGGTTCTATTTTCTCACGCATATTATAATACTGGTCGCGCAGTTCGAGTGTCGCAGTACCAGCTCCATATTCAGCGTTCATTTGAGCTACCAGACGTTCTATCTCTTTTTTACGGTTCTCAAATTTTGCACGGTCATGATCGCGGATGATATAAGACACAGTGCTTTGCTCCACATCCCCCTGAATACCAATCAAATGATAGAATCCTTCATAGCCGGTCGTATGTTCTGGTCTTTCCTGTGAGGGAAGCATCGTAATAAACTGATTGGCAAGATAGATAGAGTTAATCATCTTATCCTTGGCATATCCCGGATGCACATTACGTCCTTTAAAGGTTATTTTTGCGGCAGCAGCATTAAAGTTCTCAAACTCCAACTCCCCTACTTCACCTCCATCCATCGTATATCCCCATTCACAACCGAATTTCTCTACATCGAATTTATGAGCACCTTCACCGATTTCTTCGTCAGGATTGAAGCCGATACGGATTTTACCGTGTTTGATTTCGGGATGTTCCTTCAGATAAACCATCGCTGATACAATTTCCGCGATACCGGCTTTGTCGTCGGCACCGAGCAACGTTTTTCCGTTGGTTACAATCAAGTCTTCTCCCTTATGATCCAGCAATTCCGGGAATTGTGATGGAGAAAGGACTACATTCTCTTCAGCACAAAGCACAATATCCGAACCGTCATACTTTTCCACAATGCGCGGAGTGACATCTTTACCCGTCATATCAGGACTTGTATCCATGTGGGCAATAAACCCGATAGTGGGTACTTCTTTATTTATATTGGCAGGAAGTGTAGCAAAAAGATAGCCATGCTCATCCAAAGTAATATCTTCCAATCCCAAAGATTCCAACTCTTTTTTCAAGTATTCAGCAAAAATCATCTGCTTCGGAGTACTTGGAGTAAGCCCTGTCGATTCATCAGATTGTGTATCGAAGCTTACATACTTTAAAAATCTGTCTACTAAAGTCATATTGTTTTAATTACAAGTTACTAATTACAATTTACAAATTGATAGTTTATAGTGCCGTAAAGGTAAAAAAAGAGCCGTGAATTACAAAGCAATTCACGGCTCTTTTTATTGTATACTTTTATCCGGATACTTAAATATCCTATTTGACTACTTTAAAAATGGCTGCTACCATCAAAGCAATGTGTACAAACCTTGCATTTAGGTAATCCGATAGCCTCAATCAGCGTTTCCAGTGTATTAAATTTCAATGAACTGAGACCGAAACGCTCTGCAATAATACTAACCATCTTATCGTATTCCGGAGAACCGGTAGTAGCATATTTCTCCAGGTTCTTATTCTCATCCCCTTCCAGTTCCTTGATAATACGACGGGTAATCAACTCCAATGCATTTTTAGAAGCCGAAAAACCAACAAACGGACAAGCATAAATCAATGGCGGACAAGCGATACGCATGTGCACCTCCTTTGCTCCGTAATCATACAGAATCTTCACATTGTCACGTAATTGAGTTCCCCGCACGATTGAATCGTCACAGAACAACAAACGTTTATTTTGCAGCATGGCACGGTTGGGAATCAACTTCATCTTAGCAACAAGCGAACGCATCTCCTGATTGCTCGGAGTGAAGCTACGAGGCCATGTCGGTGTATATTTTGAAATAGCACGATGGTAAGGAACCCCCTTTCCTTCGGCATATCCTAAAGCCATACCCACTCCCGAATCAGGAATACCGCAAGCACAATCCACTTCCGATTCATCTGTCTGTCCCATTTTCAATCCGCTGGTGAAACGCACTTCCTCTACATTCTTTCCTTCATAACAAGAAGTCGGGAAACCGTAGTACACCCACAAAAACGAGCAAATCTGCATATCCTCATTGGGCTTGCGAAGCTGGTCAACATGATCGTCATACATACGGACAATCTCACCGGGACCTAAATATCTCTCAATCTCATAATCCAGATTCGGAAAACTGGACGATTCGCTCGTTGCAGCATAAGCACCGTCTTTCCTTCCAATCACCACCGGAGTACGTCCCCATCGGTCACGGGCAGCGATGATACTACCATCTTCCGTCAGAAGCAACATCGAACAAGAACCCTTAATGTGCTTAAACACATTTTCGATACCTTCCACAAAAGTTCTGCCTTGTATAATAAGTAATGCGATAAGTTCCGTCTGGTTGGTGTTGCTCGAACTAAGTTCGGCGAAGTGCATGTTTTGACTGAGAAGTTCTTCTTCCAATTCCTGGATATTGACTATTTTAGCGACTGTGACAATGGCGAAGCGCCCGAGGTGAGAATTGATGATGATAGGTTGTGCGTCTGTGTCGCTAATGATGCCGATGCCGGCGTTTCCTTTGAATTTGTCCAGTTCTCCTTCAAACTTGGTTCGGAAATAAGTACTTTCCAAATTGTGAATGGAGCGTATAAAACCTTTTTCCTCACTGTATGTTGCGAGTCCTCCTCGCTTGGTACCCAGATGTGAGTTATAATCTGTGCCGTAGAATAAATCAGTCACGCAGCTAGTTTTCGAGACTGTTCCGAAAAAACCTCCCATGTTGTTCTCTTTATTGATGATGTTTTAAAAAAGATGGCGCAAAAGTACAAAAAAGAATTCGTCCTATAAAAAAAGCGCTCCGCAAAGTTTTAGTTTTCTTTGCGAAGCACAACTAATATTTATTAAAAAGCGGGGAATCCGAAAACAATCTTTTTACCGGAATCTTATTTCCATTTCTTGATCGTTTTCAAGTCAGCGGGAGTTGCTTCAATCAAACTTACTGCAAATCCTCCGCTACGTGCCAGCTTCACAGACATCTTATTCTTGTTTGTAACAAGTCCTTTTTTTATCTGGTAAGAAGTAGGATTCTTTTCAAAATCCGCCTCCTTTCCGTCAGCATAAAGAGTAGCTACATATTGTTTTCCCGGTTCGAGAAAATCAAGTGTAAAAGCAGAAGTACGGGGATTCTCATCGGTGATACCACCTACAAACCAGTTATCAGTACCTTTTGCCTTACGTGCTACGGTAATATAATCTCCCGGTTCCGCTTCCAGATACTTGCTGTCATCCCAATCAACGGCTACATCCTTGATAAATTGAAATGCATCCATGTGACGTTCGTAACTCTCCGGAAGGTCGGCTGCCATTTGCAAAGGACTGTACATCGTTACATAAAGTGCCAACTGTTTTGCCAAAGTTGTACGTACAAAACTGTGGTCGCCTGACAGGAAAGAAAGTTTTGTATCAAAGATACCCGGTGTATAATCCATCGGTCCACCAATCTGACGGGTGAAAGGAAGCAAGGTGGTATGGAACGGCTTATTCCCTGCAAAGGCTTCATATTCCGTGCCACGAGCCGATTCATTACCGATCAGATTCGGATATGTGCGACATAATCCTGTCGGACGGGTTGCTTCGTGAGCATTTACACAGATCTTATATTCGGCCGCTTTTTCCACCGCATATAAATAATGATTGTTCATCCACTGTCCGTAATGATGTTCTCCACGCGGAATAATATTACCTACATACCCGCTCTTCACAGCATTGTATCCGTTATCTATCATAAACTGATAGGCTTTATCAAGATGGCGCTCGTAGTTACGTACAGAAGCGGAAGTCTCGTGATGCATCATCAGCTTCACTCCTTTTTCCTTTGCATACGCATTGAGCATCTTCACGTCAAAATCAGGATACGGAGTTACGAAATCAAAGACATAATCCTTCGAATTTCCGAACCAGTCTTCCCAGCCTTCATTCCAGCCTTCCACTAAGATCTGGTCGAATCCATGCTCTGAAGCAAAGTCAATGTAACGCTTCACTTTGTCATTATTGGCTGCATGACGCCCGCTCGGTTTTGTTTGGGAATAATCCGTCTGTCCCAGTTTCACAGAATAAACATCATCCGTGTACGACCAGGAACTTTTTCCGGTAATCATTTCCCACCACACACCGATGTATTTCACCGGCTTAATCCAGGAAACATCTTCGTAGGCACAAGGTTCATTCAAGTTCAAAGTCAATTTGGAAGCCAGAATATCACGAGCATCATCACTGACAATCACCGTGCGCCAGGGTGAACGGCAAGGCGTTTGCATATAACCTTTATCCCCTTTTGCATCAGGAGTCAGCCATGATTCAAAAATCAGGTTCTGATCGTCAAGGTTCAGATGCATACAAGAATAATCAACCAAAGCCGCTTCATGCAGATTGATATACAACCCGTCGGCTGTCTTCATTTGCAAAGATGTCTGCACACCTGTTGGTGAAAAAGGAGTTTGAGAAGCATTTGGAGTAATTGCCCCTTGCAACAATCCGCGAATCTCTGAAAGCTTGGATTCGGTATAGTCATATTCCTGCGTATCATAATCGCCTGGAATCCAGAATGCCGTATGATCGCCGGCCATAGCAAACTGCGAATGTTCTTCTTTTATAACGAAGTAATTCAGATTCTTTTGCTGCGGGAACTCATAGCGGAACCCCAAGCCATCATTATAAAGACGAAAACAAATAATCAGATTACGATCTTGCGCCTTTTGATTCAGGGTAACAGCCATTTCATTATAATGGTTGCGGATCGATTTCACCTCTCCCCACACCGGTTCCCATGTTTCATCAAAAGCAGAAGTTTTAATATCGGCCAGAGTGAATCCATTCATCAGTCCGGGATCATTTTTCAATTCCAGTCCCAGTTTCGAAGGTTTAATCACCTCTTTTCCTTTATAAGAGAGTTCATACACCGGTTCTCCTTGCATGTTGACAGAGAAATTAAGTTTTAATTGTCCGTCTGGAGAAGTGATACTTTCGGCCTTTGCTGATGTGCCGAAGAAAAAAGAGAGCAACAGGCAGACCCACATTGCAGTTCCTATTTTCATGTTCTTCATGATATAAATGAGTTAGTTAATAATCGTATGGCAAAGATAGACAGGAAACAATAGAGGTGTTTTTCTTTATAAAGAAAATATAGAAGGATATAGAAGTTGAAACGGGATAAACATTTAAATATAAAGCAGATAACAAATCCAGAAGCTAGAAAAAATATAGTGTCTATGGTGAAGAAATTAAAAGGATTAAAGACGCATATTACATAATCTTTCTATATTTGCAACGTATTATCCCAACTATATCAATAAACACTTTACTATTTAGAATATGGCACAGCACCTTAAATTGATCGCTCTATTGATTTTCACATTGTCCGCCAGCTGCACTTCCGCGCAGTCTTTACGTAAACTGCTGGAACGTCCATACGGTATCATCGAGTCAAAATGGGAAAAAGATGCTCAGGGAGCTACCGAACTCAATTACTACAATGAAGACTATTGCGACTATTATCTGTATCGTGCCAACGACCGTTCCTACAATTTAAGTAACGGAAAAAACACTATATTTAAAATAGAAAAGAACGCACAAGTAGACAATCCGTTTAAAAGTGCCTCTTCTTATACGTTCTACCGGGGCAAATTTCCTAAAGATTTCAATATTCAGACTCCTTATGCCTTACCCGTAAAGAACAATCAAAAGACAGCCTGGAAAACCGATCCGCGTGAACCATTCAAGACCTTGAATTTTCACATCAAACAAGGTGATACAATCTACGCCACCCGCAGCGGAATAGCCTGTAAAACCACCAACCCGCAACAGCTGCTCATCTATCATCCCGATCAGACTTTTGCAGCCTATCTGGTGATGAACGAGAATTTTATCGAACCAGGCGAAGAAGTACAAGTTGGACAAGCCATAGGAAAGGCAGGCCCCACAGGTGGTGCCATCTCTTTCTTTTTTCTGGATGAAAATAAGTTCAAAGGAGGATTATCATCCGGATACCCTTACTCCCACTTTATTCCTGTATTCCGCACAACTGAAGGAGATGTGAAACCGGAAGAGAAAACCATCTATCAGGCTGTGACCGACCATGACCTTATCATGCAGGACATGAGTAAACGTGATAAAAAGAAATATATGAAGCTACACAACCTGAAATAATAGATGTATCATGCGCATATTTTTACTTTTCTTCCCGGTCTTCTTTTTCTGCGGTTTGCTTCATGCCCAAACCGTAAAAGTGGAATATGGCGGTGACCCGCTTCCCGACAAAGACCGGAAGAAGATAGAACAGTTTCTTCAACATGAGGTTGATTTCTATTCACAATTCGGACTGCCCGATACGCTGAGCCTCCAACTATATGTATTTGAAAATAGAAGAGAAGCAATCGATTACTTAGAAAGTATCAATGTGTCTCTGCCTATCAAGGCAAGTGGTGCATACTCACCTAAGCTACAAAAGGCAGTCATCTTAGGACGGGAGAATGGACGGGAGAGAAGTCTTGCCATTATCTATCACGAACTGAGTCATCATTTCGTTTCGCAGATTCTCGGCAAGCGTCCTCCAAGCTGGCTTAACGAAGGACTGTCGGAGTACTTCGAACATTGCACCATTCACAAAAAAGCAGTCCGCCACACATTTACCGAATACGAACAAGGGAGAGTTCGGACGATGTATATGCTGGGAGAAGTAAACCTTCCTACATTTTTAAATAGCAGCCAGGGCAAATTTATGAAACAGCAAATGACGGACGAGCAATACTCTTATATCCTTTCGCATGCGCTTGTCACCTTCTGGATAGAGAGCGTTCCCCGCGAGATATTCAAAAAGTTCATATCCGTTCTGCAAAACAAAAATGATCCGTCAACCGTTTCAGAACAAATCAATCTTGTTTATCCCGGAGGCTTCCAGCAATTCGAAAAAGATTTTGAAGCCGCCTACAAATAATATCAATCTTTCAATCAAATGAGTAAAGAAGTTATCTATATCTTTATCGGTGGAGGAACCGGTAGTGCACTGCGTTATTTCATCCAGTTGTTAATGCACGAACGAATCGTCCCTTATCATTTTCCATGGGCCACTTTCACGGTCAATCTTCTCGGCAGTTTTCTCATCGGCCTGTTCTATGCCCTTTCAGAGCGATTCCACCTTCCGTTCGAGGTCCGTTTGTTTCTGACAACGGGTTTATGTGGAGGTTTCACAACGTTCTCTACTTTCTCCAGTGACGGCGTAGGTCTGCTGAAAGGAGAATTTTACGGAGCATTTGTTCTATATACATTATTAAGTATAGGAATAGGATTAGCCGCAACGTTAGCCGGCGGATATGTGGGAAAACAGATTTAATAATTCGAATATAAATCCTACCTTTACGGCATGATTAAAAGAAACCCAACCAAACCCGTCCGCGTTGTTCCTCCCATGATGGAAGAACAGGAAGTCAGTACTATTACCCTACAGGAATGGCTCGACAGAGAAGAAACCGTCTCTCATCTTTTATTCTGCAAAGGAAAAGAAGAAGGCATCGACAAATCTTATAAAAGTTTCAAAAACTGCACCTTTCAGCATCAGACATTCAGCGAATGTAAATTCCGTTCCTCCCAACTGACCGATGTCAGGTTCGAGAACTGCGACTTATCCAACATTTCTTTCGCTGAAAGTTCGCTCTACCGGGTAGAATTCATTTCCTGCAAGCTATTGGGTACCAATTTATCGGAAACAACAATGAATCACGTCTTGCTGCATGACTGCAACGCAGGTTATATCAATCTGGCTATGAGTAAAATGAACCAGGTACGTTTTGCACACAGCCAGCTCCGCAACGGAAGTCTGAACGACTGCCGTTTTTCATCCGTCGCATTTGAGAGTTGCGATCTCGTAGAAGCCGATTTTTCACACGCTCCGCTTCGCGGAATAGATTTGCGCACTTCCCGTATCAGCGGAATCACGCTTAACATCAGCGATCTGAAAGGGGCTGTCATCACTTCCCTGCAAGCAATGGATTTGCTTCCACTGTTAGGGGTTATTATCGAAGATTAAAATCCTGCAAATTCACCCCGCCGCACTCAAACAAAAAGCATCGTCCCGTTGTTATAGTATAAGGTCGGACTAACGACATATAGGGAATAGGCACAAAAAGAATACCTATTTATAGTGATTTCTCACTCCCCGTCAAGTCCGTACTTTTGCAGAAATCTTATTCAAAAACAATAGAAACGATGAAAATTGAAAAAATTGTAGCTCGAGAAATTCTCGATTCAAGAGGTAACCCCACAGTAGAAGTTGACGTAGTATTGGAATCCGGCATTATGGGACGTGCATCTGTGCCGTCAGGCGCTTCCACAGGTGAACACGAAGCATTGGAACTTCGCGATGGTGACAAACAGCGCTATGGTGGAAAAGGAGTACAAAAAGCGGTTGATAATGTAAATAAAATCATCGCTCCGAAACTGATTGGTATGTCTTCACTCAATCAGAGAGGTATCGACTACACAATGCTGGCATTGGACGGCACTAAGACTAAATCGAATTTAGGTGCTAACGCTATTCTCGGTGTATCTCTTGCCGTAGCTAAAGCTGCTGCCAACTATCTGGATCTTCCTCTATACCGCTATATCGGTGGAACAAATACGTATGTAATGCCTGTACCGATGATGAACATCATCAACGGTGGTTCACATAGCGATGCTCCGATCGCATTCCAGGAATTTATGATCCGTCCCGTAGGTGCTCCTTCTTTCAGAGAAGGTCTGCGCATGGGTGCTGAAGTATTCCACGCTTTAAAGAAAGTCTTGAAAGACCGTGGCCTTAGCACTGCTGTAGGTGATGAAGGTGGTTTCGCACCTAACCTCGAAGGTACGGAAGATGCTTTGAATTCTATTCTGGCCGCTATCAAAGCAGCAGGATACGAACCGGGCAAAGACGTTATGATCGGTATGGACTGTGCTTCTTCCGAATTCTACCACGATGGTATTTACGATTATACCAAGTTTGAAGGTGAAAAAGGTAAGAAACGTACTTCCGCAGAACAAGTTGACTACCTGGAAGAACTAATCAACAAATTCCCTATCGACTCTATCGAAGACGGTATGAACGAAAACGACTGGGAAGGCTGGAAAAAACTGACCGAACGCATCGGCAACCGTTGCCAGTTGGTAGGTGACGACCTGTTCGTAACCAACGTAGATTTCCTTGCAATGGGTATCGAAAAAGGCTGTGCCAACTCTATCCTGATTAAAGTAAACCAAATCGGTTCGCTGACAGAAACACTGAACGCTATCGAAATGGCTCACCGTCATGGATATACTACTGTTACTTCTCACCGTTCAGGTGAAACAGAAGATGCTACTATCGCCGATATCGCAGTAGCTACTAACAGCGGACAGATCAAGACAGGTTCTTTAAGCCGCTCCGACCGTATGGCTAAATACAATCAGTTACTCCGCATTGAAGAGGAATTGGGCGATTTGGCTGTATATGGTTACAAAAGAATTAAATAATTCAATATTCTCTTACTTGAATAATTCATCCCCGGACAATTACATTATCCGGGGATTTTTACATATTAACCATTCACTAAATCTTTTTGCATTGTAAGAAAACTAGCTTCACTAAGCACCAATAAATATCTCCAATATTTTGCGAATTGGATTAATAAGGCTACATTTGCAACGTCTAACATATTAACAGACGGTGGGGAAACCTGCCTACTATCGCTGCGAGCATTTTTATGTTCGTATGTGAACTCTTATATGGGCGGTTTCGTACCCCCATAGAGAGTGTTAATGCACCTCTAAACCTGCCGTCGGTATGTTAGACAATGGGACAGGCGAAACCGCTTTTTTATTAGCACTTCTTCCTCTCCCCATCAATCTAATTATTCATCTTTTAAATTCTAATGATTATGGAAAACAGCCAATTAAAAGACTTACAGGAAGAGGTTTCAGATGCTACGAAACAGTATATCCTGACTACATTCAATTCTGAAAATGGAATGAAAACGTATTATTTACAGATGTCAAACATAATACGCTCTGCGCACATTAACCCTCCCATTGACACCGAATACAACAGTTTAAAAAAGCTAAGCAAAAAGCTCAAGCAATATTGCACTTTCATTCAAACACTTGGCGAACATGAATGGGATAAGGGAATAGCCGATATTCAGAAAGCATTAGGCATTTATCTAATGCAAAATGACATCGAAAGTAAAGAACGCAAACAAACGAACCAAGAAATTGCCTCTCAACTGCAATTCATCGTTTTTCTCTCCGGGAATATAAATATCATCAAGCAACTTCATGGAATATTGCAACGCCATTTATCCAATGTGATGCTTTTACTCAGATCCTATCCTGAGCATAATATACAAGAATGAATAACAATGATGAATCAAAAAGAAACTGTAAATCTTTGCTTTTCTTAAAAATGGAATATTACAACAATTAGGGAACTGTGCATTTCGATAATATGCGAATATATATAAAAAAGCATCCAGACTAATACCTGAATGCTTTTTTCTTGGATTTGTTATATATCCTTTTTTGAGCCTCTTGTCGGATTCGAACCAACGACCCCGAGATTACAAATCACGTGCTCTGGCCAACTGAGCTAAAGAGGCGGGTGGGTAAGCTATCTATATCGCGCCGCTACAACCAACTACCTTTGCTGCGATCAAGCCCTGGAGGATTCGAAGGGAGCTGGCCGTATAGGACTTACCCGTTTTGCGGTTGCAAAGGTAGACATTTTTATGTATTCTGCAATAGCTGCAGACAACTTTTTTACTAACAAAAGACTAACAGACTACATTTCAGGCAATTAAAATTGCAAAAAAATATTCAGACAGCAACTTCCTCTGCTTTATTAACTTTAACAACCAGATTTCCCCTACCAACCGATATTATTTGTACCTTTGTGCGCAATTTATAAATGAAGATGACAGAGAACAGAAGCTATTTACAAAAATATGCCATGCATTTTGGCACGTATATGGGAATCTACTGGATATTGAAGTTCATATTATTTCCGCTGGGATTCCACATACCTTTCCTTTCGCTTTTATTTGTAATCCTGACATTGTCCGTACCTTTCATCGGATATCACTATGCGAAAATGTACCGGGATAAGATTTGCGGAGGAAGTATCCAATTTTCACATGCCATGCTCTTTACCATATTTATGTATATGTTTGCTTCTCTGCTGGTAGCTGTGGCTCACTACGCCTATTTCCAATTCATCGATCATGGATTTATCATCAACTCTTACATCCAGTTGTGGGACGAACTGATGACCAACACCCCGGCTCTGATAGAAAACAAAGAAGTTATAAAAGAAACGATAGATACCGCCCGTTCACTTACTTCCATCAATATCACCATGCAACTATTGTCATGGGATGTATTTTGGGGAAGCATCCTGGCCATTCCTACCGCATTGATGGTAATGAAAAAGGCCAAATCGGAAAATGACGGAGTGTCTCAATCGTAATTTGTAATTCGTAAGTAATTAGTAATAAAAAAATGGATATATCAGTTGTAATCCCATTATTCAATGAAGAAGAGTCACTACCCGAACTCTATGCTTGGATAGAACGGGTAATGCAAGCCAACGGATTCTCATTCGAAGTGATTTTCGTTAACGATGGAAGTACCGACCATTCATGGGAAGTGATCGAAAAGCTTAAAGCTCAATCGGAACATGTAAAAGGTATCAAATTCCGCCGTAACTACGGTAAATCACCTGCACTCTACTGTGGATTCGCTGAAGCGGAAGGAAACGTAGTCATAACGATGGATGCGGACCTACAAGATAGCCCGGACGAAATCCCCGAACTTTACCGGATGATTACAAAGGATGGCTACGACCTGGTATCCGGCTGGAAGCAAAAGAGATATGATCCAATTTCAAAGACACTGCCCACCAAGTTGTTTAATGCTACTGCCCGCAAAGTATCAGGCATCAAAAACCTGCACGACTTCAACTGCGGATTGAAAGCCTATCGCAAAGAGGTCGTAAAACATATCGAAGTGTACGGTGAGATGCATCGTTATATACCTTATTTGGCAAAGAACGCCGGATTCAAGAAAATCGGTGAAAAGGTGGTACACCACCAGGCGCGTAAATACGGCACAACAAAATTCGGACTGAACCGTTTCGTAAACGGGTATCTGGATTTACTCTCTCTTTGGTTCCTCTCCAGATTCGGCATCAAGCCGATGCATTTCTTCGGACTGTTGGGATCATTGATGTTTCTGATAGGAATGATTTCTGTCATCATCGTAGGTGCCAGTAAACTATATGCCATGTACAACGGTCTCCCCTACCGACTGGTGACCGACTCTCCCTATTTCTATTTGTCACTTACGGCAATGATTATAGGTACGCAATTATTCTTAGCCGGATTCCTTGGCGAACTCATCTCGCGCAATGCACCGGAACGGAATAACTATCAGATAGAAAAGAAAATTTGATTCACATTCAATAAACTGACTATGAAGAATTTAATTCGTATCTTTCTCATATTGACTATCATTGGCGGTGCAGTCAGCTTACACAGTGCCTGCTCGGATGAGAACGATTGCTCATTGGCAGGACGTCCGATGATGTACTGCACAATATATACCATTAATCCGGATAACCCTACTATTGCATTAAAAGACACGCTTGATTCATTAACAATCACAGCATTAGGCACCGACTCTATCATTCTGAACAATGAAAAGAATGTGCATACCCTGATGTTGCCACTACGATACACAAGTGACACTACTGTGTTCATATTCAGATACGATCCCAAACGTAGAGAAAAAGATTTTGACACATTATACATTGTACAACAAAATACTCCTTATTTCCAGTCCATGGAATGTGGTTATATGATGAAACAAAATATAATCAGCGCTAAATTTGGAAAACCGGGAAGACCGGGTAACCCTCCTCCCTATGGCAACGGGCAGCCGGACCAGATAGATTCTCTTCATATAAAAAATAAAGAAGCCAATACAAATGAAATCGAGAACTTGCAGATATTCTATAATTATCGGCCAGAACGCACACCTGATGAAACGACTAATTAGTCTGCTTCTGCTCTTTTGCATTGGGCTTCCGTTGCTGGCACAACAGCAACGTCCGGCGCAAACGCCCAAAAGAGATCAGAAGAAAAAAGAGGTTGTCGAGATAGATACCATTCCGCTCTACAATGGTACGTATGTCGGTGTGGATTTATATGGCATTGGAAGCAAGCTGCTGGGAGGCGACTTTATGAGTTCTGAAGTCAGCGTAGCCGTTAACCTCAAGAATAAATTCATCCCTACTATTGAGTTTGGTATGGGAGGAACAGATACCTGGAGCGAAACAGGCATACACTATAAGAGCAAAATGGCCCCATTCTTCCGAATCGGTGTGGACTACAACACCATGGCAAAGAAAAAAGAGAAGAATAGCTACTTGTATGCAGGACTTCGCTATGCATTCAGTTCATTTAAATATGATGTTTCCACAATGCCGGCAGATGATCCTATCTGGGGAGATGTAATAGGTAACCCCAGTTTGGAAGACGGTTATTGGGGAGGAAGTGTGCCATTCAGCCATCTGGGTATGAAAGGATCGGTGCAATGGCTGGAAATCGTTTTAGGCGTCAAAGTACGTATTTACAAAAACTTCAACATGGGGTGGTCGGTACGTATGAAATACAAAACCAAAGCATCTACCGGAGAATATGGAGACCCATGGTACGTGCCCGGTTACGGAAAGTTTAAATCAAATAACATGGGAATCACTTATTCCCTTATTTATAAATTGCCTCTTTAGAATACAATGACAGGACTAGAGATTTGGCTGCTTGCAATAGGTCTGGCGATGGATTGTTTCGCTGTCTCAATTGCAAGCGGTATTATTTTGAAACGTACCCGATGGAAACCCATGCTAGTCATGGCTTTTGCTTTCGGCTTTTTTCAGGCAATCATGCCATTTATCGGATGGATGTGTGCAAAGACATTCAGTCATCTTATAGAAAGTGTAGACCATTGGATTGCTTTCGCAATCCTTGCCTTCTTAGGCGGACGAATGATTTTAGAATCTTTCAAAGAAGAAGAATGTTGTAAACTGTTCAATCCGGCAAATCCGAAAGTGGTATTAACCATGGCAATAGCCACGAGTATTGATGCATTGGCAATCGGCATTTCCTTTGCCTTTCTGGGAGTTCAGGATTATACCGAAATCCTCCCTCCTATCAGCATTATCGGATTTGTTTCATTTGTCATGTCACTCATCGGTCTGATCTTTGGTATCCAATGTGGCTGCGGCATCGCCCGGAAACTGAAAGCTGAGTTATGGGGAGGTATCATTCTAGTCATTATCGGACTAAAGATATTAATTGAACATTTATTTCTTCAATAAAACGAGTTTTCTCATCAAATAGAAGAGCGTATGAAAACAAAAAAAAGTTTCCTTTGGCTGGCTTTCCTGATTTTGGCAACTATCTGGATATTAGTCAGACATAATCAACAAGTTGGCTATTACAGTGTCAAAGGTTTGGTGTTTGGGACAGTATATAAAATTACTTATCAGCATGACGGTGACTTAAAACCGGAAATAGAAGCTGAGCTAAAACGCTTCGACCAATCTCTATCTCCATTCAATGACAGTTCTGTTATCAGTCGCGTCAACCGCAATGAAGAGCTGGTGACTGATAGTTTTTTCCAGAAATGCTTCCATCGCTCGATGGAAATTTCCCGCGAGACAAAGGGTGCTTTCGACATTACAGTAGCCCCTCTTGCCAATGCTTGGGGATTCGGTTTCAAAAAAGGTGCTTTTCCTGATTCATTAATGATAGACAGTCTGTTACAAATCACCGGATATGAAAAAGTGAAAATGGACAACGGCAAAGTTATCAAACAGGATCCTCGTACTATGTTAAGTTGTAGTGCCGTGGCCAAAGGGTATTCGGTAGACGTAATTGCACAACTGCTCGACCGTAAGGGAATAAAAAACTATATGGTAGATATAGGAGGCGAGGTGGTAGTGAAAGGGAAAAATCCTTCCAAAGGCTTATGGCGCATTGGAATCAATAAGCCCATCGACGATTCACTGGCCGTAAACCAAGACTTACAGACAATTCTTGAGATAACAGATTTAGGCTTGGCTACTTCCGGAAACTATCGTAATTATTATTATAAGGATGGGAAGAAATACGCCCATACGATTGACCCTAGAACTGGCTATCCGGTACAACACAATATCTTGTCCTCTACGGTAATCGCCAAAGACTGTATGACTGCCGATGCCCTTGCCACCGCCTTCATGGTAATGGGACTGGAAGAAGCGGAAGCTTTCTGCAAAGCGGATACAACGATTGACGCCTACTTTATTTATAGTGGAGAAAATGGAGAGTTCAAGACTTATTATACGGAGGGAATGAAAAAATACATAACTACTCCGTAATATATATTATACAAACAGAGGTTCTACTTGAGTAAAACAGAACCTCTATTCAATTGGCAAATATCTATTTCATAAACACGAAATACACTGCTGCAATCAGACAGACAAATGCAGCCAGATGATTCCAATGTAAAGCCTCACCTTTAAAGAAGATGGTAGTGAACACTGTAAAAATAACAAGTGTTATTACCTCTTGAATGACTTTTAGTTGCATCAATGAAAACGGGCCTCCATTGCCTATAAAGCCAATACGATTGGCCGGTATCTGACAGGAATATTCAAAAAAGGCGATCGCCCAGCTGAACGCAATCACACCAATCAGCGGAAGAGCTGCGAACCAACTGTACTCCTGTTTCATCTTTAAATGTCCGTACCAAGCAAATGTCATAAAGACATTAGATACAATCAGTAACAAAATGGTATAGAATCCTTTCATAACAATCTATTCAAATTAATCTATTTTATCTGGTAATAATTCCTCCTGTACATTAGTCATACTGCCCCAAAGGCTATAACGAGCTTCCGGGTTCATCGCTTCCAACTGCCGTAAAATTCCTTTCATATCACTCCGGCTGGACTGCGATTCATAAGGACAATTCTTCACTTGCTTCTGATAATGACGCAAAGCTGCCAATTCTACCAAATCAGCTTCATGGACCAGACACATCGGACGAATAATTGTCATATCAAACTTCTTCATCATCAACCGGGGCGGCATTGTACTGAAAGCTCCCTGATAAGTGATATTCATCAATAAAGTTTCCAAAATATCATCCATATGGTGACCGAGAGCGATTTTATTGCATCCGTGTTCCTTGGCAACTGTGAACAGGGCTTTCCGACGGTTCCATGAACAGAGGAAACAGGGAGATTTACGTGTGTCGGTAGCAGGATCAAAGGCAGTCTCATACTGCACAAAGGGAACTCCATACGCCTCACAGTGTGCTTTCAAATATTCAGTATCACTCTGATAAGGAATATTCTTCATCACTACATGGACGGCAACGACAGAAAAGCGAGGTTTATAGATACGTGCGCGTCTCCCCAACAGTTCCACAAGCGCCAACGAATCCTTTCCTCCCGACAGTCCGATAAGGATTTTGTCTCCTTCTTCTATCAATCCATATTGCACCACTCCTTTATTAAACCGCCGTTCAATGCGGCGAATGGTTTTCTCTTCTTCCGTAAATTGTGTCATATCTTTGAAAATCGGCTGCAAAAGTAAGCGAAAAGAATGATTTAAAGAAGAATTAACATAATAGAATCACTGAAAAAGGGTTTATTTCTAATAAATTTGTACTTTTGAACAATTGATAAATGGACCGGTGCCCGAAAGCAGCAATGTTTTCAATCTACCCGTCACTCATAAACGCTCAAAACGATGAAAGGAAAATATATTCTATTTTTAATTTGCAGCCTCTTCCTTTGCGAAGTCTCTGCACAAACGTTGGAACAGGCACGCACCTTATTTACCAAAGGTGAGTACGAACAAGCCAAACCAGTTTTTAAGAAGTATACTAAATCACAACCGTCGAACGGGAATTATAATTATTGGTATGGCGTATGTTGCCTGAAAACCGGAGAGGCAGAAGAGGCGGTGAAACCTCTTGAAATAGCGGTAAAGAAACGTATCACCGGTGGACAACTCTATTTGGGACAAGCATATAATGAGACGTACCGCTTTGAAGACGCTGTGAACTGCTTTGAAGAATACATCGCAGACTTAAGTAAACGCAAGAAACCGACGGAAGAAGCGGAGAAACTTCTGGAGAAAAGCAAATCTGACCTTCGTATGTTGAAGGGGGTTGAGGAAGTATGTATCATCGACAGTTTCGTTGTGGACAAAGCAACTTTCCTGAACGCTTACAAGATCAGCGAAGAATCGGGCAAACTGTTTACTTTCAATGAATTCTTCAAGACAGAAGGAGATCATCCGGGAACTGTTTATGAAACAGAAATCGGAAATAAAATTTATTATAGCGAAAAGGGCGAGAAAGGTAATCTTGATATCTTTTCAAAGAACAAGTTGTTAAATGAATGGAGTGACGGACGTCCGTTACCGGGTAGTATCAATGCTTCCGGGAATGCGAATTATCCGTTTGTTCTATCAGATGGAGTCACCGTTTATTACGCCAGCGATGGCGAGGGATTGGGTGGCTATGATATTTTTGTCACTCGCTACAACACGAATACCGACACTTATCTTGTTCCGGAAAATGTGGGTATGCCGTTCAACTCGCCGTACAACGATTATATGTACGTCATCGATGAATACAACAACCTCGGATGGTTTGCTTCCGACCGTTTCCAACCGGAAGGAAAGGTATGTATTTATGTATTCATCCCTAACACTTCCAAACAGACTTATAATTATGAAGCAATGGAGCAGCAAGAGATCATTCGTCTGGCACAGATTCATTCGCTGAAAGAAACCTGGAAGGATAAACAAGCGGTTACCGAAGCACTGCAACGATTGAAAGCTGCTATCAGTCATAAGCCCAAAGAACGCCGTGCCATGGACTTTGAGTTTGTCATTGACGACCATACGACTTACTATCTGATGAGCGACTTTAAATCCGCAAAAGCCAAGACACTTTTCCAACGCTATCAGCAGATGGAAAAAGACTATTATCAACAAGAAGAAAAGCTGAACGGCCTTCGTCAACAATATGCCGGTGCCAACCAACAGGGAAAAGCCAAAATGGCTCCTGCCATTCTCGACCTCGAAAAGCGGATACTGCAAATGTCCGAAGAACTCGATGCTCTCGAAGTGAATGTACGTAATGCAGAAAAAACAAAATAAATAATAACTCTGAACTATGGATATACTCATTATCGCCGTTCTCATTATTGCCGCAGTCATACTGTTTCTGGTAGAACTGTTCGTCATCCCGGGCATTAGTCTGGCCGGAATTTCTGCATTGGTTTGCATCCTGTATGCCAACTACTATGCATTCACCAATTTAGGTATGGCAGGAGGATTTGTCACTCTTGGCATATCAGCGGTTGCCTGCATCGGATCACTGATTTGGTTTATGCGATCGAAAATGCTGGACAAACTGGCGTTGAAAAAAGATATCGATTCAAAAGTAGACCGTAGCGCAGAAGATAGCGTCAAAGTGGGTGATATAGGAATCAGTACTACCCGCCTGGCACAAATCGGTTATGCCGAGATTAACGGAAAAATTGTAGAGGTAAAGTCAATAGACGGATTCCTCAATGAGAAGACTCCGATAATCGTAAGCCGGATCACCGACGGTACAATCATGGTTGAGAAACACAAAGAATAATATTCACTTAATAAAAACATCAATGGAATCATCTTTCTACTTGCCTATCTTTCTGATAGCCGGAGGTATTATCTTCTTGATAATATTTTTCCATTACGTGCCGTTCTTCCTTTGGTTGTCGGCTAAAGTTTCGGGAGTTAACATCTCGCTGATACAACTATTCTTAATGCGTATACGTAACGTTCCGCCGTATATCATCGTTCCGGGAATGATCGAAGCCCACAAAGCCGGTCTGAAAAATATCACCCGCGACGAACTGGAAGCCCATTATCTGGCTGGCGGACACGTAGAAAAGGTAGTTCACGCCTTAGTATCGGCATCGAAAGCCAACATCGAATTGCCTTTCCAGATGGCTACTGCTATCGACCTGGCAGGACGTGACGTATTCGAAGCTGTACAGATGTCTGTAAACCCGAAAGTGATTGATACTCCTCCTGTAACGGCTGTTGCGAAAGACGGTATCCAGTTGATAGCTAAGGCTCGTGTTACAGTACGTGCCAATATCCGCCAGCTGGTCGGTGGTGCAGGTGAAGATACGATCCTTGCCCGTGTAGGTGAAGGTATCGTTTCGTCTATCGGTTCTTCTGAAAACCATAAATCGGTATTGGAGAATCCGGATTCTATCTCTAAACTTGTACTTCGTAAAGGTCTGGACGCAGGAACTGCTTTCGAGATTCTGTCTATTGATATTGCGGACATCGACATAGGTAAGAACATCGGTGCGGCTCTGCAAATCGATCAGGCTAATGCAGATAAGAATATTGCACAGGCAAAAGCTGAAGAGCGCCGTGCTATGGCAGTAGCTTCCGAACAGGAAATGAAAGCAAAAGCACAGGAAGCTCGTGCCAAAGTGATCGAAGCAGAAGCTGAAGTTCCTAAAGCAATGGCTGAAGCTTTCCGCAGTGGAAACTTAGGCATCATGGATTATTATCGCATGAAGAATATCGAAGCTGATACTTCCATGCGTGAGAATATCGCCAAGCCGACAACAGGCAATGCTGGCAATCAGCCATTGAGCAAATAATCGTTCACAAACGCCGGAATCCGATTTCATTTCAGTCGCAAGACGTTCTCTCCTTTTCTATGGAAAAAGAAAGAGACTTCTTCTGAACTTAAATCCGGTTCCGGCGTTTCTATTTATAGATACAATCCTATTATAAAACTAAAACCTTTCAATGACATGAAAAAGTACTTTCCATCCTCTGAATTGATAATCAATGAAGACGGTTCAGTATTCCATCTTCACGTAAAACCCGAATGGTTGGCAGATAAAGTAATCCTGGTAGGTGACCCCGGACGTGTAGCACTCGTAGCTTCTCATTTCGAAAACAAAGAATGTGAAGTGGAAAGCCGCGAATTCAAAACCATCACGGGTACTTATAAAGGTAAACGGATTACGGTAGTCTCTACAGGAATCGGTTGCGATAACATCGACATCGTAATGAATGAATTAGATGCACTCGCCAATATCGACTTTGTCACCCGCGAAGAAAAGGATCAGTTCCGCCAACTGGAATTAGTGCGTATCGGCACATGTGGCGGTCTGCAACCCAATACGCCTGTCGGAACTTTTGTATGTTCGCAAAAGTCCATCGGTTTCGACGGATTACTGAATTTCTATGCCGGACGTAATGCCGTATGCGATTTGCCTTTCGAACGTGCTTTCCTCAATCACATGGGTTGGTCGGGAAATATGTGCGCTCCTGCTCCTTACGTCATTGATGCCAGTGAAGAATTGATCGACCGGATCGCCAAAGATGACATGGTACGTGGAGTGACAATCGCTGCCGGAGGTTTCTTCGGTCCTCAAGGACGTGAACTTCGTATCCCGTTAGCAGACCCGAAACAGAATGATAAGATTGAAGCGTTCGAATATAAAGGTTACAAAATTACCAACTTCGAAATGGAAAGTTCGGCTTTGGCAGGACTTAGCCGGTTGATGGGACACAAGGCAATGACCGTCTGCATGGTGATAGCCAACCGACTTATCAAAGAGGCCAACACCGGATATAAGAATACAATCGATACGCTGATTAAGACAGTACTTGACAGGATATAAATCTATATTCAGGAGAATTAAATTGTAATCGAAAGAATAAAATTGCAATTAAAAGAAGGTATAATGGCTTGAATCTTTCACTGATAATATGTGTGGATTCAAGCCATTGTTTTTTTATTAATAACCAATCGTAAATCTCTCCTGGTGGTGTTTCGGATATTCCAGTTCATCAATCATGGCGGCGGCATAATCTTCAACAGAGATATGGCTGTTTCCTACAATATCTACAATCATATCATCTTTTCCCAACCGATAACGTCCTGTACGTACTCCCGGACGCATATCCGCTGCCGGAGAGAAAAATACCCAGTCTATTTCCTTTTCTTTCTTTAAAAAGTTCAGATAGAACTCTCCTAGAGCTTTCACTCCCGGCAATATATTTTCGGGTACTTCACCGGAATCCATCAGACGCAAGCCCGGAGCGATAAACAAAGAACCGGCACCGCCCACCATCAAAAAACGATTAACACCCGCTTTCTTCACTCCATCAATAATGGTCAGATAAACTTTGATTGTTTCATCGTATATATCAGGATTATTCCATCCCGGATTGAATGCACTAATAACAGCATCTGCACCCTTACAAACGGCAGCCACTTCATCAAGCGCGGAGACATCGGCTTTCACCACTTTCAGATTTTCATTCTCTATCTTTATCTTTTCCGGATGACGAACCACTGCCGTAACCTCGAAACCACGATTCAATGCTTCATTCAGAAGGGCAGAGCCCACAAAGCCGCTTGCCCCGATAAGGACTATCTTTTTCACTTTCTCCATATTCTAATATATTATAATGTTACTACTATATAATAAATAACACTACAACATTCAGAATGTTAGTTCTCTTTTAGAAAATTAATTATCCGATATAAGATTCTATTGTCTCTTTCAACCTTTCCAAAGAATAGGGCTTTGAGATAACAGCGTTGCATCCTGCCTGAATAGCCTGTTGCTGTTCAGTATAGAAAGCATACGCGGTCACTGCAATAATAGGCACAGTCAGAGAAATAGTACGGATCTTTTCAGTGGCTTGAATACCGTCCATGATCGGCATACGAATATCCATCAGAATCAAATCCGGCTTTTCGCGGATAAAACTATTGATGGCTTCCTGTCCGTTGCGTACCCATGAAATAATATATTCCTTATTCAGAAGAATATTAAGTTGGACAAAGTTCGACTCAATGTCTTCTACCACTAATATCTTTTTACGTTTATCCTCATCGACGTTCTTCTTATGTGAGAGGCTTCTTTCAGCAACTTCTTTCGGTACTTCCTGATAAGGCAAATAGAGTGCAAACGTACTCCCCTGCCCCAATTCTGAAGTTACCTCGATACGGCCGCCCAGTCGTTCTACAATGCTTTTACAAATTGAAAGCCCTAATCCGGTGCCTTGCACAAAATCATTCAGTTTCTCAAACCGGGTGAAAATTTGAGGGAGTTTCTCTTTGGATATACCGCAACCCGTATCGCTGACATACAGTTTCAGCCAGGGTCCTTCATGTTTCAAGCCTAAAGTTATACTTCCCTTTTCCGTATTTTTAATCGCGTTCGACAAGAAATTGAACAATACCTGCATCACACGGTTACGATCAGTAGAAGTCCAGTATTCTCCTTCGGGACGAATCACTTTCAATTCTACATTCGACTTCATCTTCAGCTGGTGCACTTTTTCCACTTCTTCCACTAGTCCTGCAATCTCAACCTGCTGGAAATGCATTTCCGATTTGCCGGATTCAATACGGGAAAGGTCTAAAATATCATTGATTAACTGTAATAACAAGTTACTGTTTTTCTGAATAATTTCCAGATACTCCATTTTCTCTTCTTCACTTTCTGTCACTGCGATAATCTCCGAAAAACCAACAATAGCATTCAACGGAGTACGAATTTCATGGCTCATATTAGCTAAAAAGACCGACTTCATTTTATCAGCATCTTCCGCACGACGTTTAGCTTCGATCAATTCCTGCGAACGCTGAATCCGGTCTCCGATGTCATGTATCAAGGCAAGTACCCTGTTTCCTTCAAAGGGGGCGATACGTGCCTGAAAATAATGCAGACTTCCATCCACTTCAAGCGGATATTCTATTTCCTTCAACTCACCATCACGCAAACATTCCCTAATGTTACAAATAAACAAGTCGCTAACCTCCGGTGAATAAATAGATCGTCCATCTGCTCCGCGTAGCACTTCCACAGGGTGAAGCAATATCGTTCCCGGTGCCATCAGGACATCGGTAATAAAGAAATTATCATCAAAAATAAAAATGAATTCCGGCAATGCTTCAATTATTTTGCGATTATACTCTTCCAGATATTTGATATGTTGCTCCTTTTCGCATTGTGAAGTGACGTTCACCGTATATGCCAGCAGTTTACCCGGATGACTTTCGCAACTCTCTTTGTAAGACAGAAAATGATCTTCCAGCCAAATTACTTTCCCTTGTTCACTTATACAACGAACTCTAATTTGTGAGGTCTTAGAGTCTGATGAAAGCATTTCTGCAAAGGCTTGTTTATAGAATTCAATATCTTCCGGATGAATAAACCGATAGAAATCATCTATATCTTCAAAAATGATCCCGGCATCCTTTAATCCCAGTGTAAAAAAATAATCGTTTGAAAAGGAGCATTTGCCCGTAATGATATCATATTCCCACAAAGCTATTTGATGAGCTGCAAGGACAGAAAGTATTTCTTGTGAGTTCTCCCGTATGAGTTCACTCTTTTCATTGGAAGAATATAAATTAATCGCTGGTTCCATAAGCATTATTGTTTTATTTTGTTTGGTGTACCACTGCACGGCAGCAAATATAAACAAATAAAGCACAAGTTGTGCTCAATTTTCTGTTTTTTACTTAGAAACAATTATCTTTGCTCATCCAAAAAGAAAAAAGAATGATTCAAGATACTATCTGTGCCATCGCTACCGCTCAAGGCGGTGCTATCGGAAGCATCCGCGTTTCCGGTCCGGAAGCTATTTCTATTACCGGCAGCATCTTCAAGCCAGCCAAAGCTGGCAAATTATTGAGCGAACAAAAACCATATACTTTGACATTCGGGCGTATTTATGACGAAGACGAGATGATTGATGAAGTGCTCGTCAGCCTTTTCCGTGCTCCTCATTCATATACGGGAGAAGACAGCACGGAAATCACGTGTCATGGTTCCACTTATATTCTTCAACAGGTGATGCAGTTGCTTATTAAAAACGGTTGCCGCATGGCCCAGCCGGGAGAATATACACAACGTGCTTTCCTCAATGGAAAGATGGATTTAAGTCAGGCAGAAGCTGTGGCGGACTTGATTGCTTCTTCATCTGCTGCCACTCACCGATTGGCAATGAGCCAGATGCGGGGTGGATTCAGTAAAGAGCTGACAGATCTACGCAACAAGTTGTTGAATTTCACTTCCATGATTGAATTGGAGTTGGATTTCAGCGAAGAGGATGTGGAATTTGCCGATCGTTCGGCATTAAGGAAACTGGCAGATGAAATTGAACAGGTCATTTCGCGGTTGGCTCATTCATTTAGTGTCGGCAACGCCATTAAGAATGGTGTTCCCGTAGCTATCATCGGTGAAACAAATGCCGGAAAATCGACTTTACTGAATGTATTATTGAATGAGGATAAAGCCATTGTCAGTGATATTCACGGGACAACACGTGATGTAATCGAAGATACTGTCAATATCGGAGGAATCACTTTCCGGTTCATTGATACCGCCGGAATCCGAGAAACCAATGACACGATTGAAAGTTTGGGTATTGAACGTACTTTTCAGAAGTTGGATCAGGCGGAGATTGTTCTTTGGATGGTAGATGCTGTGAATGCCGCTTCTCAAATTGAACAGTTATCGGAGAAAATAATTCCACGTTGTGAAGGAAAACATTTGATTGTTGTATTCAATAAGACTGATTTGATTGAAGATAAACAGAAAGAGAATGTATTATCTTTATTAAAAGACTTCCCCAAAGAATCTACGGAATCTATTTTCATCTCGGCCAAACAACGGAAGAATACAAGTGAGCTACAAAAAATGCTTATTGATGCTGCACACTTGCCTACAGTGACACAGAATGATATTATTGTGACAAACGTAAGACATTACGAAGCTTTAAACAAAGCTTTGAAAGCTATTCATAGAGTACAAAACGGACTTGATTCGCAGATTTCCGGGGATTTTCTTTCGCAAGACATACGAGAGTGCATCTTCTTTATTTCGGACATAGCGGGGGAGGTTACGAATGATATGGTGCTTCAAAATATCTTTCAACATTTTTGCATAGGCAAATGATAGCTTGTAAACAGCCGTAACCAACTATAATCATTTAGAATAAAGTCACTGTGTATCAGTGACTTTTCTGTTTTAACACTTTCCAGTCCGTATTTGGAGATAACGGTTTTTATCCATATTTTTCTATCATATTTCTACCGCGACAGAAATTCACGGTTAGCCCGAATGTCACAATGACGCATTAGTTGACGTGTGTTGACAATGGTTTACATGTGTAGACAAAAAGGGAAATTAAAAAACAGAGAAAATGATATAGGAAATATGGAAGTAAAGAGAATTTGTCAATGGTGTGGAAAACCGTTCATTGCACAGAAAACAACGACCTGTTATTGTAGCCCTCAATGCTCGAAGCGAGGTTACAAACATCGTATCAAGGAGCGCAAAATGGAACTGCGCCACATTCAGGAAATGCAGGAGTTGCGCTCCAGTTTGGAGAAGCAGGAATATTTCACTTTTTCGCAGGCTGCCCGATTGATGGGCGTGAGCCGTCAGTACATTTATAAATTAGTCAAAGAGGATAAACTTAGAGCATCCCGAATTAGCGGAAGAATGGCTTTGGTAAGGCGTGCAGACATAGAGTTAATGCTCAAAAGCAAACCTTACGAACGACTGGTTGCGAAAAACGACTTCAACATCTCCGAGTATTACACAGCCGAAGAGATTGCGGAAAAATATAAGGTCAACGCCAAATGGGTGTGGACTTACACTCGGCAACATAAAGTGCCGAAAGTGAGAATCCGCCAGTTCAACTATTACAGCAAGAAACATATCGATGCTGCCTTTGCCAAATACGAGGTAGATTCCGACCTTACTGAATGGTACACACCGGAAGAGATTCAGGAGAAGTACGGTATGACACGTGTCGCCATCCGTTCGCAAGTGTATCGGAACAACATTCCCTCCAAGAAAGAGCATGGGCAGATATTCTACTCAAAGCTCCACTTCGACCTCTCGAAGAGTTCCGAACAGGAGAGCAAGGCGGAATACTACACCGTCAAGGAGGCGATGGAGAAATTCAAACTCTCTCGTGATTCGGTTTACGGTATTCTGCAATTCCATCAGATCAACCGGGAGAAGAACGGACGGTTCGTCAGATTCCTGAAAGTGGAGTTTGACCGGGTAATGGGTGTCCGCAAATAGTCTAATTTATGGCTATCCGCAAATTATTCAAAAATTAATCCCTGCTGTAGGTAATCTGCATGACTACATTATAGAGTTTCGCCGACGAATTAATAATAACCATAAAAATATAACATTATGCATGAATGCAAGACTGTGACATTAAGGACACGTCCGCTAAAAGGCAGGATGATGTCTTTCTATCTGGATTATTATCCGGGGTATCGAGACAAAGAGACAATGAAAGTTATCCGTCATGAATCGCTTGGTATTTATATCTATGCCAATCCGAGGAACAAACGTGAACAGAATTTCAACGAGGTAATGACCGAGAAAGCCGAAGCCATCCGTTGCCGCAGGTTCGAGTCGGTAGTCAATGAACGGTATGACTTCTTTGACAAGTACAAACTCAAGGCAGACTTTCTGGAGTATTATCGCAAGCAGCTCCGTAAGCATGACCAGAAATGGGAGTTTGTCTATCTGCATTTCAATAACTTCGTACATGGCAAATGCACCTTTGAAGAGATTGACATCGACCTCTGTAACAAGTTTCGGGAATATCTGCTGAGTGCCAAGAAGCTAAGGCGTAACGGACGTATCACACGGAACTCCGCATCAGGATATTGGTCTACTTTCAGAGGTTTCCTGAAAATACTCTACCGTAATGGGATGATAAAGACCAATGTCAATGACTTCTTGGAAAAGATAGAGACAGAAGATGTAATGAAAGAGGCCCTGTCTGTTGAGGAACTGTACAAATTGGCCGAGACACCTTGTAAGAAGCCTATTCTGAAAACGGCATCGCTGTTTTCCTGTATGACCAGCTTGCGTATCAGTGACATTCTCTCGCTATGTTGGGAAGACATCGTGGACTATTCTGCTGGTGGGAAATGCGTACACATCATTACGCAGAAGAACAAAGCGGAAGACATCATTCCCATCAGCGAAGAAGCATTGGGATTGATAGGCTATAGTTCTGAAAAGAAAGGTTTGGTATTCAAGGGACTTATGCGTAGTTGGACACAAATACCGATGAAAGAATGGATTCGTTCTGCCGGAATTACCAAGAACATAACATTTCACTCGTACCGGAGAACATTTGCAACGCTACAAGCAGCTGCCGGGACGGACATCCGTACCATACAGAGCATCATGGCGCACAAGAGTATCACCACCACGCAAAGGTATATCAAAGTCGTGGATGCCAACAAACGTGAAGCCAGCAAAAAGATTACTTTGACAAGGAAAGACTGACAGCCGTTTCGTCCTCGATTTCTGCGGTCAGAGTATGATTTTATGTGAAAAATCATACTCTGACCGTGATATTTAGCATGATACGTGGTAACTATCAGTCTTTTTATTGCAACTATCTGGAACATCGATTATATCTTTAGCGCAAAACGATTCCAAATACTTGCAGACCATGACGAATAAAAAACAAATTCAGACTAAAAAGATAAGTTTTATCCTCGCACTGTCCGTTATCATTTATGCGGCCATAGATACTTATCTTTTCCTTTGCCATGACATCAATATCATGCGCATAACGACTCCTGTCATCCTTGGACTGGTAATAGCTATCATATTGTGCGGGCTCCTGCACAATTTTTTCTATAAATGGCTGACAAAAAATCCTATCAACTTCTCTTTGGGCGAGCCATCTACCCCTATTGTAGAATCAGAGAACGCCATAGAATCTATAGATGCCACTGAAATACTGACCATCGAGCAACCGATGGATTTGCCTGAACAGGAGTCTTTTCCGTCCCAACTGTCGAATCCAAATACAGTAAACTCTGATTGTCCACAAGATTCTCATTTGAATAAATATGATTCCATATTGGTGGAACTAAAAAAGAAAGAGATTGAAAGGCAAGTGGAAATTATGGATGCGATTCGGGAATATGTAACCGTCAAGACTGCCCCCTATCTCTCCAAAGAGGATATTGCCACCCTTATTTTCAATATAGAGTATATGGCTTACGATCAACCTGAATCATATAAACCGATTCGTTCCAATATAGACAATCCGCTGAGGTCGCCTGGGCTTCGCCATTTGGCATGGAATGTCGGTGAACGCTTGGGAGTGCCCTTAGCGAAAAGAGCCGTTTTTATCAAGAAATCATTTCCATACGAACTCGTAAACGCGACCCTTGAATATCTCAGACTCAATTTACGGGATAATGTTCCAAGCCAGATTCCCATTGATGTACCAGATAAAGGCGACTATCGCTTCCATTTAGATGTAGATAATGATGACTCGCAATAAAAAAAAGTATGCAGACGAAATAATTAATCCGGTCTGTATTGTTCTGCAAGGTTTCATTGAGTTGGTTCGCAGCATGTTAAACGATTAAAATAGTCATAATATGGAAAAAGACCAACTGACATTCAACGACCTGCCGACTGTGGTAGGCGAACTATGCGACAGAATCGCAAGTATGGAAAGCCTGCTTACGGAGAAACTTTCCAAGCAGTACGAAACCAAAGAGAACACGCACGTCCCCATGACCGTACAGGAGGCTTGCAACTATCTTAAAATGCCGTTGTCGACCTTTTATTACAAGGTCAAGAAGGACGATATTCCGGTTATAAAACAAGGAAAGCATCTCTACATCTATCGTGACGAACTGGATAGATGGCTGGAATCTTCCCGGAAGAATCCGGTTCCGCAAAGTTTCGAGGACGAGAATGAGTCCTTGCTCGCCTCCCATCGCCGTAAACCGAACTCTAAAAACTGGTAGCGATGGAAAAGACGGACACTATTATTCTTTCTCCGGAAGAATTGGTCGCTTATATGGCGGAGTCAACAATAAGCGTAACAAGTACATACGAACACTCCCCGGTGGTTCTGATGGTGGACGATACTGTTATCGGAACATTGGGAAACTTCAGCGCTTCCATCGGGAAAGCCAAAAGCAAGAAAACTTTCAACGTTTCAGCCATTGTCGCATCGGCATTGAGTGGCAGCACCGTTCTTCATTACCGGTCTATGTTCCCTGAGAATAAGCGGAAGATTCTATATATAGACACAGAGCAGGGGCGGTATCATTGCCAACAGGTATTGAAACGCATCTTACGTTTGGCCGACTTGCCGGAATACAAGAATCCGGATAATCTGATTATGCTGGCTCTGCGCAAGTTTTCCCCTAAACTACGTCTGGCGATAGTCGAACAGGCCATTGGCACAATACCGGATTTGGGATTGGTCATCATAGATGGCATTCGTGATTTCCTTTACGACATCAACTCCTCCAGCGAATCTACCGACATCATCTCCAAATTCATGCAGTGGACGGATGACAGGCAAATCCATATCCATACCGTCTTGCATCAGAACAAGAATGATGAACATGCCCGTGGTCACATCGGCACGGAACTCAACAACAAAGCGGAAACCATCATGCAGATCGAAGTGGACAAAGAGGACAAGACTGTAAGCGTGGTCGAAGCCGTCCATATCCGTGACCATGAGTTTGAACCTTTCGCTTTCCGCATAAACGAGGAAGCCATGCCCGAATCGGTAGAGTCCTATCTGCCCAAAAAGAAGAAGACCGGACGACCAACCAAAGGACCGTTCGATCCGGACAAGGAGATTCCAAAGAATGTACATCGTCCAGCATTGGATGCCGTTTTTGCCAATGGAAACATCAGCAATTACGATGATTATATAGAACGCTTGAAAGAGGGTTACGGATTACAGGGTATAAAACTCGGTTATAACAAGGCGGTAAAGGTCGCAACATTGCTAAGCGACAAACAAATGGTTATAAAAGAAGGGAAAGATTATGCCTTCAATCCAGAATACCATTATTGAGTTCAACTTTACTTTATTGTCGGGGCGTATATATAAGAATAAAGCAAAGTCGGCAGGAAGACATCATGTGAGATATTCATATTCTCCCCTCTTTTAGAGGCTCATATCATCCTATGTTTCCGATCCGAGTGCCAGTTCACTATACGCATCCGATATGGCTTGCCGTGAAGCATCAACAGGTAACTGTTGCGAGATATGCCAATGTATAACCTCACTGCGTTACGGTTGTACATTGGCACTCTCGCTTGCTCAGTTCCCTCGCCGGTGTGGTACTCGCAAGCTCGCACCTATTCAACCATTATAAAACGATTCAAATGAAAGAAAATATTGTAAATACATCGGACTCTTCGAAAGAAACCAGAAACGTCTTCATCGGAGCGAAAGTCACTCCTACTCAGAAGGAACATATAAAATCACTGGCCGGACAATGTGGCATGACTGTAAGCGATTACCTATTGTCGTGTGCCTATAACTTCAAACCCAAAGCGAGGCTTACGAAAGAAGAAGCAGCACTGTTGCAGAATCTGGACGATTGTCGGTCAGACCTCGTAAAATACACCTCCGCCCTACACGGAATGTCCACAAAGCAGCGCATGGCAATGTTCAATCAGATTCCGTTTATGGTGGGCTGGCTGAAAGAATTAGGCAATGTAGCCGAAAGTGTCTGCCAGTTCCTGAGTGCAGTAAAAGAGAAGAATAAAACTCCGTCTAACCCAAAATCCGAAGAAGAATGATTGCAAAAGCCAAAGCCATATCGCACGGTATAAACGACATCCGTTACATTACCGGCGAATCACAGCATAAAAAGCATCCGGAGAAAATCTATCGGGTATTGGACAATCTGTTACCCTCAGAACCGGACGCTATGGGAATATGGAACTCCATGCAGTTGACCCTATCCCAATATCGGCCTATAAAGAATTCCATAATCAGAATAGAGTTGAGTCCATCGCCTGAGCATACCCAATTCTATGACATCGAAGATTGGCAAAATCTTTGGCAGGAATTCGCCGAGGAGTTCGACAAACTGGTGATTACCGGCAAGGATGGAAAAGTCCGTTCCCGTCCGACCAATTTGGCGGGTAGCAAATACTCGGTTTGGCTTCATACGGAATCTAAAGGCGAAGTTCCCCACCTTCATGCCGCGGTTTGCCGTTTGGATGAAGACGGCAATATCAACAACGACCACAACATTCATCTTCGTGCGCAACGTGCTGCCGAGCGAGTGGCAAAAAAACGAGGCTGGACGACTGCGGCACAAGTCCGAAATCGCAACATGCCACAAGTGAACCGAGACTGCATGAATGTATTGAAAGCAATGCCATCGTGGTCATGGGATGAGTACAAGAATGCTCTTATACGGAAAGGTTATACCGTCCATGAAAGAGAGGACAAGAAAGGTATTCTTCGTGGATATGCCCTCATGAATGGAAACACCAAATACAAGGCTTCAGAATTGGGAATCGGCAGGAACCTGATGGTCTCGAAACTTCCTGCGACATGGAAGAAACTGCACCATCAGCCAGCTACCGTCATTAGAAATAATACTCCCCAAACCGTTCAACAGGCAGCGATACATAAGGTTGCTCCTATTGACTATACCCAATATCTCACAGATTGTCAGGATATGATTTCCTATACCCTCAGTCATGAAGGAAAGGATTACAAATTCTATATCCCGGAAAAAGTACTTGACTGTTTCAATGACGAGTTTGATTACAGGTTTATTGCCAACTGTCAAGAACTTACCGATATGGCTGTAGCTATATTTGTCGGACTGCTTGATACGCCAAATGTAGCGACTGGAGGTAGTGGCGGAGGTTCGCAAAGCGATCTTCCGTGGAGAGACAAGGACGAAGACGATTTACAATGGGCTCGCAGATGCGCTCGTGCTGCCAGCCGCTTAATAGGAAAAAAGCCGAAAACAAGATTAAAACGCTAAGCCCATGAAAAAGAAATTTGATTTTTCCGCAGAAATGAGTGAAGTGGAATCCATAAAAACCACTCCCAAGAATGAATATCTGGAAGAAGAAAAACGACTACTCGATGTAAATGCCAAGGAACTTGCCAGCCTGAATAACAATGTATATAAGCTGAGAACAGAAGTTGAAAATCTGTCCGGTTCTATACGTGAGTGCAAACCTATTATTTCTGAAGAAATGCATAAGTTGGCAGTTGAATTTGGAGCCACACTTCTCTGCAATTTTCTTGGTCAGATTGAGAGCAAATGCAAGGAAGCCGAGCGAAGAATGAAGAAAGCCGACAATGCCATCCATATCCCGGCTACCGCATTCTACATCACAATTATAATACTGGTTGCCCTCTCTTCTTTTTTCGCCAGCATCATAATAGCAAATGTCGAGATTTTACACTCGGCATTGATTTGGAAGGCTGCTTTATGGACTATTCTGATTGCTACGGCTGGAATTACCATAATGATACTTCTTTCGAAAGTATTGAACAAGCCCAAATAGCAGATTACTACAAAGCGACGAGTCTTAAACCTGAAAATCAGGATTGAAACTCGTTGCTTTTTACTCTATATCATTCAATCAATATCCAAAGGGGGAGAATTACCATCGCTGAATCGGTCAAAGTCGGATTGAAACAGTTGGTCTTGAATAACCCTGTACTTTTCAAACTCTGTTTCTGCGAACTCTTTGGCAAATTCGGCTGACACGTTTCCGTTATCTTGTAATATCGGGAGGTCTGCCACATCAATGAATTTGTCAATACGCTTTGCCCAATCTTCCATTGTCATTGGAATGTGACGTTTAGCCATATTTTCTGCTATATCAAGAAACGCATTCACAATCCTGCCCATTGCTTCCAATTCGTTTTCTCGCAAATAGTTTTTGGCAATGGACACATCCGTTTTTACTATCTTCCCCTGCGGACCTTTCTCCCATGTAGTCAGTCCCATGTGTTCTCGTTCCGCATTGGCTCTATCAACAATCAGCTCGGCAGCCGTATGACCGTGCACCGCATAATGCATCTTGTTCTGAACCTTTTTGAAAAATGCACGCGTAGTTGGTGCATTGACATTATAATCAATACTGGTGGCATATATATCAGTGAGTTTCTGATAAAAGCGTCGTTCACTCAACCTTATCTCCCTAATTTCGGCAAGCAAATGTTCAAAATAATCCTCTCCGATAAACGAGCCATTCTCCATTCGTTTCTTGTCTATCACATATCCACGAATAGCAAACTGGCGAAGCACATATGTACACCATTGCCGGAACTGTGTGGCACGAGTACTATTAACCCGATAGCCAACACTAATGATAGCATCAAGATTATAGAATTTCAACTTACGATTTACTTGACGTTCACCTTCCACCTGAACAACCGAGAAATACTCGGTTGTTACCACTTGTACCAACTCTCCACTTTCATATATATTTTTCAAGTGAAGTCCGACATTATCTGTGGAGCAGTCAAATAATTGCGCCATAGCTTTCTGTGTACACCAGATAGTTTCATTTTGATACATTACCTGCACTCCATTTTCTTTTCCCTCAATTTGAAAAATCAGGAACTCTGCTGTACTATTTCGTATTTCTATATTTTTTGCCATAGCTCTCTTATTCTTTTAAGGTGACCTTTATTCCGAGATGTAAAACTTCAGAAACATTCTCGATAAAAGCCTTTTTCATACGATTGTTGCTATGGGTAATCAATAACCATCCTCCACCCAATTCTTTCTGACTTTTACCGTACTTTGCATCCCTTCGGTTTGAAATTACGGGTACTTTGCAGAATTTGAGATTATACTCTTCCACCACCTTGCGAACCTCAGCCACTCCTATTTTTTTGACAACATTTATAAGTGTTTCAACAGCAGTTTTCTCCGCTATTATAGTTCCGTCAGGAAAAACAACCGTCATATCTCTTGTCGGACCTCTTTCTATCTTTTCATCCAGACGAGAACCATTATTCCGATGTGTTACCTCCGGATCGAGCACCATCTCCTTGGCATCCGTCAACTCCGCTGCAAAGTTACGCTTACGGCTAAGATGAACGCTCAGGGGCTGTTCCGGCACATAATCCACAACTAAAACAAGTTCACGCTTTACAGGTTGCAAAGCCGGCTCTATTGTTTTGCTTAACACCGGAAGAATCTCTTTCTTGATAATTTCTTCTTCTAACTCATTTGCCTCTTGAATAAGATCTTCATTAATAGACAAACCTAATTCCTTTAGGTTTTCCATTGTCTGATATAGTTTGCTTAATCTGCTCATAACTTTGATTTTTAACTACTGATTAAAATGATTTTCTTTATCGTTTCCACATTCACCGTTTCTGTAGTGGAAATACGATGCGGACAAAGACCAAACTTTGTGAGCAATCGGTCTTTGAGGGCATCCCGTGATTGCTGTACATCGCTATTCTGGTGAAAATGCCAACCATCAACCTCAATCGTTTGAAGTGGTTGTTTAGTGAGCGAATTGTAAATAAGGAAATCTATATGAGAAAACGGACTTTTTGCAAAAGCCTTTTCTTCTTCACTAAGCAAACTCCAATCGCTAATCAATCGAGAGAGCGGATAATGACATAATATTTCAGCGTTAATCAAATTCAAATCAGCAATAGCTTTTACCAAAACCGTATAAACAAGGTTTTCAGATAGATGGTTCGATACCGAAGGATGGGCAGCTTCATACGCCAAACGTTCTGCAGTGTATTGCTTATAGAGCAAATCAAACACAGAGTGGAGTTTGCTTTCCTTGACCTCGAAATTATTGTATTGTATATAGGCTATAAGCTGGGCAAGATTCGATTCTTTCGGCAGCTCATTGCCATTGGTCACGATGCACAAACGAGTCTTGGCACGTGATATGGCGACATTGAGCAAGTTGGCATCGTCGGAAAACTCCGTTGGTTCGTTGTCTACTGTGCTTATGATGATGCTATCGCACTCCCGACCTTGATATTTATGTACCGTACTGGCAATATCATGCCCTAATGCCTTATTTGTTTCTTCCGCTTGGTTGCGATAGGGAGTAATGATGCCCACGCTATCCATATACTTATATTCAGGCATTACCTCCTGTATGATGACATCAATCTCTCGCTGATTGAAATGCTCTCTCGCATGATTGCCTTTAGTGGTACGGACTACCTGCAACACATTCTCTTCGCCGTTGTCAGTGGTCATGGCCACCAGCTCACCATTATAAAACCGTTGATTGCAGAACTCAATAATCTTGGGATGGCAACGATAGTGCTCCCGCAGCAACGTGACAGGAGCTTCCGTGAATACCTCCACACATGATTGCAGAAAGCTATGCGTCATAGCGTTGTATCTGTCATCTACATTATAGGTTGTCTGAATTGCATTTAGAGCAAGTGCTTCTTCACGGCTCACTACATTAGGTAATTGTTTGTCGTCACCAACAATCACGGCATTCATCGCACACGAGAGTGCCAATGCTCCGGTCTTAATGTCTACTTGTGACGCTTCGTCCATAATCACATAATCAAATACCATATCCTTACTGATACAACTTTTGGCAGAATAAGTGGTGCTGAGTACGACAGGATATTCTTTCAAGAACTCCTCTGTTTTGGGCTTGATGTCCCTAATAGAGAACCTTTTCCTTTCGCTGGTTCCATATCGTTTGGCAATCTTATTCTTCAAAATTTGCAAGGAAGAGGAACGCAGATCTTTTACAGACTGGTTAATATCAATGGATTGAAGCGTATGGACTATGAAGCCCAATTCTTGCTCGATTTCAGCCTTACGAGAGAAATAGTAGGCTTCTTCCAATCCAGCTATCACTTCGGTAACTTTACCGTTAAGGAACGAGAATATCTTCATTCCCATAGCAAATGACCACTTCAAACGAAACCAAAAACTGAGCTTTTGCTCCTTCTCTACCTTCATTTGGTAAAGGTTGAGCAGCGTTATCAGTTTGGCAGATGGTTTACCATGAAGCCAGTTGTTATCAGTACTGTTTGCGCCTAATAGCGCATTATATTTGCTCTCTTTCAGCAACGCATCATATTCCGTCTTTAGTTGAGCTTGACGTAACTGCCCGTCAAATCCTTGTGACACGTTTTGGAGAGAATCTTTCGCCAATTGATATATTGTTGATTTGTCCTCAATATTCCAATCTGTCATATCAGGATAACCTACTTGATTGGCAATAAACACCTCTTTATTTTTCGTACGACCGAGTTTGGCTACTATAAAACCAAGTCCTTCGCTCTCCAATTTTTCTGCTACATTCTCTACGGCAGAATTGTTGTTAGACACAACAAGCACTGTTTTTCCTACCATAAGCAAATTGGCTATGATGTTGAGAATCGTTTGCGTTTTACCTGTTCCCGGAGGTCCTTGTATGATGCTTACTTGATGCGTCAATGCCTTCTCCACCGCAGACTTTTGGCTGGCATTGCATCCGAAAGGATAATAAACCTGCTTTGGCAAGCGATATGTTGCTAATTTTGACTTGTCACCAAGATATTGAGCCAAAGGAACATTGTCGCGCATTGTATCTACCAATTCATACTGCTTGGATAAGATATTATCTTCATCCTCTGTCATCAGACCTGTTTCAGCAGCCAATTTACGAAGATATTCCCAAGTAGATCCACCATTTTTGTCAATGGGAGTACGAGTGATATAGACATCATTTCCCTCAAAGTTCTCATAGTAACCATTGGGATAGGTCACTCGATAGAATGTATGACGAGTGTCAGAAAACCGCAATACTTCTGCCACATTGTTGATGTGCTTATTCTTGATATACAATCCTTTTTCGCTGAAATCTATGGTCTCTGGATCGGTAAAATATAACAGACGGGCTTTGTTGTAATTGAACACACGAGTAGATGACGAGAACCGAACAGCCCAAAGACCGTTCTTGTTCTCGCTGATAGAGGAAACTTGCTCGGTGATAAACATACACTTATCGCCACATCTCTCTAAATCTACTATCATGTATAACTGCGAATCCATAGCAAAAGTGCCAAATTTTTATTTCTTATCTTTTATAAGTTTCCAATATTTTGCCAGCATCCAAATTTCTGAAGATTCGTTACCATTAGCTTCAGCTAACTGCTTGATTTTCCTCTTAAAATCATCAGGTTTTTTGAATGAAAGCATCTGTCTGTTTTTATTAAGGATACTAATTATTGCATCATCTTCTAACACCTCTGTAACTAAAAACTTAAACAAGTAATCCTGATAAGTCTCCAAGTCATTCCCTACATATTGGAAAATCCAAGGGGCTAATGCAATTACCTTTCCTTTGGTTGACTGATTTGTGTTGAATTTATTTAGGGTATCTATAAAGAAATTTTTCACGTCACAGCCTTGTACGTTACATATAGACAATAACTTACCAACAATGTCTTGGTTTGCAATGGCAGTATTATTAGTTACACAACTATTTATCTGCTCTTTTATCGCATCAAACAAGTTTTGATTAATTTCCGGATGATACATGACATAATAATCGGCTAAAGTGTGCGAGTTTTTCAAGTCATCACACCAAACCTCTTGCGATTTGCTTTGCAAGGTTGAATTTAGAGCATTTAATACTGCAACTGATAAATCATTTTTTACATTAAGGCAGTCTTTTATTAGTTCAGGAGAGAAAACATCTTCACCTTTATAGTTAGTAGACCATCCAGCAAGTTTAGTCAACAAAGCCTTGGCTTCAAGTGAATAATGAGCTTTTATAGATGTATAATTTTTCAAGCAATTTGTGATTGATGCTCTACTATGAGCATTATAGCTATTGGTCAAATGTCTTACAACACTATTTGTTAGTTTACTATCATATGAACTATAACTTACTAATAGATCACCATAATTGATATACCATTTAATGGTGTTTGAGATAGAAATAATATCTTGGTCAGAGGGTGAAGATAGCATTATAGAATATGGGCTGTATCCTCTATACTGGTACGAACCGCATTTGGACATACCAATGCATATTAAATCATAGAATATTGGATTCTTACTATCGATGCTACCCAATATATTATAGATAGCCGAGTCGGCCATTATAGAATCTGCATTATCTATATAGGATCGAATCTCTTTCAGGCGTTCAATACATACTCTAACATCATCTACGTTGTTCCCAGAGGATTTTAGATTTTCGAGCAGTTTTTTCTCAAAGCGATTCAATTTATATTCATCAGCTAATGTCTTATTGATAAATATGGATTTCCAATCCGAAATGCTTAAATCAGAAAGGTATTCGTCTAAATCTTCTTCAGGACAATAATATCCATAGTCATTGTATGAATCTTTCGTGATTTGAGTAAGTTTCACGAACAATGCAGGTGATATTTGCCATAAACATTCAAGGACACAATCTAAATGAAATGAGTCTACTTTCCGCAAGGCATCAATGCCTTGTATATAAGTCTGGCAATCAAAACTATCTTCCTTTATGCTTTGGTATTGTTTAATCAGCATAGAAATATAGTTTTTCCTACCTGTTTGTGATATATGAGAAAGTAAGATTGAGTGGAAAGGTTTGTAACGTGTGAAGTCTGCTTTTAATGAGTGAATACGATGGTATAGACATTGCCAAATATAATCGAGAACGCCTTTCTCAATATTAGATAAATCAGCCTTTTCGAGTGCTATTGTCGCATTCTCAATGTTAGTGACATCTAGAATAGCTATTTCTGCAATACTCTTAAAGGTAGAGTTATCTTTGGCTAATTGGTTAATTGTCTCCACTTCATTATTATCGAGAGCTGTTTTCATCTGCCGAGTAAAAACAATATCCATTGATTTCTCTACAGGTAGCTGATAATGTATAGCCGACATAAATTTAGGCATATCGGTATCATTACTATAAAGGCAAGACAAATTCCCTAAAAATGAAGGAGACAAAAGTTCTATTGACGGTTTAGCTGAAATTTCATCCTTGCCAAAAATGTATAATGCTAAGTATCTATCAGGAATAGATAAATCAGAGTTAAACTTCAATGTAATTAGTTCGTTTATAAAAGCAATGATGTTGCGAGGTGTAATTTCTGGGGTCATAGCATCATATATTTGCGTAACCTCCTTATCTGGAGAAGCTTCTTTACCAAAGGCATCTTTCCATTTTTGATAGAAAAATGCTTTCCAATCAGACATGATGGGAGGAGCTACACGATGTACCACACTAAATGTCTTGTTAATAAAGTCATTGCCGTAACAATGGCTATTATCGGTATTATCTTCCGATTTGAAGGCATTTATGATATGTGAGCAGTCAAATGGAACAATTATAACAAGATTATCAAAAGACTCTTCTGCAAAAAAAGAGTGTATAGCAGCCCAAAACTCTTGTACTTTAGCAATAGGAAGCCTATCCATGTTGTCAAAAACAAGGATTACTTTTTTGCTATCCCTGATACTCCCATCTAACTGATGCATCCATTCCTTAAATTGTGAAGATGAAGGTTCTTTTTCAGAAATCACTTCATAAGTTGATTCTTCAGAAATTTTACCCTTGTACACAAGAAATAATTCCTCAAAGTAAGACGAGAATGATGCGGTTCCAGTTATTCCATATTTTTTATCATCGCAATGCTTTTTATAAACAACATAAACGATACCAACAATGTAAGGTATCATAGACGTAAGAATCTTTCCCAAAACACATTTGTCTGGAACTAAAGAAACAAGCCAATTGATTAGTGGGGTTAATGCCACTAATAACATGCCGACTTTAATAGTTGTGCTAAGTCTAGGAACTTTTTTGTTATGAGTGCTTTTCTTTTTGGAAAGAAGTTCGTTAAGTTTTAGTTGCCAAGAGTTATCAAGACATTCATAGTCAGTAATCAGAGATTTTGTTATTTCCTCTAATATGGTACGACGTTGTAAATCGGAACTGTGCCCCCAAGCATCATAGGTGATAAATGGAAACATTTGTTTCTTTTTATCACTTATCCCTGCATTGAGTTCATTAGAAATGAGCTTTACTAAATTTGATTTACCTGATCCCCATCCACCATCAATTCCAATCATTTGGCAATGGTTACCATTTTTAATCTGTTGAGCAATTCTTTTAGATATTGCTTCATGAGATTTACCTATAAATAGGTCTTCACCAACAGGTGTCGTTCTTAAATACGAAGGATGCTCTGTAATCATGTTCCTATTCAAAGAATCAAATACCATGTAGGGAGTGGCTCCTCTACATGGATGATTGTGTTATTTCGTTACCGCATTATACAAATCCTGATACGTTTTCACCACGCTATATACCACTTCGCCTGTACTGATGGCTGCAAAGTGACGACGGGCACATTCAATCTTGGCATCTTCGGCTTTTCGCAGCTGGGATGCTTCGATGTCGTTACCTTTGGTTTCTGCCACAAAGTAAACGTGTTTCACGCTACCTTCGCGGAAGGCAACTGCCCAGTCGGGGTTGTATTTACCCATGGGGGTATTGATATAGAAGCCTCCCGGCAGCTTGGTGTAAACCACTACATCGTCCTCTTTTTCCAATGATTCGGCAAAGGAACGCTCAATACCTTGGCTATCAACTACCACTAAATCATACAGCGATTTCTCGCTTTCGATAGCGTCCTTGCCCAATGTACCACGAAGTGTTGCTTCCTCAAAGATGTCGCTATCAAACGTATTGTTGCGCTTCTCATAGCGGATATGCTGTATCAGGGAGATTGCCTTACAATCGTTAATGATACGTCCTGCCTTGATGATAAACTCTTCGGGGTTGAGCTTGAATTGATGGAATGTGGTGGGTTTGATACCTTGCAAAATGGCTACAATGGTTCTTCGAGTTAGGCCGGTAGCTTGCACCAATTCGCCTACGAGGTCGTATGTAACACCACTTCCAACAGCCTCCTTCACATGGATAGTTCTTACTTTGGCTGCCGACATAGCTGTGCCGACTTCCAATTCCTCGCGGTCGCGAATTCCCTCTATACCTCCGCTTTCCACCACGATGCGGATTTCCGTTACATTCAGATGTTTGTACAGTTCATCAATTGCGTTCTTTATCAGCTTCGAGGTGTCGAAGTTTACATTGTAGTATGTGCGTGTGTTGATACGCTTCCATAGTTCCTGCCACTCCTTCTTGTGGAAGTTGTCGGCATTGAATTTTGCCTCTTTCTTTTCCCTTCCGTTTGTAGGTTTCACACTATCCGGGTCAAATACCTTATCCAGTTGCTTGATGATAAATGATTTCAGTTCGTTTGCCTCGCCAAAATCAAGCTGTCCGGCTTTCTTCTCATCAAAATACTTCTGAGTGAGTTTCCCCTTCTTGATATACCCTTGGGTAATCAACTCTTCGTGAATATCTACTGCCTGTTGTGTGGAGATTTTTACTGTTGTTCCATCTTCTGTTTGCGCCATTGCATCGGCAAACAGATTGGCAGTCACTATCACAGGGCGAGTATCGCAAGCCTCGGCTATTTCTTTCTGCAACTTCTTGGCAAAGTCGTCATAGCTTTCGCTGGCGATAACTGTGAGTATGTTGATATTGAACACAGTATCGCCTAATACATCGGTATCCTGGCGTTCACCTTTGTCGTTGACGCAAAGACGCATACCGCGTCCCACTTCCTGCCGCTTCTTTATCTCGTTGGCAGTATCTTTCAGCGTACAAATCTGGAACACGTTGGGATTGTCCCAACCCTCCTTCAAGGCAGAGTGAGAGAAGATGAAACGCACCGGACACTCTTGGCTCAGCAGACGCTCCTTATCTTTCATAATCAAGTTGAAACCACGCTCTTCGTTTTCACCTTCCTTGCTTTTCGATTCCACGCTGACACCTTTTTTATCCACGGAGAAATAACCGTCGTGAATGTTGTCACACGCATTCTTGGGGTCGGACAGGAAACGCATATAAGCTCCATCCGTAAATGTAGGCATCATTTCTTGTAAGGCTCTCTGGTATTCCTCCTCAAACATCTTGGCAAACTTTCCTTTCTCCACACCCTCTTTGCTGTATATGCGGTAGCTATCCACATGGTCGATGAAGAACAGGGAGAGCACCTTGATGTGTCTGGGAAACAACTGGCGTTCACGTTCCAGATGTGTTTTGATGGTCTCACGAATCTGCATACGGCGCACCAGTTCTTCGTTGGCAGCACCTACGATGTCTCCTTCATGAAGCGTCAGTTCGTTCAGGAAATGAATGGTACCGGTCAGTCCGTCAATGCGTTCTACAATGTAGTTGTCTTCGTATTCTTGCAGTCCGCCACTTTGTTCTTTCAGGTTGAAGCCTTCGCCTGCCAAGCGAATGACATGGCGGGTACCGTTATTGGTTTTCATATCGAAACCGATACGTGCCTGCGGATTGCCTTTGCCGATAACGATTTCATCTAAATAGACATAACCGTTGGTAGCGGTGGAGCCTAATTGGTGCACACCTCGCACTTCCACTTTTTTCACCAACCGCTTGTTATAGGCATCAATGGCATCCAGTCGGAATACCATGTTGTAGATGTCGTCCTTGCGATGAGTGGCACTATACAAGACCTTGAACAGGGGATTGAACAGCTGTATGCCCCGTCGGGTGGCGTTGCCCTTGTCCGTACCCAACACACTTTGCGGTTCATCAATGATCATGATGGGATTGGTCTTGGCAAGGATGTCGATAGGACGACGTGATCCAAACTCATCCCGTCGGGAAAAGATGATACGTGCGACAGCGTCTCCGCTACGTCCCTGTATGTTCTTCTCTTCGTTCATCGAGGCATTGAATGCTTGCGTGTTGATGACCATCACGTGAATGCCGTTGTCTTGGGCAAAGCCATCGATCTTGGAGAGCTGCTTGGAGTTATAGATGAAGTATTGCATCCGTTTGCCATACTCTCCGGCAAAGTGTTCCGCCATACTTTCAAAACTCTTGAACACACCCTCGCGAATGGCAATACTGGGTACCACGATAATGAACTTACTCCAGCCGTAGCGTTGGTTCAGTTCATACATTGTCTTGATGTAGGTATAGGTTTTACCTGTACCGGTCTCCATTTCCACCGTAAGGGTTAGTCCCTCGCCTTGTATATGTTCGATAGGCTTCAAGCCTTGCGCCATCTGTATGGTGCGAATGTTCTCGCACAGACTTTCACGGTCGAGCACAATGGGGGCGTTGCCAAAGCCTTCTACCTTAAAACCTATATGGCCTTTGCCTTGGTCTATCAAAAAGTTGCTCAGTCCATCTCTCTTCGGTTGACCTTGGAACACATCCGTCACACAGCGAGTAGCTTCAGCCTGAAATCGTTGGTGCTTGTATTTAATTTTCATTTTTGTCTCCTTTTTTACCTATATTGCCAATTCGCTTGATGGAGTCCAGATAATCTTGTTCCACATCACTGATAGTGCGTTGTTTGTATTTGCGATATTCATTGGTAGCATGTTCCATAGCTTCCGTGTGCGACACCTTGCCGGAATCTAATAGCAATTGTTCTCCCGACATGGTAAGAATCCTATCCAAATAGTTAGCCCAATCGTTCATTGTCATTGGTTGCTCTCGTTCTGCCTGACGCTCTGCAAAGTCCAAATATCCAGATACCAACTGCCCCATAGCACGAAGTTCCTTCTCATCCAAATAATTCTTGGCTGTGCGAGCTTCTGACAGAGTAGGCTGATTCCCTTTGAATGTAAGCAATCCCATAAAATCCTTTTCGGCATCGGCACGTTCCACAATCAGTTCGGCTGCCGTATGGCCGTGTATGGCATAGTGTATCTTGTTCTGCACTTTCTTGAAAAACTCTTGCGAAACAGAAGCTCTTGGGTCATAGTCGATACTTGTGGCATATATTTCCAACACTTGGCGGTACAGCACCTTTTCTGTGGCACGGATGTCCCGGATGCGCTCCAACAGCTCTTTCCAATAGCCACCGCCTCCAAGTTGTTTCAGTCGTTCATCGTCAAGAGCGAAACCTTTAATCATATATTCTTTCAACCGCTGCGTAGCCCATTGACGAAAACGGGTTGCTATGATAGAACGTATGCGATAACCAAGGGCGATAATCATATCCAGATTGTAGTATGCAGTCATATATGATTTACCGTCGGAGGCAGTTGTTCGGAATTTCCGAACAACTGAATCTTCCTGTAATTCACCCTCTTCAAATATGTGCTTGATATGCTCGCTTACGTTCGGCTTACTGGTTTGATACAGCTCGCACATTTGCGCTTGCGTAAGCCACAAGGTCTCGTCTTCTAATATTACATCTATTTTGGTCAAGCCTTCGCTATCCGTATAGATGAGTATTTTGTTGTTCTCTTCCATAATCGCGAATTTAGATAACCTTGATATTCTTGAAGGCTTCATCATCGGTCCAGTCCATCAGTTGCTTAAATTGCTCGTAGATGTTTATCTTTTGGTCATCTTGGGCAAAGCAGGAGTCACGGAAGAGCACACGCAGCGGAGTTTTGTCGGCCATCGCCGCCACCACATTGTCGGTGATTCTCTCGGTAAAGCAAGCCACTAAGTCACCATCGTTCACAGTATAGATGGTGCAGCCGTCCACCTCTTCTTGCGTCATTGGCAGGTCGAGTGTTACGCCCCAGGCAAGCATAGCCCCAAAGAGCAAATCAAGGTCGGTGCGGTCTTGCTTGATGTTATCTGCAAACAAATTGAGCTGGTCTTGCTGGTAATCATTGGGAGAGATAGATACTTCTTCGTAGTTGCTTTCATCCAATCTGAACACACGGAAGCCGGTATCGATATTTTGTGTAGTAAGCGGAGAATCAGCTTTGATTTTTGCACCGGCACGACGGATACGCTCTTTGGCTGCGTCACAAATAGTTTTGAATCCCATTTTATAACCATCACTTGATTCTGAAAAATCTTCTTCAAGTTGCACCATTATAAATTGTCTGCACCCTCCATCAAGAGCATTCTGTTCCATTACGGCATGTGCAGTTGTTGCAGAGCCAGAGAAGAAATCAAGAATAATACTATTACTATCTGAATATAGAGAGATTATTCTTTTTATCAATTCTACAGGTTTAGGATAATCAAAAACTTTTTTCCCGTCAAATAATTTGGCTAACTTTTGAGTAGCACCTTGTGAATGATCTACTTCGGTGTACTTCCAGATTGTCATAGGTGTAATACCCGTTTTTCTGAGTTCAGATAGAAAACGTTTCATTGCAGGAACGCTATTTCCATCAGGTCCAAACCAAATTCTATTATCTTGGAGTCTCTCACGAAAAGCTTTTCGTGAGAGCCTCCAGCTGCGCCCAGCTGGAGGCTCTACATTACGCCCGGAGGGCGTTGTAATAGTATATATATTTTCTTCTACGGCTGGTCCCACAGACAAATCACTTGCTTTCCAAACACCTCGAGGATCATTGTCTGGATTAGTATAGCGATTATCAGCTTCTGAACTTCTTGCTATACCTTTACATACAGCAGAATCTAGATTTTTAGCATAACATAACACGTAATCATGTGAAGGGGAGAAATGTTTCATTAAATTAATTGGAGAATAAGCTCGCTCCCATACGATTTGCGCCAAGAAATTGCTACTGCCAAATACTTCGTCACAAATATTTTTAAGGTTTCTCTGCTCATTGTCATCAATCGAAATAAAGATAACCCCATCCTCCGTCAGCAGAGAACGTGCGACCAACAGACGACTATAAATCATCGAGCACCAGTCCGAATGAAACTTACCATTTGTATCGGTGTTCTTGCGGAAGCGGTTACCCAGTTCGTCCACACTGCCGGCTTCGAGGTCTTCTTCGGCGGCAGTACGGGCAAAGTCATCGTGATACACAAAGTCATTGCCCGTATTATAAGGCGGGTCGATATAAATCATCTTCACCTTACCCATGTACGAGCGTTGTAAAAGTTTAAGCACTTCAAGGTTGTCGCCCTCGATATAGATATTCTTTGTGTTGTCCCAATCCATGGAATCTTCCACCACCGGGCGTAATGTCTTATCGGTAGGTTTGGCAGCCTCCGCACGAGCGGCGTTCTTACCCACCCATGTAAACTGGTACATTTCGCCCTCGCCATCTGTGGCATGGTCGCCAAGCAACTGACGAAACACCTCAAAGTTTACCTTTCGGGAAATTGCACCCGTCTTGTCATCACGTACTTCGGTAAATGCAGAAGGTGCAATCTGATAGAGCGCATCAAGATTGAGTTGCGTTCCGTCCGCGGAGTTCAAATCCAAATGTTTTAATATGTCAGTCATATATTTTATTTCTTAATTGTTTTCTAATGTTTTAAGTACCTCTTCCAACTTAGCAATCTCACGCTTCAAGGCACGGGCTTCACTGTTGAGTTCCATCTGTTTGGCAAACTGCCTTTCATTCCGTACACGCTTCTGCAAGGCTTCCGCTGCCCGTCGTTTACGAGCCAATTCATCTTGCAATGCCATAATCTGCTTCGTGTCAGCGGCATTGGTCGTACCAAATCCGGAAATCTGACCGGCAAACGCTTCGTAGATATTATCCAGTGACGACCCTGCAAGTTCTAACTTCACCTTTGCCAATGGCATCCATTCTGTGCGGAAAGTCTTCAAAATGTTGAATCGTGTTTTGTTCGCATCTACCCATTCCTTGTAGTTGAGCAACAATCGGCCACGGTTGGCATATTGCAACACAAACACCACATGGCGAGGCATCTGGCGGTCGATGGCAAGAAACACATCATCGGGCATATCCTCCGCTTTGAGCGTCACCAAGAACATCACGATTTCATGCACCGTCTTACCCGTATCCACATTCATGGTGGATGGAGCTAACTTATAGAGCCATTGTATACGTTCCACATCTTCCACAAATCGCATCTTCAAGCGTGTGTTAATCTCCAAATGCTTGTAAAAGGCTGTCTTGGGCACCAATCTGTCCACGTGCGTGGAGGTGGGGTAGTTAAGTATATTGTCCATTTTGTCTCATCTAATTAACCTCATTATTATGATGCCGTTCATACGAATCCCATAAAAAGCGCACGAGAGTTGTACTACTTCCAATCGCTAAACTAGCATGACGAGATTCAAGCCCTTTATATGAACTGGACTTGCCATGTCCGCTACCATACAGATTTCTCAGTTCTGCAACGCCTTGTGCAATAGCTTTAAGATTACCGAGAATAGCCTTTATAGACTTAGCTCCTTTAACATCATCAGAGATGTTTTTAGGCATCAGATGAAAATGTTTGAAAGTTTCATCAACAAGACGTGGAACTTCCCAATCTTTATCTACAGTACAGCCTTCAAATTCAAGTATTGTTTTACAACAACTTTCAATTAGTTCTTTAGCCTTACCAATTGCTTCTGTTGGATTTCCGTCCTTCAGATTGAGCATTAAATCAATTTGGGCTGATATGTAATCGCTGTCAAAAGCTTCTTTTAAAGTTTCAGCCGTAGCGGTCATAACCATTGTACCACCTGCTTTATCAAGTATGCTACGGCATTTTTTGTAAGCAACCGCACGGCTTTTACGATTTTCTTCATCATGTTCCTTCATTGAAGAAAGTTCGTAATATCTGATTAAATCGCTAAGTAGCTTTATTTTATCTTCGTATTTTGTATCATTGATATATGCTATCAGAGATTTGCCCTTTGAAAGTCTATATGTTTCACAAAGCGGAACACCTATGCTTTTATAGGTAAAAGCATCAAAATCAGCTGTACTAAAGTCCAGGACATAACCACCTTCATTTAAGAAGTTGACCATAGTACCTATTTCTATATCAGATAATTTCATTTCTCTTTAATTATTAAGAAGGTTATCAACTCAAAGTCGTCCAAACCTTTAATTTCTCCATGCAAGGCTGTTGTCTCACCCACAGAGAAAAGGCTCTCAATGTCTGTCTCTTCCTTAATGCTTACGATGCTGTCAATAGCTGTTTGGAGCAACGTGTTGTACTTGGTCATGCGGCGGCCGTCTTGCGTTTCACGGTTGACCGCAGCACAGAGCACACGGTCATAGTCATTTTGGTTCTTACACAGCGCACGCATGATGTCGAGCAGTTGTTTAGGGTGCAGATGGTCGCAAATAACCTCTCCATCGTCTGCCAGATAGACCATGTAGAAAGGATGCAGTTGATTCTTACGGTCAATATTAACGGCATTGTTGCGATTCTTCAACACAAACATCACGCCCGGTTTCGCCAATTCGGAACCGGCTACCACCGCATTCAATCCGAAAGGTGCATGTTCAATATCCGGATGTTCCTTGACATATTGCAGGAGGTCAAGCCGAAACTCGTTCAATCCCAAATCCATGATATTGATACCGGTGTCCATATCTTCTATGTCGACCACTTCATTCTGCAACTTTTTTAATTGTCCAAGGCGATATTCCAAATCGGCTTCTTCGCCCATAGAAAGCGGATTGCCAGTACCTGCTGCGGTAAGGATGGTGGCTTTCATTCGGCTTTCGACACGTCCTTTGAGCTGAATATAGTCGTCAAGTTCCATATCCGGCCAGTAGTTGACAAGCTGGATTTGTTTGTTCCGGCTACCGATACGGTCGATACGCCCGAAACGCTGGATGATGCGTACGGGATTCCAATGAATGTCATAATTGATGAGGTAGTCGCAATCCTGTAAATTTTGGCCTTCGCTGATACAATCAGTAGCTATAAGTACATCAATCTCACCCGTGGCATTGGGAAAGAGGGCTGAACGGTCTTTCGACAAAGGTGAAAAATAAGTCAGCACATTATTGAACGACATAGGAAACTTCGGCAATGTGCATCTTCCATCGGTAGAGCCGGTGATAAGAGCCGTATCAAGTCCGCAGGTTTCCTTTATCTTCGTGGATAACTGCTCATAGAGATAATTGGCTGTGTCGGCAAATGCCGTAAATATAAGCACTTTCTTGTTACCTCCGTTTATCGGGTTGCGGAACTTATGTTTCAAATCCTCGATAAGCATCTGCAACTTACTGTCGTGTTCGGGCGTAATGTCCTTCAACATCAGCAAGAGCAGGTCTAACCGTTCAAAATCGGCTTCAAGATCGCGTCGCCAACTCACATAGTCCATGTCAGCCAATGAAATCTTCGACTTCTTGGTGGCAAATGGGTCGGTGTCGCCTTCGGATGAGTCCATATCATCAGTGAAAGAAGATACATCAATGGTTGCACCGGAATGTTTCTTGTCGTATACATCTATCAGTTCCATTGTCTGCCGAATGTACTCATGGATGCGGTTAAGCGTCAGTCGGAAAGAATTGACCGAACTTTCTAGACGTTTCAACAGGTTGGTGGCCATGAGCTTGCGCAAGCCTTTCTCACGACCGTCAATAGACAGACCTTCACCATCGTAGTCGATACTGTAACCACTACGGGCACAATCGAAGAGATAAAGCGAAGGGGTGTATATGGAAAGATTTAGAGCATTGAGTTGCTCGGCAATATCCTTGAAATTGATGGCATCGCCCAAGTCCGTCAAACGCGGACGACGAGACAAAGGGGCAAGCCGCTTAGGAAACTCGCCAATATCTTTCGTGTCGTAATACTTGATGATATGACTACGACTACGTGCGATGGTCACGGCATCGAGCATCTGAAAAAAGTCAAACTGAAGACTTGACAGCAATCGTTCCGTAGTCCGTTCGCTTGGCTCCAACTTAGCCCAACGATTATAGGCAGTCTGAGCAGACTTGAATATGTCGTCAATGTTGCGGTCTAGTTCGAGGGCTTCGTTGATATTCTCCACACGCCCCTCGTATGCCAGTTGTAACTGGTTCTTCAAATCGCCGAATCGGTTGTTGACAGGAGTTGCTGACAGCATGAGTACTTTCGTTTTCACACCCTGACGGATGACACATCGCATCAATCGCTGATAACGGTTCTCCTTGTGGCGGTCTGTTTCTACGAGCGTATCAAAATCCGCTTCATCCTCTTCGTCCACATTACCACCATTGCGGAAGTTGTGGCTTTCGTCAATTACAATCAAATCATAGTTTCCCCAATTCACATGCTCCAAGTCGAGGCCATTACTCAAACCACGGTCGCGTGAAAGGTCGGAGTGGAAGAGGATGTCATACCTTAGCCGATCGGCAGCTACGGGGTTGTTTTTGTAATTGGCACGGAAAGTCTGCCAGTTGTCATTCAGTTTTTTAGGGCAAAGTACAAGCACCGACTTATTACGGTTCTCGTAATACTTGATAACCGCCAATGCCGTAAAGGTCTTGCCAAGACCTACTGAATCGGCAAGGATGCAACCATTGTATTTTTCCAACTTGTTGATGATAGCCAGCGCAGCATCACGTTGAAAGTTGTAAAGCTTATTCCAAATGACACTGGTCTTGAAGCCCGTGCGCTCATTGGGTAACACATCTTCGCTGATGTCTTCCAAGAACTCGTTGAAAATATTATAAAGTGCGATGAAGTAGATGTATTCTGGAGCATTTTCCTGATATACAGTGTCTATGTACTCCAATATACGCTTCGTTACATCCTCAAACTTCTCATCATTGTTCCACTGCTCATTGAAAATATCCAAGTAGGCACTTGCTGTTGGTGAAGGCAATACATTGACTACATTATATACATTAGCACCACGCTCACATCCCAACTGTGTGGTGGTAAACTCATTGAATGGAATATAAACCTGCTGGGTGTCATTGTTGATGTGCATAAATCCACCCATCTGTTCTTGCGAAGCATTGGAACGGAATTGCACTTTTCTGCGAATCCAGTCGGCACATTCTTTGGCAATGGCTTTCTGTGACAACTGGTTGCGCAGACGAATTTCAAAGTCCGTACCATACAAATTGCGCTCTCGGTTAAGTTTAGGGATGAAAAACTCTCGTTTCTCTTTCTTTGATTTGTCCTTGATGAAAGTAGGAGACGTGAAAATGAAACGCAATTGCTCCACCTGCTCCAGTTCTTCTTTCAATGCTTCGTAGGCATAAATGGAGAATGAAGCCGCAGCAATAGACACACAAGCACCTTTGGATAACCGTCCCTTGAGGTCATCCACAACACGCTCACTTATGTTGTTTATCAACTTAGGTTGTTCCATTCCTCTATTCTTCTTTTGTATGACAAATTAATTTGTGTATATCCACATCCAAAACTTCTGCTATTCGTGCCAATGTGTATAAATCGGGTTGTGAATGATTGTTGCACCACTTTGATACCGTTGCCGGATCTTTCTTCAAAGTTTTAGCAAGCCACTTACTCATAATCCCCTTTTCAGCTAAAACAGCCTTTATACAATTCAAATTCGCCATACTGTATTCAATTATAGATTGCGTCAAATGCAAAATTACATATTTTATTTGGTTCGCGAGCATGATCGAAGAAATAAAATCCTATATCATAGTATTATGGCAAAAGAATTTAATGAAAGGTGATGTGAGAATGGGATTTATTTGCTAATTTTGCATTGCTTTTGAGACAATATAAATATTAACAATGCAAAGAAACAGAATGAACATATTATCTATAACAACCGCAATTCAGAGCAATAAACGCACTGAATTTGTGTCGAGTGTTCATGTTTCACGTATTGAACCTCGTTTAGTAAATACTTTCCAACGAACATAGCGAGTACATTATTGTACTTTGAGAGAATAGAAACTGAATAGTTGGAGAGTCCTTACCAAACTTTCCAACTATTTTGTTTGTATGCCCATTTGTGACAGTCGCCTTTATGATGCTCTTCTGCCATTTCCGTCTGATGGGCTGTTGGTAACCAGATTATTAACGTGCAGTGATGCACATAAATTGAGAAGAAATGAACTATAAATTTGATGGCAGCAAGGTGTTCTTTACATCTGATACCCATTTTTATCATGGGAATATCATTCGTTTCTGCAACAGGCCGTTTAAGGATGTGGAAATGATGAATGAAACAATCATATCCAATTGGAATAATACTGTCGGACAGTATGATATTGTTTTTCACTTAGGTGATTTCTGTCTTGGCGGTTCGGCTGAATGGACTAAAATGCTTGACAGGCTGAACGGCAAGATATATCTGATTATGGGCAACCACGATTTGAAGAATATACGCCAAGGCTACATTGACAGATTTGAACATGTGGCAATGCAGATGCACATAGAGGTCGGCAAGCAGAGGATATATTTGAACCATTATCCTTTTCTATGTTTTGATGGTGGATATAAAGATGTGTGGCAACTATTCGGGCACGTTCACACAAGGAAGAACAACACCGGTATAGATGCAGCCAGGCTTCAGTATCTCTATCCGATGCAATACGATGTAGGGGTTGATAACAATAACTTTACACCCATATCATTTGAACAGGTAAAAAGGATGATTGAAAAACAAGTAGAGCAATTTCATAAGAAATAAAAAAGGAGGGTTATGTATGAGTGAATATACAACGGTCTATTTAAGACACAAAGATATGCCTTTGTTGAAAAAGAAAGAGCATCCGTCTCATGAAGAATGCCAAAGTCAATCTAAAGAAGATTTGATGAAAGTCATTCGCGAAATAGATGAATATAACAAACAGGTTGCAAAGTCTTTGGGGTGTAAATTGTTTTATCTTACTACTACCCCAAGTCGTGAATTGACTGTGCTTCCATGTAGTCCATCTCCAAGTGTGCTGACAAACGTCCTTCTTGAGGAGGTTTTATGCTTTTACAAAGAAGAAATCGAACATTGTAAAAAGGCTATTGCTAAGAATAAAGAAGATATTGCCAAGTTGGAAGTACGAATAGCCAAAACGACCGTCGATTTGTACGATAAAATCAACAAGGAGATAGACAACTGCTATGAGAACATAGACTTTGAGGAAGAAGAACTTGAACACTACCAATTCCTGTATAATAAATTTTCTTTCTTGGAGGGTATTATTGGCAATGAATCGAATTCAAAGAATTATGAACTGATTTATACAAAATATTAATAAACAAAAGATTATGAAGATACAATATATGAGCGACCTGCATTTGGAATTCAGCGATAACAGCAGGTGGATGAAACATAATGAATTACCTGTAACTGGCGATGTTCTGGTTCTTGCCGGAGATATATTCTATTTGAAAAACAAGGTTGCACCTTTGAGCTATTTTTGGAAATGGGCAGCTGTAAATTATCGGCAAGTGCTCATTGTGCCCGGAAACCATGAGTATTACAATTATTGTGATGTGATGGATAAGGGACTACAATGGAATTGGATGTTCAAGAAGAATGTAGGATATTACCAGAATCAAGTAGTAAAGATTGATGATACTGATTTTATCATGAGCACTTTGTGGTCTCAGATTTCTCCTTCTGACGAGTATTTTATATGGAAAGGCATGAACGACTTTCGGCAAATAATGTATAATGGCAAATTACTCCAAACTGAGGAGTTTAATCAGATGCATGAATTCTGCTTGGATTTCATCAAGCATAGTCTAACTGAAAGCACCGCAAAGCACATTGTGGTAGTAACACATCATCTTCCCACATTGGAGGCCGTCGCCCCTCACCATAAAGGTTCAGTGCTGAATAGTGCATTTGCAACTGAACTGAGTGGGCTTATTGCCGACAGTCGCATTGACGCATGGGTTTATGGGCATTCACATACCAACATTGATGCTGAGATAAACGGAACAAAGGTCGTTTGCAATCAGATGGGATATGTTTTCCAAAATGAACATATCGCCAATGGTTTTGCTCCGGACAAGTGCCTTGTCTTGTGAAAGGCATAGGTTCGCCGGTAATACACTTTAAAGCCTCAATATATCATATAGTGAACAAAAAAGCACGTGTTCATATATTATATGATATATTGTGGCTTAATGTTTTTCTGTTGAATGCAAGTATAATACAGTAGTTCTACACTTTTTCAAGCGAATAAACCGAATTCGTTACACCTTTTCCAACGAATCATCCCCATTACACGACATCTTTTCAAGCGAATCACAGTATAAATCACCGAAACCAACTTTACTTTATCTCCGTATTCATATATACGTGCATTAAAGTAAACCTAACAGAGGGAGAAAAAGAGATGGCTTCGCCAAAGCCAGACTGAATCATATCTACCGACTTTCTTTTGGGGGCTGCAAAACAATCCCAACTCCTACCTCAAAAGCAAAGCAAGACTCGCCCCTTGCCAAGCCACAAAAGGCAACCCGAAAATCCGTAAACCAGCCTTCCATTTTGCAGACGTAATCGGCGAAATTATCCCCGAGATGCCTTATCTTTGCGAAGCGGAGATTTCGGGGCAAAAGAGAACGATTTTCCCCATTTTCCCTCTGTTTTGAGATAGGCAACGAAGAAAAGTGTTAAATCTTCGATTTTTGAGCAGTATATCTTAAGTCATAAAACACTGATAATAAGCCATTATAATCAACCACTATAATACAGCATAGGCATCTTTATTCGCAGTAGTTGCAAAAATCAACAACTTTAATTCGGGCTCGAAGCCTAGTGCCTTTTCTATTTCTGTATCAATCTCACCTTCTGTTAACTGAGCATTCGCATAGTCATCCTTACCTTTGCATTGAATATCACAATATCCGCCATATTTTTCAACATATGAAAATACACCAACACCATGCTGATTTCGCCCTTGGCAACCATGTCGTTTTATTGTATCTTCACAAGTCCATATTTCACCCCACAATAATTTGCAGAGTTTTTCAAAGTCTTGCCAGTTACTTGGCTTTTTCAATTGATTTTGTGCTATCATACAAAGAAAATATTTTATATACCTAATCTTAAGTCATTGTCATTGTACAATCACAATCAACTTCCTATCTCTATTCAACACAATATCATGTCCATATTCATCAAGATGCTGATATTGATGTTCTCTCCAACCCCTTAGTTCTACCGATTTAACACCTGCTGATGAAAGAACTGAATAGAAGCCCACTCTGATTCTTGGATCTTCAGTCTGTAATAGTTCTTCATATAGTTTATCAGCCGTTGCTTTATCTCGTTTCAACCTCATGGTCAAGGGGGTAACAATCATTCGATAGACAAAAGTCTCTTGAAGTTTGGTCAAGTAGTATTTCAGGTTCTCCACAACTTTGTTATCATCCATCATTGAGAATATGAAGTTGTATGAGGCATAACAATTAGTCAATTCATACTTGTTCTCTTTTAACTCGCTATAAATCTCTTTCAAATTTTCCACGTTAGTGTTGAGTGAACAATTAATTGATATTCTATTAAAGGAATCATCATGCCATTTCCACTCTTCCAGCTTCAGAAGCTGTTTTATATCTTCATCTTTATCAAATTCAGTGACAATGATTTGAGCCAATGTCGCAGACATTTCGCTATTCGTATTATCTATATTGGCTATAACCAATTCTTTCAATAACTGTTTCTGGTTTCCCACTTTCATTAAGAACAGCAGAATATTTGCATCGTCAATATTATCTCTATTTTCATTAAGATACTTTACAATGATTCGAGCCGCGTCTGATGTTGTGTTAATATATTTTGAGAAGAAAACAACATAGGAATAGATACACTTGTCTTCCTTAACAATTTTCTTTAAATTAGCCATATCATCGGCAAGTAAATAATCAGCCTCATCAACGATTGTTTTCTCAATATATGGACTATCATTGTAGAAAATGTGCATCTGGGAAAATTCATACTCTTTACCACCAGAACTCAAGTTTAACTGCACATATTCATCAAGCTTATGATACATTAGATATATACAGAATCGCATTTTGTATGTGTATTCTGTTGTCACCTGAGCCGTATCGAACACCTCCTCGGTAACTTTGAATACGTCTGTATCCCTCCCCGTCCTTTTCAAATGAACAACTAGACATAAGACCATATCACAAAGGACATAGGCATTCCCTTCCTGTTTGAATAGGTGTAACATTCCCTCTAAATGCTCGTCCATACTCGACAGGTTGGAAATCTTATGTATCATCATGAGTCTTAAACGCGTATCCATGTGATACCACTTCTTAAGCATTCGAGAGGCTAACTCAGAACCATGATATTTTACTATAATCTGACCAGCAAATCTATAGTCGTCAGAATAATTAGTCAGAAGGTACTCTTTGACATCCTGACGCTCAGAATAATTCTGTATAATGGCTTCCAGTATGCCCCATTTTGAACCGAGGATATGGTCACTCATCGAGATTTCGCCATTGAGTATCCGTGGTATGTACCTTTCTGCAAATTCCTCCTTGTAATGTTCTATATACACAGACACTGCACGGTCTTTCATTATATCCTTGTTCGCATTATCGATACATTTATCTAGATATGCCTTAATACGTTCGTCATTGCCTTGGTATATTTCATATGCATATCCTGCTATCCACGAAGATTGGTTTAACGGCATCTCATCCAGACATCGCTGAAGTTTTTCGATAACATCAGCATCTTGTCCCCAGTTTTGGATGAGAGGATGGACAACAATATGCTGATAACTTTTCATCCCCTCTAATGCTTCAAGAAGTTTAGCTTTAATTCGAGAATCGTTAACAATGGTATTTACAATGAGGGACTCAGCACCCCACATAAAATGATTTTTGTCCCTATTGACAGCCCATTCGGTTATAACTTGAAGCAAATCAGAAGATAGTTCTTGTCTTTGAATAATCGCCCACAATTCATATCCATTCCCAAAATTAAAAGAATATTCCTTATTAAGTTCCTCCCTGATGGCCTTGATAACATTTGGATGATTTATCCAACATGTCAATAGATATTTCCAGGCTATATCCTTGCTAATACTACCTTGTTCTCTGTAGGGTGCGCTAACCGACTTTAAAGCCTTTTGCATGACAGCATCGTCTTGTAGGAAATATTGCTGCAATAACCGGTTAGCCTCCTCTCGAATTGAAAATGGTAGTTCTGAAACTAATTCAAGGATTCCATCAGATAAAACGGGCTCACCTTTAAATAAAGAAAACTCCATTTGATAAAAGTGAGTAAAGATGTCACCTGCCACAACTTTCCGTATTAGCTCGTTTTCCTGATCTATATCTATCCCATCTACAATAACACTTCTAATGAAGAAGGCTACCACTTCTGGCAATGTTGATGGTACTATATATGAATTAACCATCTCCAGCAACTTCTCATCTCCAGCGATATGATTCCTAATTACCTTAGATGCGAGTATTTTGTTGCTCACATCACCATTTATAACAGTCAAAACAACAAACTGGCGATCTTCTTCCGTCAAGTTAGCCACTTGTGCCAAACCAGATAACCTAATGTCATGATATACGGAAGCCGAAGGGATATATCTGGAAATAAAGTCTTCAATACGAGCCTGTAATGAGGTATTATACAAACCATCGAGCAGGATTTCCAGTAAATCATGTTTGAAGTCATAATCAGATTCCCACTCAATCCTTTGTATGTATTCTTCAATTTCTTCGAGTAAGAAATATTTGGGTGCTTTCACAGATCTTACCAGAACCTCTAATTTCAACTTATACAAATAATAATCCCTATAATCGTTTGTTCTTATAGGTTTTAAGATATTGTACAAACCTACAAAAGCTGATGCTGGCATCATTTCGAAAAGAAAGAGAACAACTTGGTGTAGCCCGGTATTCGAAACATTATCTCGAATAAACGCTTTAGCCCTCTCTATATCTACCGAAAGGTATTTGGCAGTCATAAATTCCTGTAGTTGCCTATTGATAAAGGAGATGCGAGAGCCTATTCTTTCCTCTATAACGCCCAGTTGATGTGTATCATGCCTGAATAAATCATCAACAATACGCGCATTATTCAGTTCCTGCCCTGATGTCTGACTATTCAGATATTGGTTAAGCAGTATTTCTGCCTGGGTCTTATCCATGCTGCCATCATTGTAATAGTCAAACATTTCTTTTGACAGAACTCCAAGCATCATTTTGTTACTTGTGTAGTCAAATGACCCAGAATAGTCGTAAGCCTGGTACTTGCGTGACTGCTGATGCTTAACAAACAATTGCTCCATTATACAGTCCATGGCTGCAATATTGTTGTGAGGAAGTTCGTTACCCTGTAGATATTGCCCAATAAGGATGGTTAGCAGCATAGGGTTCTCTTTCATACGATCAACGTCATGTAGCGACCTCAACTTAGCAGATAGGAACTCTGCTGTCCTCTTTGTTTCGCGAACCAGACCATTATAATGATCAACGCATTTCTTCACAAGCTCATCCTGCTGTAGCGCAGACAATGGTGCGATTGTATATGTGTCGCTTGTACTGAAGGGAGAATTGATATTCGCAATGCCATATTCCCTACTTGAAAAAATGGCTAGTAAATTACCAGCTTCTGTCTCCGCCTTCACTTTACGAATAATTCTATCTGCTTGTAAGGGCTCATCACCCCATTCATCTATTCCATCAGCTATTAATAGTATCTTTTGCTGCTCAAATGCATATTCCAGATAATGGCTGTTTTTCTCCCATAACTTACTTTCTTGAAGCCAATCCCGAACTATGCTCTTTATATCACTATCGCAATTCCTTGCCATATATGAAAATGGCATCCATACAGGTAAGTAGCCGTCATAGATATCCATTTTTCCTTTTAGTAGTTGTAAGGTAAGATACTTTAGCAAAGAAGACTTGCCTGAGCCGGGACCTCCCACAATGAGTAATATATTCCTGCTGGGATTCAATATGGTTGATGCAGGGATTCTGATTTCTCTATTGCTCGTTTTATTCAGTTGGCTATAGAATTCTTTAAGATATTGCTCACTATATTCTTGAATCTCACTACTTTTTATATAGAGATTTGTCGGATCAGCCAGAACAAACTTCTCTTCTGGTTTCACTTGATCATCAGAATATAAGCTTTGTACTTCATCAATAAAGTCAGGCATTACAAATCTTGCCTCTAGAGGGAACCGCGTATTATTACGGTTAACCAGTATTGAATCATTGACATCACGGAACAAGCTACCGTAAACAACATCCATTGCTTGTTTACACTGTGTTATTTTGATGAAATTAAGTGATTTCCATCTTCGTAGCGTTAACTGTGATTTTATCTTTTCTTCTAATACCTGTGTAATCTTTACATTGTGAAACTCACCTTCCGTCGCAGCATATTTCCATAGTACACCATACATCAATGGTTGATTCTGGGCAAAAACACCACCACCAGACATTCCATGTAAACTGTCCATCTTGTCTACATGCGAAGTGATATTAACCAAATCTACTTTGCTATCTACACATTTACAGTCCAGTCTGGTAATTATATCTTGTGCCTCACCTGAAACCCCATATAGTTGCATGGATTTTTCTTCAATGAGGTCATCCGCCAACAAGAAGGGAGTAAAATGCTTTTCGCTCTTGTCAATCTTAATGATAAGAAAATCTTCACCAATAGGAAGTAAAGAATTCGAGATAGTGTCTTTTGTAATGGTTTTATAGGTTACAAAATGGCCATCCTCAAATACTTCTATTTCGATTGTTCCTATCTTATCAAGAACAGCATTCAACTTCTTTTTTCTAGTATCTTTAAAAATATGCTGAGCTGTAAAGATATAATCATACTCGTCATCTCCATCTAATGGGTATAGGACTCCACTTCCTCGAAACTGGAGTCCTCTTCCTTTGATGTCAGCCTTTATCTTAACACAATTACTGCGTATGTCAAAAGTTGAATTCATTGCAAACGTTGAGATTAATATTATTTTCTGTCAACTCTTCTGCTGTTATTCCAAGTACATCAAGAGATTCTTGATAGTTAAAATACACGTTGATTGCCTTATCTGCACTGTCTCTGTAGCGAATAAGCTTGGCAATAGTCTCTTTATTTGGTAAATAATATTTATTATTCTTCTTTGTCGAAATTATGAAGTTTGAACATGTTACCTCGTTAAGGATGTTTTTAGTAACATTTCGCGTACTCCCATGATGGGGAAGTTTCATAAAATCCAATTCAAGAGGTGTACCGTTAGTCTTATTATAAGACTGAAGCGCATCACATAGTTTCTTAGGGGTACTGTCACCTGGTAACAATAACTTCTTGCCTTCACATTCAGCCAGAATTATAATTGACTGACTATTGGTACCTCCTTCATCTATATCGTCATCATCAACATTATCAATCAAGGTCCTTAAATCAATATACCAATCATCTGAACGAACTCCAAGCTCATCAGGTTCTTTCGGCTTATTTTCATATGCAACATCATGGTCAGGTGCTAATACATGCAGTTTTATGTCGCCAAACTCTATCGTAGAACCAAGTAACTCGGAAGTATTATTATTCCAGAACAATCCGTCTATTTCAAGAAGAAGAGACGTTAACTCATTTCCTTCGCCTACAGAATATTCATCTGTCTCTTCTTTCTTGGGAAAGTTAAACCAAACTTGTTTCAGCCTATGTGTCTCTCCAATTTCTTTCATGTGTTTAACCAATGCTATGATACCAGCTATGTGGTCAGAATCAATATGAGTCACCACAAGCAGGTCAATAATCTCATCCTGTGGCATTTTGCTATACTTGGCCCTAATAGCTGCTGTAGATTTTCCACCATCAATCACAATATTCTTCTTATTGTGACTAACCCAAATACTATCACCAGTACCTGCTTGAAGAATCTCTATGACCATTTTCTATATATGTTTTATTAACTTATAACAATGTAATCAGTCTCTCAAACAATCTATTAGGATTATTTTCATTCCATCCTCGCGGGTGTATGCCATTTCTCCACCTGTGAGGGCAATTAGCGAATCTGGTTCACGAAGCCTTAATCGAAGAATCAACGAAACAACATTTCTTTCCTGTTCGTATTACAGTCCTTGAGCGAATAGCCAAAGACCACGCTTCAATATCATCTATGACAAAAATTTCTCCAATGCACTCCATAATCATCAAACGTGGGCATAGATAGCCCTTTCATTTCCTCTGCGACATCGGCAAGCATGTATGTTTTTTTAAGTACAGATGTTTCTTGCGTATGCATGAAGAGTCAGTCTTGTCAACGCTGGATTTCGATGTGTCTTACCCACCCTCGAAATATCCTCGTCACAGATTACTTCCTCATAATCTTTAGCTATCAGTAATTTCGTATCTAAACTCATATCTTCAAGTGAAACTGGCCAACCAGATATTTTATCTCTTTCGAGACTAACTACGAAAATAGTGATTACATCTCATTCAGCCAATTATTTTTCTATTTTTGTTCTAGATAACTTTGTATTTTTGATGGTATACAGTTTGTTAAATTGATTCGGTCAAAGATGGTGATTGTATCGAAAGCAACTTTACTTTATCTCCGTATTCATATATACGTTCATTAAAGTAAAGCTAACAGAGGGAGAAAAAGAAATGGCTTCGCCAAAGCCGAGCCGAACCATATCTACCGATTTTCTCTTTTGGCTGCAAAAGAATCCGAAATCCTAACTCAAAAGCGAAGCAAGATTCGCCCCTCATCAAGACACAAAAGCAACCTGCAAATCCGTAAATCCATCTCCGATTTTGCAGCCTCAATCGGCGAAATAATCACCGATATGCCTTATCTTTGCGAACCAGAGGTTTCGGAGCAAAAGAGAGCTATTTTTCTCTTTTCCCCTTCGTTTGAAGATAAACTAAGGTTAAAAGTGTTAAATCTTCGATTTTCGGCAAAAAACAAGTAAATTTTTGAGCCTTCTACCTTTTAAGCCATAAAGTATTGACAGTCAATTAGCATAATATGCTGCATCGGGAAGTGAGAAGCGCATACTATCATTGCTGCAATAAAATAGATCGTTTAAAGAAATCACTATGCCCATTATAGAAATATCATCCTTAACAGACTCCGGAGTAGAAATATTCAGTACCCTCACTGAAGCTCAATTACGGAATCGTATCGAGCCTGATAAGGGATTGCTTATTGCAGAAAGCCCCAAAGTTATCCATGTAGCTCTGAATGCTGGTTATGAGCCTTTAGCCCTCTTGTGTGAACAGAAGCATATCACTGGTGATGCCGCTGGCATCATTGAACGTTGTGGTGATATACCTGTCTATACCGGTGAAAGAAAGTTACTTGCCACATTGACCGGATATACACTGACGCGCGGTGTCCTCTGTGCCATGCGTCGTCGGACACTACCAAGTGTGGATGAGGTGTGCCGGAAAGCCCGGCGGATCGTAGTCATTGAGGGCGTGGTAGACGCTACTAATATCGGAGCCATCTTCCGTTCCGCAGCCGCCTTGGGAATAGATGCTATATTATTAACACGCAATTCTTGTGATCCGTTAAACCGACGTGCAGTCAGGGTTTCGATGGGTTCTGTCTTCCTGATACCATGGACTTGGTTGGACGGTTCTCCCAATGAGTTGCGTAAACAGGGTTTCCGTACAGTCGCTATGGCACTCACGGAGAAATCAATCTCTATCGATAATCCTATCTTAGCAACCGAACCCAAGTTAGCCATCGTAATGGGAACAGAGGGGGATGGTCTTCAAAACGAAACAATCAATGAGGCGGACTATGTAGTCCGCATTCCTATGGCAAACGGTGTCGATTCTCTCAATGTAGCCGCCGCATCCGCTATTGCTTTCTGGCAACTTCGCGTTCAAAATGACGCAATTCTGCCACCATTACCAGATGATGTACATATATGATTACTTAATTCCTATTCACACCTACAATACGTATTTGCGCCACAGGAACAGCGAGGCAATAACTTTTCCATCAATTCACTTCGAAAGAACTCATACAGTTCTTTATGCATGATGTCATATAGTGCCCTAACCCGTTCTTCCTGCTCATCTTCTACATGAATTCCTCCCTGAAAGGGATCTGTAAAGTTGAAAGAAACGTATTTTCTCACTACCCCCTGCATTTCTTTTTGCACTTCCTCCGCTTCCGGACAAAGGGTAATGACATAATCCCACGTCTGTTGGGCATACGTCGCAACGTCACAGGGCTTTCTACGCGAAAAATCATATCCATTTTGTTCCATCACTTGGCAAACAACGTCAGGGACAGAATTTCCAGTCAAAATACCGGCAGTACTAACCTTCATCCCTCTACCGAAGGAGTTCAAAATTTCCTGTGCCATACGACTGCGGCACATATCATTATTACTTACTATCAGTATATTCTTCATACACAAATTCTATTTTTATTTATTTCCTGATATAGCTACTTTAATAACTCCATCTAATTTGTTTTCAAAGATACGATAGGCCTCCTCAATCTCATTCAACGGAAATCGATGTGTAATAAGAGGAGTAGTATCAATTTTACCTTCCTCAATCAGCTTGAGAATCTCGTTACAATCGCAGCCATCCACTCCACCTGTTTTAAAAACCAAATTCTTGCCATACATATCAGGTAAAGGAAGAAGTTGTGGTTTATCATAGAGGGCTACAATCGTGACAATAGCATTAGGACGGGCACAATTCCAAGCCAAATGGAAGGAATCGTCACTCCCTGCCACTTCCAAAACGACATCTGCACCACCATGGTCACTATTCTTGAGAACAAAATCCTTGCAGTTTTCCGGTTCAGTCACCAACACATCAGGATAATGCTCACAGACAAACCGAATTCTTTCAGGAGACTTTTCACAGACAATAATGCGTTTTGGCTTCTTCAGCATCACACACAACAAAGTACAAATCCCGGTAGGTCCGGCACCGATGATAAGAACAGTATCTTCCGCGGTTATTTCCGAGATACGCGCTGCCCAAAAGCCTGTTGCAAGCACATCACCGACAAACAAAGCTTGTTCATCACTCACTGTATCCGGAATACGATTCAAACCTTGATCCGCATAAGGAACTCTGACATATTCCGCCTGACCGCCATCAATTCGGCAACCTAAAGCCCAACCGCCATTAGGACCAGTACAGTTATTCACATATCCATGCTTACAGAAAAAACACTCACCGCAGAAAGTTTCGACATTCACAGTCACCCTGTCACCAGGCTTCACCGAAGTGACATCAGCCCCCACTTGTTCTACCACACCTACCATCTCATGCCCGACTGTTATTCCGGGCACAGCACGCGGCACACTGCCATGTTTAATATGAAGATCACTGGTGCAGATGCTACCAAGTGTTACACGTACGATTGCATCCCGTGAATCCTTTATTTCCGGTCTCGCTTTCTCCTGCAATTCAAACTTTCCATGTTCAATATATGTGTATGCAAGCATAATATCCTTCTTGTTCATTAATATATACCTTGCAAAGATAATGATTTCATTGGCAAAACAAATCTCTTTTATCACGTTCAATACTCCCAAACCGAATCTCACTCTATATTTATAACAATACAAAGCTGAATAAAGTCATTCACTGTTTTTTCTACTTCAACTTTGATATTCTGGAAAATATTCTTACTTTTATATTCTAAATAATAAATAAAAACAGCAGCACGACTTATTATATTTACACACAAGCCTATGATAGATACTTCCGAAAATCTGATTATTATAAAAGGTCAAATCAAGACTCCCGAAATAGAAAGCTGCCAGAATTATGATGGCAGCTATAAGATAGTATTCCGAAATGTTCCTAGTACGTATACGTATAAAGAAGAAAATGTCCTTTGGCTGACTGATCCGGACAAACCGGACCCCAATAATTATCAAATAATCAGTAAAGGAAGAGCTTTATCGAACATTAAAGCCTTATCTATTTTTAAAGCCGGATCACACAACTATTGGCACATTTGTTTTCAGAATGGTAAAGAGTATGATTACAGAGAAAAGGACTTAGAAATTATCGAATCATGCTTGGGAGAGAATCGTTCGAAAAGTATATTCGAATATTTGAAGAAAGTTGCCGATGCGAACGAATTGAAAGCCGATGACGGAACGAAGCTATTGGCAAAACAATATGAAAAGATTCATTTCATCGCAAACAACAGAGCTATTGCTGTATATCTGAATCCTCAAAAATATAAAATGCAGACCCAGACTGCCTCAACCTTGATTTTTCCTTTCGGTTGTAATGCAAGCCAGCAAAAAGCAGTCCAGGCAGCTTTTGAGAATCAAATCAGTGTTGTGCAAGGACCTCCAGGAACCGGAAAGACACAAACGATTCTGAACATCATTGCCAATATCCTTGTGCGTGGTAAGACTGTTCAGATAGTATCTAATAATAACTCCGCCATTGTCAATGTACTTAAGAAGTTATCCAAATACGATATGGGATTCATTGTTGCATTGCTTGGCAGCACAGCTAACAAAGAGAAATTCATCGAGACTCAAGAAGAGGAAAAACAATATCCGGAGCACTTTGAGTCATGGCATGATACGGATGCCGACCAACCTCAATTTCTCAATCAGATACATCATCAGACAGAAGAACTAAAAAGCATATTTTCCAAACAGGAACGCCTTGCCATGGCAAGACAGGAAATACAAGCTTTAAAAATAGAGTGGCAACATTATCTGCAAGAGTTCGGAACAAAAGAATTTACTCTCCAACAACGGAAAAGTTCCAGTTCGGCAGACCTTCTGAATTTATGGAATGAATGTCAGCAATTTGCAGAAAAAGAGCAATCATCAAGTCTTCGGGGAATAGCAGCTTTTATTCAACGGTTGAAATGGTTCTTCTTTAAATTCAGGAGCAAAGCGATTTGTAAAATCCCCGATAAAGTTTTTTATAAACGGGAGATGAGTTTGATTATCGCCGACTTCCAAATCTTATTCTACCAAACAAAGTACGCAGAACTGGAAGTCAAAATAGACACATTAGAAAAGGAGCTTGCCAACAAAGATGCAGCAGAAATGGCTAGACAAATGGCCGATACATCAATGAAATATCTAAAGAATCAGTTATTTCATACCTATGGCAATAATCATGACAAGCCCATCTTTACGCTCCCTGATCTAAAAAATAATTGGCGAGAGGTACAGAAAGAATACCCTATTATCTTAAGTACGACCTTTTCATCATTAAGCAGTCTGCAACGAGATGCCGTATATGATTATATCATTATGGACGAAGCATCACAGGTTTCCGTTGAGACCGGAGCTTTAGCCTTGTCATGTGCTAAAAATGCAATCATTGTCGGTGACACCATGCAACTTCCCAATGTGGTCACGGAAGAAAATAAGGAAAAGCTAAACTTTATCGCTAATGCGTGCCTGATTAAGCCGGAATATGATTGTGCCAATATGAGTTTTTTGCAATCCATCTGCAAAGTTATTCCGAATATACCGCAGACCTTGTTACGGGAACATTATCGATGCCATCCTCGAATCATCAACTTCTGTAATCAGAAATTTTACGGTGGAGATCTCGTCATCATGACACGTGATAAAGGAGAAGAGGATATCATTTGTGCCATACGGACAGCCAAAGGTAACCACTCCCGCAGTCACATGAATCAACGGGAAATAGATGTTATCAAAGAGGAAGTACTACCGAATCTATCTTATGAAACAGATGAAATTGGCGTCATAGCTCCATATAACAAACAAGTAGATGCAGTAAAATCCGCACTTGGAGAGGATATTGATGTCGCAACAGTCCATAAGTTTCAGGGAAGAGAAAAGGATGCTATCATTATGACCACTGTCGACGATGTCATTACTTCCTTTTCCGACGATCCAAACCTGCTCAATGTTGCTGTTTCGCGGGCTAAGTCACAATTCTATTTAGTCGTATCGGGAAACGAACAACCCAAAGACTGCAATATCAGCGATTTGATCGCTTATATCGAATATAACAATGGCACAGTTTCCACCAGTAAGATTCATTCTATATTCGATTATCTATATGAGCAATATACAGATGCCCGAATTGCCTATTTGAAAAAACACAAGAAAATATCCGAATACGATTCCGAGAATCTTACATTTGCCTTACTCGAAGATATCCTGAAAGAAAATATCAATATGCGTCATTTGAATATCATTTGCCATTTACCACTCTATATGTTGATTCAGGATTATTCTTTATTGAATGAAGAGGAAAGCAAATATGCTGCAAATATAAATACTCATATTGATTTTCTAATTTATAATCGTGTGAGTAAACAACCGGTATTGGCTATTGAGACGGATGGTTATGCATTCCACAAATCGGGGACGAGTCAGTCAGAACGTGATATTAAAAAGAATCATATTTTAGAGTTGTACGGAATTCCGTTAGTGAGATTGTCTACTATTGGTAGTAATGAGAAGAAAGTTATTGGAGATAAGTTAAGTGAAGTATTAAACTTGCATTAGAATGTTCATTGCAAATCATATTTTTTTGTTAGAATAGGAGTTTCTGCATATTCTAACAACCAAAAGAATAAATTTTACTCCAACTATAACAATCACATCAATAATAATGCCTACATTTACTTCTCATTTAAAGTACGACAGCACTATGGAAATTATTTTCTACTTTTAATACATTAATTAAAATGCAGATAAGATACAATACACATAACAATAAGAATCATCTGTTTTACCAAAATAGGCAGATAAATAAACCGTATTTCGACCAAATACTAAGAAATGATCAGGAAAGTATTAGGTTAACAATTCTACGCGACACACTTCTCCCAAAGCTGATGTCAGGAGAACTAAAAATTAACGCAACTGAAGTATTATAGATTACAATGAACAAGTCAATAAACATACTTGATAAAGAATATCTGCAATGGGTGAAAGACCTTTGCGGTCGCTATCGTCAAAGCCAAATAAAGGCAGCGGTGAAAGTAAATGTGGAACAGTTGAAATTCAACTGGCTTTTAGGTCGTGACATTGTTGAATTGCACGTAGAAGAACGCTGGGGCGAAAGTGTTATCACTCAATTGAGCAAAGATTTACGTGAAGCTATACCCAATGCAGCTGGTTTGTCAAAGAGCAATATCTACTATTGTAGGAAGTTTTATTTGTTATATAAGGATGCTCTGAAAACTTTCCACCAACTTGGTGGAAAAAATGAAACGGAATTATTCCACCAAGTTGGTGGAATATTTGAAGTCCCATGGAGACACCATTGCTTGATAATGGATAAAGTGAAAGACGATATAGACAAAGCTCTGTTCTATGTTCACCAGACGGTGGAGAACGGCTGGAGTCGTAGTATGCTGCTCAATTTCATTAGCACCGACCTTTATGAGCGGCAGGGCAAGGCACTGACTAACTTTACAAAAACATTGCCCGATGCGATGAGCGACCTTGCACAGGAGTTGACCAAAGACCCCTACAATTTTGCTTTCACGGGTATAACTGGGCGTTACAATGAACGATTGCTCAAAAATGCTCTACTGAATAACATTACTCGATTCCTGATTGAACTGGGTACAGGTTTCGCTTATGTGGGCAAAGAATATCGTTTGGAAATAGGCGAAACGGAAAACTTTATCGACTTGCTCTTTTATAATCTTTCGCTTTCCTGCTATGTAGTGGTAGAGGTAAAGATCGGTAAATTTGCTTTTGCCGACATCGGTCAATTAGGTGGATATGTGGTGGCTTGCAATCATTTGCTGCGTAAGGAAGGACGGGATAACCCAACCATCGGCTTACTGATTTGCAAAGAGAAAGACCGCATACAAGCTCAGTATGCTTTGGAGTCGAGCAGCCAACCTTTGGGTATTTCCGAATATGATCTGGAGAAGTTCTATCCCGAAAAAGTGGAAGGTACCATGCCTACCATTGAAGAGATAGAAGCTAAATTAAGAGATAACTAACAATGACTGGCAGAAAAAAGAATCTGCCAGAGCCGGAATGCGCAAAATGATAAAGCGGTTGCTGAAGAAATATAAATATCCGCCCGAGGAAGCTGCTAATGCTTTGGAAACAGTCATTCGTCAATGCGAACAATGGACGGATAATGATGATTCAGAACCTCTTTATCAGAAAGCCCCGAAGAAATATGAGTTTCCTGAAAGCAGTTCATACACCATAGCTGCTGAACCAAACATCAAATACAATAATTTATTATTGAAAAATAAAAGCCACATAAGTATCATTATCGGCAATTAGAATGTGTACCGTTTGAAATACCGAATTCGTGGGTGTGGGCAACATTGGGAGACATTGGTACTTGGCAAGCAGGAGGCACACCAAGCCGTTCAAATAAGACCTATTATGGAGGAAGTATTCCTTGGCTTAAAACTGGAGATTTAAATGATGGATTGATTACAGATATCCCAGAGAGCATTACAGAAGAAGCTGTTGCAAATTCTTCTGCAAAAATCAATCCAGTAGGGAGTGTTCTTATTGCCATGTATGGAGCAACAATAGGCAAATTGGGAATACTTACTTTTCCTGCAACCACAAATCAAGCATGTTGTGCTTGTATTGAGTATTATGCAGTCATTCAATCATATCTATTCTACTTCCTTTTATCACAAAGAACAACGTTTATCTCAAAGGGAGGAGGCGGAGCACAACCAAATATTTCAAAAGAAATAATTGTAAACACTACAATTCCATTACCGCCTCTTGCTGAACAACAACGTATTGTAACAGAAATTCAACGTTGTTTCGCCTTGATTAACCAAATCGAACAAGGGAAAGTTGATTTACAGACTACTATCAAACAATTGAAAAATAGGACTTTGGATCTCGCTATTCATGGAAAGCTGGTTTCTCAAGATCCGAATGACGAACCAGCTTCGAAGTTACTTAAACGTATCAATCCGAAGGCTAAAATAACAAGTGATAACGAACATTATGAGAACTTGCCTTTTGATGTACCTCAGAATTGGGCATGGACTACACTTGGCAATATTGGTAAATGGCAATCTGGAAGTACACCAAACAGGTTGAACAAAAATTATTATGGAGGAAATATTCCTTGGCTAAAAACTGGAGATTTGAATGATAAATACGTCACGTATATTCCAGAATATATTACAGAGAAAGCCTTAGATGAAACATCTGTGAAGTTGAATCCTAAAGGTAGTGTGTTGATAGCAATGTATGGCGCAACGATAGGGAAAGTTGGGATATTGACATTTCCCGCTACTACGAATCAAGCATGTTGTGCTTGTGATGTTTTTGATGAAATAGAAAGAATGTATCTGTTTTATTTTTTACTTTCTCACAGAGAAAAATTCCTTAGGCAAGGAGGTGGCGGAGCGCAGCCTAATATATCAAAGGAGAAAATAGTCAATACACATATCCCCATACCACCTCTTGCAGAACAAAAAAGGATCTTACAGAAAATAGAAGCATTGTTTGTTGCAATTGATAAAATAGCCGAGGAATTATAACTCTTCAGCTATTTTATCAAGAGTAGAGAACAGTAGACTAACTTTGTTTGCTATTCGCATTTGTTCCTCCAAAGGGGGAATGGCTATATCAATATCTTCAATAATCGATTTACTCACTCTTTGTTGTCCTACAACTCCATTAAAAGAATTTATGCACTGATTTATGAAGTAATCTGACTTGAAGAAGAAAAGTCCATGCTTAGCATCAATACACTGTGATCTAAATATATAAAGTTCGGTAGTGCCAGCACCTATCCCATTTGGAAGGTCTTTCAGAATTATAGATTTCCTATTTTCAAGGCATGGTGAAATTTTGGCTACTGCAATGTCTCCATCTGCAAAGTGTGTAAAACCTGTTTTAACTTCATACCACTGTCTTGTCTCATATCTAAATGTATTAAAATAGCCATCAGAAATATTCGTCATTGATATAAAACCAGCTTTAGAACTATCATCAGCTTTGTTTCTTGGATTGATTTTAAATACTTCTTTTATGGATGCATAGCACCATCCATTAGGCAAGTTCTCATAATGTTCGATACATCTTCTTATATTGTTGCCATATTCATTTAAAATCAAGAGAATATGGTAACAACATTTAAAAACTATCTGGTCAAAACAAATCTGGCTAAGAACACTGTCACATCGTATGTATGGACTGTGAATTATTTCCTTGCTCATTATAAGGAAGTGAACAAGAAGAATCTATTAGCCTATAAGGGCTATTTGGTTGAGAACTTTAGACCACAAACGGTTAATCTGCGATTGCAAGGTATCAACAAGTATTTGGAATTTGCGAAACAAGACAAATTAAAAGTTAAGTTTGTAAAGGTACAACAGAAGAATTTCTTGGAGAACGTAATTAGCGATGCTGACTACAAGTTTCTGAAAGCACAATTAAAAACAGACGGCTATGAAGAATGGTATTTCGTTGTATGGTTTATGGCTGCAACCGGTGCACGTGTCAGTGAATTGCTGCATATCAAAGTGGAACATATACAAGTGGGGTATCTTGATCTTTACAGCAAAGGTGGGAAAATACGCCGTTTGTACATTCCGAAGAACTTACGTATTGAAGCTGTCAAATGGCTTAAAGAAAAAGGGTTTGTTTCAGGGTATATTTTTCTGAATCGATTCGGACAACGTATTACTACTCGTGGTATTGCCTCACAACTCAAACATTTTGCTACAAAATATGGAATGAACAAAGAGGTTGTTTACCCCCATTCATTCCGGCATCGTTTTGCTAAAAATTTTCTTGACCGCTTCAATGACATTGCTCTTTTGGCAGACCTCATGGGACATGAGAGCATAGAAACCACTCGCATTTATCTTCGTAGAACTGCAAGTGAACAGCAGAAAATCGTAGATAAAGTAGTGAATTGGTAATAATTTTACAAGAATCCTTAAAAGTGTATTTGCTTACACTTTTAAGGATTCTTGAATGTTATCAAGGATTGAGAAAAGTTCTTCTATCTTTTGAACTATACGATATTGCTCTGCAAGTGGTGGTAAAGGGACATTTATTTTATGCAAAGCATTGGAAGATAGCCCTAGTAAACCAATACCTTTCCCTCCTATAAGATTATTCTCTTTTAGATACAGTAAAACATAATAATAGAACGCTACACACAAATCTATTTTTGCTCGAAGTTTATGGATGTGATTCTGAATACATATGTCGTAATCATAATTCCAAATAGCCGAACGACCAATATCCCCACCTTCACATACAAGTAAATCTCCCTTTGTTACAGTACACTTGTCCAATTCATTTTCTTTGTACGGCATTTGTTTAAGTACAGTAAAATCAAATTTATCCCAATGCACATTGGATGTGGTCAGATAACTTTTCATCATTCCTTCCTTATTAGAAGAATTAAGAGCCTTACCTGTATTGTGAGTAAATATCTCTCCCAAAATAGTATATTGCCAACCATAGGGATAATGTTCGTTATCACTTGTTATTTTAGCCTTCGGATTGATACGTTTAAGTAACTTCGAAACTGGTTCGTCATTCGGATTTTGGGGTACAAGTTTGCCATGAATGGCGAGGTCAAGGATTTTACTTTTTGCTTGCTTGATTGCAGTCTGTAGGTCGTTTTTTACTTGTTCAATTTGTTCAATCAGGGAGAACCAACGTTCAATTTTCGCCACAATACGTTGTTGCTCTCCTAATGGTGGAAGAGGTATCATTCCTTTACACGCATCTGCTGTGCTAAGTCTTGGCATTTTTACACCATACCCACATCGAAGAGTATAATCAAGAAAATAAGGCGAGCGTAGTACATGACAAACAAATTTATTCGACATAACTCCATAAGTGTTAAATGACATTAACTCAGTCGTACAATATCCTTCTTTAGGTGCAACCAGTACTTTATTCAGATAAGTGCGAAGTTTAGAATACAAAATTTCACCTGTATAAAATTGATGCCGTACACCACTTATACTACGTTCGCTTTTCTTTAGGAATTGATTAATATTGGCAGAATCTTTCTCTATGTCTTCTAATTCTAATATCCAGTCATTATCTTTTATACGGTCAACCTGAACATTGATGCTATCGCCATAATTACTTATTTCTCCCAAAGTCGTCCATACCCAATTATCCGGTACCTCAAACGGTACGTTCCCATAATGATACGTATCAGAAGAAGTCGTTTTCTTACTTCTCTTTATCTTCCCCTCCTTTATCAGACGTTCTTTCTCTTCCTTAATACGTTCAAGTAAAACAGACGCAGGTTCATCATTTGGATCTTGTGGGACAAGTTTTCCTCTAATAGCGAGGTCTAATATTTTCTGTCGTAGTTTCTTTGTATCCATTAGTCCTCGATATTTGCCATTAATTTTTGAAGTTCAGCCACCGCTTTACTTATGTTATCACTTTTCTCTTTGATAATAGCCATTAATTCTGATAATGAATAGTCTACTTCATCTCCCCCCTGTTTTATCCAAGATACATCAAGGCTGGTTTTGTCACGAGTTATTACTTCATCACAAGTATATTTACGCCAACGCCCATTTAGATTAGTCTCAGCATTATATGTTTCTACACGAGCATTTATATCCTCCGCATGATAACACGAAACGAAATCATCAAGATGATGCCGTTGCATCGGATTAGTAGCCAATGTATGCTTTACATCTGTACGATAATCATAAAACCAAATATCCTTCGTACTACTACCTTTTGTAAAGAATAAGACATTAGCTTTTACACCTTGAGCATAAAATATACCTGTTGGTAAACGCAAGATAGTATGCAAATTAAATTCTGAAAGTAGTTTCTTACGAATCACTTCTCCAGCGCCCCCTTCAAACAGTACGTTATCAGGCAAAACAACCGCTGCACGTCCGCCTGTTTTGAGCGAAAGCATTATATGCTGTAAGAAATTCAATTGGTTATTTTTCGTTTCAACATAAAAATCACTTCGATTAATGTCGACAGAACCAGAAGGACGGGTTCCAAAAGGCGGATTAGCAAGAATAACATTCACTAATATATCAGGTTCTTTTTCTAAAGAGTCCTGACATATAATAGGGCTTCGGTCAGTACCAACACCATGAAGATACAAGTTCATCGAAGCTAATGTAACAACCAAAGGAGTATTATCCGAACCATGCAGAGCTTTATTCCGCAAAAAATCCCGTTTGCCTTTGTCTTGTGATTGTTTTTTCATGTAGTCATAAGCTGCCAAAAGAAAGCCACCAGTTCCACAAGCCGGATCACAAACCGTTTCCCCAATCTGAGGACGCGTTACATCAACCATTGCCGATATAAGAGAACGAGGAGTAAAATACTGACCTGCTCCACTCTTTTTATCTTGTCCATTCTTCTCTAAAATACTTTCATAAATAGCCCCCTTAACATCACCATCCATTATAAGCCATTGCTCCTCATTAATCATTGTTATGACCTTCTTCAAATATACAGGCTTATCTATTTTATTTTGAGCTTTCGTATAGATAGTACCAATTAGATTATCCTGCTCACTCAGTATTTTCAATGTATTTTCATACTGGCCTATCAAATCAAGACCATCTAATTCTATCAGGTTTTCCCAACGATATCCTTCAGGTATGGCTGATTCTTCGTCAAGCAATTTAACGTTTTCATCATCCATTTTCAGAAATAACAAATAAGTCAGTTGGGTTATATAATCGGTAAATCCAATACCTTGACCCGCTAACGTAGTGGCAAGTGTCCAGACCTTTTTAGTCAGACCTTGCTCATTCGAATTTGATTTTGCCATATTAATTTTATGCTACTTTTCTATTATAAATTAAAAACTGAGATAATGAAACAATAGCCTCATTCACCGCTGCTATAGTACCAAACTTACGTATCATCTGAAGCGCTATTGTTTTATCATCTTCCTTTATTTCTTTTATTGTACAAGAACCATTCGCTACAATATAGTTCACAATCTGACGGATAGTATTCTTTTGAGCCTCAGTCATTGTACGCTGTATCTGCCCACACCACAATTCAAAACGTTGGGCAGCCATTGATGACAGGCTACGAAGTTCTGTCACCTGATGATAAGCATATCTGACTAACTGAATAATATTAGTCAAAGCTTCTTTTTCTTCTTTCGTCCCAAAATGTACTACATTGGAAGGGTTAACAATAGAGTATGTATTCCATAATTGAGAAGGATTAAACTTGTAATTCTCCATTTTTATCCGATTCTCCAAATCCTTAAGCATTGCATAAGTGATAGGTTCTCCGTTATTGTTATAAATAATGCGTAAAGCCTCTATCTCATCTCTATGTTCATTTACATATTGTTCAAACGCCTGAGTCGTGTCGTGAGCTTCCTCTATGGAAAATCCTTTCTCAATCAATGTATCTTCACCGGGCATTAAAATTGTGACAAATCCAGCGTTCAGAATACACAGATATTCACGGGCATCGGGATGAATAGCGAGAGGACGCACCAAGCCTTTCCGTTCGTTATTCGGTTCGTTTATATTCACATATTCCGGCAACAGATTATTATCCAAAGCTTCATATATACGAGATGCCATATCCCGCATATCTGTACCAGCCAATCTTATAAACTCATTCCTCTGTTCTTCATTTGCCTTATTATGTATTCTTGACAGACGGCTAGCCAACAATCGCAGATGTTCATCCGGCAGTTCACCATGAGAGATACGCTCTAAAAGTTGCCTTAAAGACAACAATGTTTCAGCATTGCTTCCCGCTCCAGAAGTTGTTACATAATGCTCATGTTCTGTTACTCCCACCGCATCGACTAAGAAAAACAAATCTTTACTATGAGCATTTGGAGTAACATTACGAAGTTGCTCATCACCAATTGTACGTACTCCCCTACCTTTCATCTGAGTATAAAGAGAGTCAGACTCGACATCACGCATAAACATCACCACTTCCAAAGGCTTCACGTCTGTTCCAGTAGCAACCAAAGTCACAGTTACAGCAATGCGGAACTCCTTATCATTACGAAAATGACGTATCAATTCATTACTATCTCCAGCCGAATAAGTGATTTTCTGCACAAACGTATCATCTTCACGTCCAAAGACTTCCTTCGCTATTTTAACAATATTACTTGCATGAGCATCATTCAAAGCAAATATTAATGTCTTAGGTAAATAGTCAAAATTAGGTTCTCTTTGGGGATCATTAAACATTTCTGTATAAACCGCATCTCTATATGTCTCTAAAATCAACTTTATTTGAGCAGGATTAATAATACTCCTATTCAGTTCTTGTCTTGTATAAGTAGTCGTTTCCTGTGTTTCGATATTTTCAGTTTTACCTGTATAGCGGGTTATTTTACGTACTTTATCCCCCTCGCGAATTGCACCGCCATCTTCGGTTACTTGTGTTTTAATACGGAACACCCTATAATCAACATTGACACCATCAACTATTGACTTTTCAAGAGTGTAGTTCACTATTAAGTTGTTATTAAAGAAGGCTAATGTTTCAACAGCAGGAGTAGCTGTTAACCCAATCATTTTTGCAGAACTAAAATATTCAAGCACACTTCGCCAACTACCATAAATAGAGCGATGGCACTCATCAATAATTATCAAGTCAAAGTAATCCGGGGGCAAGTTAGGATGAACCGGCAAATTCATATTTCTAGTACCGTCGACAACATAATCCGCTTCATTATCATCATCTATAAAATCGTCTCCGGACAATAAAGAAAATAAACGCTGTATAGTAGAGATAACAACATTGGCATCATTTGGGATTTTCGCGGTTTTCAATCTTTCTACCCCAAATATGGTATTAAACGGATCACCATTTTCTGTCAAACGGAATGTTCCAAATTCTCCTTCTGCCTGTTTTCCAAGATTATTACGGTCAACAAGAAACAAAACCCTCTTCATTGAAGTGAAAGCCAACAAACGATAGGCAGCCAAACATGCGGTATAAGTCTTTCCCGCTCCCGTAGCCAAAACCATCAATGCACGATCATGCCCGCTACGAAAACTATTTTCTAATTTTGTTATCGCTTCATACTGGCAATCCCTTAATCCTTTCCTTTTTAAGGTTGGGAGTCCTGCAAAATCATCTTTAAGTCCTAATAGTTTTACTATTTCTTTAGGAGAATGAATTTTATTCAAAGAAATATATTCAGAATCAACGTCACGGGTATCTCTGAATAACAGTTCCCTTCCATTTGACAAATAAACTAAAGGTAAAGGATTCATCCAAGCCTGACACCAATGAGGTACACCTCTAGTATATTTTTCAGCCTGGTCTGCCACAAATTCAGAATAAATTGACACAGATTCTTTCTTTGCTTCCAATACGCCAACAGCTTTACCATTTAAAAAAAGTAAATAGTCAGCTTCACGATTACCTTTCAGCAAGCCTTCCTCGACTGCTATAGCAGATACTTCAGGAGAATAATGATTTCTATCAACTACTTCCCACCCCGCATCATTAAGCATACGGTCAATTATTATTCGAGCCTTTTCTTCCGGTTTCATGTGTGTGTCTTTTTTTTGTAACTTCCGATAAGGCTATATTATCGGAAGTTACAAAAATAGGTAAAAATATAGAATATGAGAAAGAAATGGAGATTTTTTGATACATCACAACACAATTTCTCTATAAAAGATTCTTTGCATATCAGTAATATTTGTCCAAACGTTTCCCATTCCCAAAATAAAGCCCTACTTTTGTGAAGAATATTTTCCCGTATATTAACGTATAAACAATAATATCTCACAAATAAAATAAACCCTACAAGATGAAAGAAAAATCCGACAGCCCGTCTGTCCCCTACAATTTCTCCCGGTGTTTCAACGACCAATGCCCGCAAGCCTCGAAATGTTTGCGCTACATAGCTGCACAAAATGAAACAGCCGATTACCTTTATATCTCCATCGTTAATCCGGCACGTTATCCTGCGGATGGGAACCAATGCGAATGTTTCAAGACTGCTGTCAAAGTTCATGTGGCATGGGGACTTAAACAGTTGCTTAACAGAATTCCCTATGAAGATGCGGTCAGTATCAGAATACAAATGGTCGGACACTATGGAAAAACGGGATATTATCGGTTCTATCGTGGAGAACGGGGGCTTATGCCTAAAGACCAAGCCTACATCAAACAGCTATTCCGTAATAAAGGGATAAAAGAAGAACCAACTTACCAACGTTACACAGAAGAATATATTTGGTAAGTTGCTGTCATCTGTCACAGATTAGGAGTTAATAGTTTAGTAATGAACCGATAAGACTGTGACAGCAAGAGGTGACGGCAGGGTGATGGCATTTTTGCCGTCACCTGGTTATTAGTCTTACAACATGATAGAGTGTACCGCTACGCGTATGTTTGGAAGGTATTTCTTGCTTTTTCAGTATTCTTCCGAAGGAATTAACCCTCTTGACAGACATCGGGATTGAACTGCCTTTTTGAATATCTTCCATAATCTCCGCTGGAGACAACCACTCCCCTTCTTCAGGCTGTGCGGCACGGAAATAACGGAAGAAAAGTTGCTCTTCCGGCGGGACTTGTTCAAATTCACGGTTGTTTTCCACCATGATCTTTTCTTCCTCCTGGTCGAACCAGTAACGTTCGCCATGCTCCAGTTCGTACATAGCTTGTGCGTAAAGCTGCTCATAGTCTATCGGACGGTTGGTGTCAATCACTCCGGTCACTTCGATACAAATAAAACGACGACTGCCGGAAGGGTCGGTCAACAAGTCTTTCTGGTTACTTGTAGCTATGAATGAGGCGTACCGACGCATTTCAAGCACGGCACTGCCATGAGGTTTCTTCACATTCAGTACAGGCTTTTGCAGAATATGTTTCAGAAAGCCTTGTTGTGTCGAACTCACCTGGTCAAATTCATCAATATTGATAAGCGCAAAACGATTGAGGTAAAGTTCGGCATCTTTCTTTCGGGAGAAATCAATGCTGTCAGTATAGTAGGAACGCTCGGAAGGGGGCATTATGCTCCGGCAAAAGGTGGATTTACGTGTCCCTTGCGGTCCGACAAGTAAGGGCGAAACACTGTTTGCATACTTTTTATTGCTTCCTTTCCAATGAGAAACCATATTGAGGAACCAACGGTGGAACAAATCCATCCAATACGGATTCTTACAAGGGACGGTGGCTGCCAATGCACGAATACGGTCTTTACCGTCCCATGCGGGAAGCCGGTAGAGGAAATCTTCCAACGGGTTGAATACAGGGACGCGGTTGGAGTAAATATAACGACTAATATCCCTATCCCACAACGGGATACCTTCCATTTGTGCATCCAAAGCAATGCTGTTCAACGCACGTTTGTCGAGAGGATTGAAGCGGAAACGGAAAGAAAGCCTTTCACGATATTCTACCTCACCAATTTGGGTGTTATGACGGAATTCATAGCGGCGTTTCATGAATTCTTCTGTCTGCAAGGCGAGTTGCTGCTCTTTGCTTAGGCTGATATTCTTGCCGAAGCCTTTGCACTCGGTATATATATTGCCGATCATTTGCCGGATAAGCTCTTCCTGTTTATACATATAGAAGTGGAAAACAGTACGTTTCACAACTTCTTCTTGTGGAAGTCCCGAAGCAAAACAGTTTTTAGCCAGTTGGACAACTAAAGGATGCCATGTGTCTTTGCTCAATTCGAGCCCCGCTTCCCTAAGATCGGCATAAGCTTTCCGAAAAGCGGCTTCGAAAAGCATTAGAAATGCATTTTCCGCATCATATCCCGGTACGGCACGAGTCAATGGAGATTTCTCCGCCTGAACCGCTTCACGGAAAGTGGTTTCTTCGGGCATTGATGATGGTTGAGAGAGATAAAACTGGACTGAACCCGGACGATATATGATGTCCGGATCGTGGGATAATCGCGAATATTGTTCAAGGGTCGGTTCTTTGGGAAGTATATCGAACGGGATTTGGGGTTGATAACACTTTACAGCCAGTCGATAGGCGTGGGCGTGGAATAATTCCGCTTCTTCCCGTGTATTGGGAAGCGAGTTGTCCGGTCGGGTAAAGGTAGTCCATATTTTCACTGTTTTGCCACTTGAACCCATAAAAACACAACGGGTTTGTGGTTGCTCAAAGGCTTTTTGTTTCACTAAAGCGATTTCCGACTTATTGGACAAGGGACCGATGGTCAGTTCTACAATACCGTTGTAGTTTTTCATCTGTTTCTGACCGTTTACTTTTCGGAATTCGGCAGCAGGAATTATTTGAGGAAGTTTATTGGCAAACATACACCGTTCATCGGGAAGGGTATATCGCAAATGCTCTCTGAATGTAGAAACAGGACGGGATTTTATTTCTGTCTTTATCTTATTTACCAGTATATCAAGATCCATTACGCTGAGCGCTATCGTATCTTCATTCTTACGAAATTGAGTAATTTTCATTAATTTGATAATAAATTGTTTTGTCAGCGCCTTTGTGATCGTTGAGACTGCTAAATTACTCATATTATTCGGGACCGACAAGAAAAACAAGATTTTAATATAGAAAATTATTGATATATCAAGTGCCTATTTAGCCGAAAGAAACGGGATCGTTATCACTCAATTACGGTTCAAGTTATTTTTCTCTGCTTGAAACTAAAGTTTCAGCTAGGAGAAACTCTAGTTTCATCAGCAAGAAACCAATAGTTTCAAGTAATTGGAACTAGAGTTTCAAGCGTATGAAACTAAAGTTTCAAACCGCAGAACCAACAGTTTCACGCCTTGAAACCGTTAGTTTAAAGGCAGGGCACAACTCATAAGTACGGGGATAATAAATTGAACGACTTATCTTTCTATAGCTGATACTATCAAATTCCAAACAGTATCTTTGATTTTTTCTTTGTTTTTTGGGGTGACAGCATTATTGCTATCACACTGCTGTCACCTTGTGCTGTCACGCTACTAAGTTCTTATACTCTGCAAGTTAGATTATAATCTGTGACAGATGACAGATATATTTTGTTTTTTATTTCATAGGAGGGCTAGTCTTATTTCACTGGGAACAATTATTCCGCCATCGTATCATATTCCGCAATTTTCTCCTTACATAGACGTTCAGTAATATCTTTCAGAATATCTATGCGAGAAATAAGGTATTCCAGTTGTTCTTGTGAGATACTGAAATCCTTGTTATAGCGAGCTTCAATGTAAGAGCGGCATAATAAATCAAAACATTCTTTCTCTGCATCCGTATTTTGAGGAAAGACTGTAGTTAATTCTATAGAGAAACGCTTTACCATTCCACCAAGTTCTTTGATTTTATGACTCTTCGGGCGATAGTTCGTAAAAACCATCAGGATACAATTATAAAGTTTCTCACACGTCTGATGAAGAAGAAAAGCTGAAATATTGTTTTGTTCCTTAGGCAAATAATATTCTTTCACCCCTTCTAAAAGCCCGCAAGCGTATGGATATAATTCATCAAATTCACTCTGTGCAATATCCCTAATCTCCCTAAAGCTCAACTTACGTGGTTTAGCCAATTCACATTTACCACTATCATAAAGCATGATACCCTCCTTTGCAATATCCGTAAAGAAATACTGACTGACTTCCAAATTACGATTTACCGTATTAATATGCTCTACTATAAATTGCGGAAAAGCATGACGACGGTCTGCAAACAAGTCATGATATTTATTCGTAATACGGTGTAATTTCTCTTCCACTTGCTTAGCCGGTCCGGTTATGACCACAAGAATATCATAATCACTCTGATAGGAAGTATGAACACCGAATTCTATATTACTATCCCATAAAACATAGTTTCCCCTTGCATAACTTCCGAACAGGATAACCATCTGACAATTCCTGATGTTCTTACGCACTAAATCCAGCAAGACTGTCAATTCTTCCTGCGTACGTTTGGGTAAACGTTTTATAGACTTTTTCATAATCAAGCTTATTTGATAACCTTACAAAGGTACGAACTTTGCTATCTCCAAACAACAGAGATGCAGAAAATATTTCCACATTATAATCATCCGTACCCTCTACGGTTGCAGTGCATTCACTAGGTGAAATTTCTTCCAGTTCAGAAACGGTATCCGTATCATAATATTCTTCCCCGCGCATCAACATCTTATAAGGGACAAAATTCTCAAAATTACCCAGTGTAATCATATTACTAATTTAGTCCTGTATATATCCTTCCTGTTCATACGCTTTCCCATATTTATGAATCATTGCAACCAATGGACTTAAACGTTCGTCAGAAACCAACATGGCCCTATAACACATTATACAACTATAAATTTCAAGTAAGAATTTGCAAAGGCAATTACTATTTATACCTTTGTGACTTCAACAGAAAATATGATTTCAATAGAGAATTAGTAACCCGTTAAAAGAGAAATTGATTATGCGTTCATTCATAGTATTTCTTTGTTTGGTCCCCACCCTCCTGTTTGCCCGACAAACTCAACTTGAGACACAGTTGAAAGAAGCCATCAAAGGAAAGAAGGCCGAAATAGGAATAGCCGTCATCATTGATGGAAAAGATACGGTAACTGTCAATAATGATATTCACTATCCACTGATGAGCGTATTCAAGTTTCATCAGGCATTAGCATTGGCAGATTATATGGGAAAACAGAAGCAATCGCTGGAAACCCGGTTACCCATTAAGAAATCGGATTTAAAGCCGGACACTTATAGTCCGCTTCGAGATAAATATCCGCAAGGAGGAATTGAAATGAGTATTGCCGACCTCCTAAGATACACACTTCAGCAGAGTGATAACAATGCTTGCGATATTCTTTTCAACTATCAGGGTGGTCCGGATGCTGTGAATAAGTATATCCATTCACTGGGAATTCGGGAATGTGCCATTGTCGGTACGGAAACTGCCATGCACGAAGACTTGAACCTATGTTATGAAAACTGGACTACTCCGTTAGCCGCAGCCGAATTAGTGGAAATATTCCGTAAGAAGCCATTGTTTCCCAAAGTGTACAAAGACTTCATATTTCAAACAATGGTGGAGTGTCAAACCGGACAAGACCGTCTGGTTGCTCCGTTGCTCGACAAAAAAGTAACCGTAGGACATAAAACCGGAACGGGAGATCTTAATGCGAAAGGACAACAAATCGGTTGTAATGACATTGGTTTCGTTCTTTTGCCCGGTGGACGTACTTATAGTATAGCTGTCTTCGTGAAGGATTCCGAAGAAAATAATCAGGCGAACAGTAAGATTATCGCTGATATTTCCCGTATCGTTTACGAATATGTAATGCAGCATTAAGATAGAAACAAAGTAATAGAAATTAGAAAATTCATTTATATGAAACTACATCATATCGCTATCTGGACTTTTCGTCTGGAAGAACTAAAAGAGTTCTATGTCCGCTTCTTCGGAGGAAAAAGCAACGAAAAATATATCAATCCCAAGAAAGGATTCGAGTCCTATTTTATCTCTTTTGGAGAGGGAACAGACTTGGAACTGATGAGTCGTACAGATGTACAGAACACTCCCATTGAAGAAAACAGGGTTGGACTGACACACTTTGCTTTCACCTTTCCCAGCCAGGAAGAAGTATTACGCTTCACCGAACAAATGCGTTCGGAAGGATATACCATCGCCGGCGAACCGCGTACTTCGGGAGACGGATACTTTGAAAGTGTAGTCCTCGATCCTGACGGAAACCGGATTGAGTGCGTATATCGGAGAACTGCAAACGAATCGAAAAACAAAGCAAGACAGGAAACTGAAACAGAAAGTATTCCCCCCGTGACGCTCCATACAGAACGTTTATTTCTCCGCCCTTTCGAAGAAAGAGATGCAGAAACGTTCTTCGCTTGCTGCCAGAACCCGAATCTGGGAAACAATGCCGGATGGCCGCCCCATCGTACGTTGGATGAATCCCGCCGGATACTTCATTCCACATTTATCAACCAAGAGGGGATATGGGCAGTGATACTAAAAGATACGAAACAGCTAATCGGTTCCGTAGGAATTATCCCCGATCCTAAACGCGAAAATCCGCAAGTGAGAATGTTGGGTTACTGGCTCGACGAATCTTATTGGGGCAAAGGATACATGACTGAAGCAGTGCAGGGTGTCCTCAACTATGGCTTTGAAGAATTGCGGCTTAGCCTCATTACAGCGACCTGTTATCCGCACAATAAACGTTCGCAGAAAGTACTGAAAAAGAACGGTTTCATCTACGAAGGTACACTTCATCAGGCAGAACTGACTTACAACGGAAACATCTACGACCACCAATGCTACTACCTGCCCGGCATCTCCCAACCTACTCCGGAAGACTATGATGAAATCCTCCATGTATGGGAAATGTCCGTTCGCCACACGCATGATTTCCTGACGGAAGAACATATCCAGTTCTATAAACCACTGGTGCGGAAGCATTATCTACCCGCTGTTGAACTTTTTGTTATTCGGAATGCCAACGGAAAGATTGCCGCCTTCATGGGATTGAGCGACGAACTGATCGAAATGTTATTCGTACACCCCGACGAACAGGGAAAAGGATATGGCAAACGATTAATGGAATATGCAAGAGACAAAAAACATATGGATAAGGTGGACGTAAACGAGCAGAATGAAAAAGCACTCCAGTTCTATCTCCATTTGGGATTCCAAGTCATCGGCAGAGATGAAACGGACAGCATGGGTAAACCTTTCCCTATTCTTCATTTGCAACTGCCGGAAGCTGATTCCACTAATAGAGATTAATTTCCCAAAAACGAAAGAAACATGAACTTACGTGCCAGATTATCCGAACGTGTACACATTGAAGATATCAGAGAGGTACTCCACTTTATACAGGATGATGAACGGCTTAGAGAAGAAATCTACCAACTGATATTCGACGAAGACGCTATCGTCTCCTATCAGGCATTGTGGGTATGTACGCATTTCTCAAAGGCAGATGTAGAATGGTTGAGCCGGAAACAAGAAGAATTGATTGACGCTGCCATGACCTGCCCACACTCGGGAAAACGAAGAATGATTCTGAACCTGATATGCCAGCAACCTGCCGCCGACCCGCCACGAGTGGATTTCCTCGATTTCTGCATGGAACGCATGATATCACGTGAAGAACCAGCCGGTGTGCAATCTCTCTGCATGAAACTGGCTTATCAACTGACGCGCTCCATCCCGGAACTGCAACAGGAACTACGCACAATACTGGAAATCATGGAGCCCGACTTACTGGTTCCCGCTATCCGTTCCGTACGAAAAAACACCCTGAAAGCTATGAAAGCAAAGAAAAATTGATTGTTTTTATCACTTTCATTTCAATAAGTACAAATACGTATTTAGCTGTCAAATAAGAATATACCTATCAATCAGAGTATATTCAGATGGAATATTTGGGATATACCCGTCACTGAAATCTGAATACCGATGCAGAAAGTGAAAAAAGCAACGAGCTTATTAATAATTTGATTTCCCACCGGTCCCAACCTCTGAATAAACCTCTGCCCTTGTGAAAGGAATACATAAAAGATGGCCGCCATACAAATAATAACAAGCGCAATGACTAAATAATTAATCCCAGTTTGCAACAATTTACCTTTAACACTGGCAGACGCCATCAAAGTAAAGATAACCGATATACTGCCCGGTCCGATACTGATAGGAAACGTGATGGGATAAAATATCTTCTGCTCGATGTTTTTCCATCTGAAGCCGTCTACATTCTTGCTGGCTTCTTCTTTATCAGACGAACCTGAATCGCCCAACAGCTCCATTGCCGTCTTACAAATCAGTATTCCACCTCCTAACTGAATAACAGGAATAGCCAAACCGAAAATCAATAGAAACAGATGTCCTATCACCAATGTCCCTACACCGATCATTATAAAATTGAGCGTCAGCTTCTGAATGGCTGCTTTCCGTTGTTGAGGATCGAGGTCTGTAAAGAATCCATTGACGACAAAACCATTCCCCAAAGGGTTTATCACCGGAAACAGCGCCATAAACGATGACGAAAATATGATGAGAAGATTACTTAATGACATAATACCTGTTTTTTGATACTTTATTAATATCTGATATGTATCTAAAACATAAATGAAACGTTATTGTTTTGAGAATATGCTTTTGCGAGATGAATCCGCATCGGTTGAATACCTCGTGAAAGCAGCTTATAATAAACCTTTAACTAGAAATTAAAATTATGTGTACAAGAGTCGTTTATTCGGGAAAAAATGGAATGGTGGTAACCGGCCGGTCTATGGACTGGAAAACAGAAATGCACAGCAATCTTTGGGTATTTCCCAAAGGTATGGAAAGAAATGGAGAAACGGGAGCCAACTCCCTGCAATGGACGTCCAAGTATGGCAGCGTGGTGACTTCGGCTTTCGAGATTGCCAGTACAGACGGGATGAATGAAAAAGGATTGGTTGCCAATCTGTTATGGTTACCCGAGACGGAGTATCCGGTCAGAGATCAAAGTAAACCGGGACTTGCCATTACTGCATGGGTGCAATATATGCTGGATAACTTCGCCACCGTAGACGAGGCTGTCGCTTTCATTGATGAAAACACTTTCCAAGTGGTATCGGACCTGATGCCGGATGGTTCCCGCCTGGCAACCTTGCATTTATCTATTTCCGACGCAACGGGCGATTGTGCGATATTCGAATATACGGGTGGAAAGCTGACTGTTTACCACAGCAAGGAGTACAAAGTAATGACCAACTCCCCTACCTACAACAAGCAACTGGCACTAAACGAATACTGGAAATCAATAGGAGGATTGAGCTTCCTGCCCGGAACCAACCGTCCGTCCGATCGTTTTGCAAGAGCCAGTTTTTATATCAATGCCCTGCCCCAAACAGATGATGTGAGAATAGCCATAGCAAGCGTATTCAGCGTTATCCGTAATACTTCTGTTCCTTATGGCATATCCACTCCCGAATTTCCGGAAATTTCCACCACACAATGGAGAACGGTATCGGATAGTAAGAATTTGCTCTACTTCTTCGAATCAAGTCTGACACCTAATACATTCTGGGTAAACTTACGGGAAACAGACTTGTCGGAAGGAGCTCCGGTACTCAAATTATCTATCGCAAACGGTGAAACTTATCATGGAAATGCAACGAAAGAGTTTAAACCGGCACAGCCGTTCAGATTTATGGGAGTAAAAGGATAAAATTATCCCCGGAAACGATCCATCTGAAGCACATCCCAAAAGTTTTTGTATCTAACTTTTAAGACGTATTTCGATCATTTCCGGGGATAAAATCTGTTTCTTTAACAGCTTGCCATTAATTGAAATAATAAAGGAACACAGCAATTCCTTCCAGCGCCTTCTTTGGTTGGTCTTTTATTTCGATAGCAAACTTGATTTCCGCTTTTGCCACACCACGCAGATTAGTCAGCGAGTGCAAAGTAGTCACCAGACGGATGCTCTGTCCTGACAATACAGCCTGACCGAATTTCATTTTGTCCATGCCGTAGTTAATCATCATTTTCAGGTTATTCACCTGGATAATCTGATTCCACAAATAAGGAAGCATGGATAATGTCAGGTAGCCGTGAGCAATCGTGCTATGATAAGGGCTGTCTACTTTCGCACGTTCCGTATCTACATGAATCCATTGATGATCCAGCGTTGCATCAGCAAAAAGATTGATACGTTCCTGCGAGAGTTCCACATAATCGGAAACACCTATCTGTTGGCCTACTAGTTTTTCGAATTCTTCGTACGAATTGATAATTACTTTTTCCATAAGTCTTATCGTTTTTATGGGGGTTATTTACTATTAAATTGGGGACAAAAATAGGAAAAATAAACTGATATGCCACCAAATTTATAAATAAAAGCAAGGAATGAAGTATTTAGGTATGTTTTACAAACTGGAAGCCTGTTTTCAGTGCTTCTGTCAGAATACTGTACCCCTTACCATTCAAATGTAAATCGTCGAGAGTCAACTCCGGATTCAGCCTGCCATCCTGCAATAAACGATTGAATACGTCCAGATAGACAATATCTGTTCCCTGCAATTTTTCGTGTATCTTCCGGTTAAGGATCTGGATAAATTTATTCACAGCCGTACTGTAATCATCATAATCATTACGCGGAAAAATACAGAAAAGATATGTTTTCAGTGAAGGGACGGCAAGAACCGCTTTTACATAACGCTCTACATATTCATCTATATTTTCATCGTTCAACTGATAAATATCATTGGTTCCGAATTGAACAACGACCTGGCAATCGGAAGTGTCTACCGCAAAAGACTCCACATAGGCCAGCCCTTCACCGGGAGCACCATAGTTCAGACATTCCCATTGTGGGAAATAGATATCCAGTGCCCAAAAAGCCATGTGACTGTTGCCAAGAAAGGCAAATTTTGGTTTTTCTTCTATCCTATCCATACAATTTCATTCAAACGTCCACGTTATCTCACTCAAACTCTCAAACAAATATAGAATAAAATTCGCGGATTTACGTTACTTTTGCAAAGGTAATCACATTCATTCATATATATAAACCGATGATACATTTTTTCAAGAAACCCGTTTCTTACCTTGCGTTGCCGGAAAAATTCACTTATCCTTTCCATTATACACCTCATCCATTGTGTGTGTTGGCTGCGGAAGAAGTGAAAGAATATATTGCAAGCCGGAAAGAATGGCAAGAGGAATTGGCTTCCGGAAAGATGTTTGGAGTGTTGATTGTGCAAACGGACAACGGAATAACAAACAACGAAGAAAATCAGATTGGTTATCTTGCAGCTTTCTCCGGCAATCTGGCCGGAAAGAATCTGCATCCTTATTTCGTTCCTCCTGTTTATGACCTATTACAACCGGAGGGATTCTTCAAAATCGAAGAAGAACAGATTTCTGCCATTAATATCCGTATTCGTGAATTGGAAAACAGTAGTTCTTATCTCGGTTCAAAAGAGAAATGGAAGATAGAAACGGAACAGGCTAAAGCTGTTTTGAATCAAGCAAAAGCGGAGCTTAAAATGGCAAAGGAGGCGAGAGAGATTCGCCGCCAGTCATCTCCGGAGCTTTCCGAAGAAGAACAAGCCTCCCTGATTCGGGAAAGCCAATACCAAAAAGCGGAATACAAACGACTGGAAAAGGAATGGAAGAAACGATTGAAAGAGCTCGAAACGGAAGTCAGGCACTTCGATATTGAAATAGAGCGATTGAAAACCGAACGAAAAGAACGTTCAGCAGCTTTACAAAGAAAGTTATTCGAGCAATTCCGGATGCTAAATGCCCAAGGAGAGGTGAAAGATTTATATACTATTTTCGAGCAAACGGTTCAGAAAGTTCCTCCTGCCGGTGCGGGTGAATGTGCTTTGCCTAAGTTATTGCAATATGCGTATCTTCATCAATTAAAGCCATTGGCTATGGCTGAATTCTGGTGGGGCGACTCTCCTAAAAACGAAATCCGGCATCACGGATATTATTATCCTTCCTGCAAAGGGAAGTGCGAACCGATTCTGCAACACATGTTGCAAGGATTGGAGGTAGACGAAAATCCACTGCTGAATCCTGTTCATGAAGAGGAAGAACTGGAAATCGTGTTTGAAGATGAATGGTTGCTGGTAGTCAATAAACCGGCAGGGATGTTGTCCGTTCCGGGAAAAGCAGAAGACAGAGATTCAGTCTATCATCGTTTGAAGAAAAAATATCCTGAAGCTACCGGACCCATGATTGTACATCGGCTCGATATGGCTACTTCAGGATTATTACTCGTTGCCAAAACAAAAGAGGTACATCAGGATTTACAGGCACAATTTGCAAACAGAAGTATCAAGAAACGCTATGTGGCTGTGCTGGATGGGGCGATAATAAAAACAGAGAAGGAGACAAAGCCAATAGCAGAGAAAGCTATATTACTAGCAAAGGAAACTGTATCAACGAAAAAAACAGCAAAAGCAGAAAGAACAGGAAATACAGGAAGAATCGAACTCCCTCTTTGTCTGAATCCTCTCGACCGCCCTCGGCAAATGGTCAGTAGCGAACATGGGAAAGAAGCGATTACAGAATATCAGATCATCAGTGAATCTGAAAGAATTACCAGTGAATCTGAAAACACTTTCAACGAATCAAACAGGATTGATGAATCAGAAAGGAGTATCAATGAGTCAAGAAAATACACCCGGATTATCTTCTATCCATTGACCGGACGCACACATCAGTTACGAGTACACGCCGCCCATCCGGAAGGCTTGGGATGCCCCATACTTGGAGACGAACTCTACGGAAAGAAAGCAGACAGACTATACCTCCATGCCGAATATATAGAGTTCCGCCATCCCATATACGGAGACATTCTCTGCATACAGAAAGAGGCCGATTTCCATAAAAAATATGATTAAGCCATGAACCAAATTCTTTTTGAAATGTATATAGGGGTAATTACTAATTTTCAAAAAGAACCTGACTATGGACATCAAATTCCGCATTACAAAGTATTTAGCTGTATCTGCTTTAGCAATGCTGCTACTGGGAGCCTGCTCCAAAAACAATATCTACATCAACTATCCTGACGAAGAAAACAACGGAGGTTCATCCGGCTCCGGCAATGATGACAACAACGGCAACCCGGCCAAAGAGAATGCACTGATTACTTTCAGTGCTTCCGTAGAAGGACGAAACATCACACGAGCCATGTCCCCCATGGGAAAAGGACTTCAAAGCTGGTTGTGTGCCTATACAGCCAACACATCGAACAATATCACAGGCGCTCCCGTTGCTCAAGGCAACTATGTCACCTCCTCCCCCGGTGTGCTGACAGGAAATCTAGGATATAAAATGTATTTGAGCAATGCTATCTATAGCTTTTATGCCGTATCATGCAATTCCACCAGCCCGGCGCCTACTTTCACCAACGGACTATCCGAACCTTTATCCAACGGAGTAGATTATCTTTGGTGGCACGCAGTTCATCAGGACATCGCCAGTTCACAGATAAATATCCCCATAACCTACCAACACGCAGCCACGCAAGTAGTTGTAGCGATCGCCGGAGGAGAAAATATCACTTTAAACAAGATACTTTCCGCTACCATCACCCCACCGAAACCGGGCGCAATCATGGATTTGTCAACAGGTATCATCACTTCGGAAGTCAGCTATGACAAAGCAGCCGATATGGGAATCAACGACTTCACCGTACAATATATCATGTTACCCGTAAAGAGCTCCTCTCCCATGACCTTGACACTGGAGCTGATGGTAAACGGAGAAAGCTTTTCACGCACCTACACCACTCCGCTCACTCCACCCAACAACCTCCTGTCAGCCGGAAATTCATACCTTTTCCGGGCAGTTATCAATGAAAACTCCATCTCATTCGCCAATGTCAGTGTGAAAGAATGGACAGAGGTAGACGAAAGCGGAAACCCGCTATACCCTGTACAAGATTAAAATATCCGAAATAAAATCAAAGCAAACCAGGTTACGCAAGCCACAAACCGGGTTATGCAAACTGCAAGTCGGGTTACGCAAACCACCAACCGGCAATCATGCCACCGTTTGCGTAACCTGACTATTCGTAAATACCTGCTTCTTCAACCTGCGATAAACATAGATAAAGGCCGGCACGAGGAATAAGTCTGCCGCTATCCAAGCCATCGGATCACCGTAACAGACAGCAATAAAACCGAATACCGGTACGGCATAGAGACTGACAAGAATACGAGCAATCATCTCCGCCACTCCGGAGAACATGGCAAGATTGGTATATCCCACTCCCTGAATCGTGTAGCGCAGGATGCATAACAATCCAAGCATCGGGAAGAACATACAGGAGATATGCAGGAATAACTCGGTATCCAACAGTATTTCCGTTTCCGACGGATCAACAAAGATCAATGCAAAATATTTGGCTCCCACCATCAGAAGAACGAACGTAAATGCCGCATAAACGATCATCATCAAAGCACTCGCCTTAATTCCCAACCAGACACGCTCCGGTTTTCCTGCCCCATAATTCTGTCCGCTATACGTAGCCATCGCAATTCCCAGACTCTCGAACGTGCAGATAAAGAACATCTTGATGCGCATAGCAGACGTAAAAGCTGCCACACACGCTGTTCCCAATGCATTATTCGCACTCTGAAGCATGATGCTGCCGATAGCCGTGATAGAAAACTGCAATCCCATAGGCACACCAATGTAAAGCAGTGTCTTAGCCAGTTTCGACTGGAACCGGCGTTCTTTCGGAGTACCTTGCAATATTTCAAACTTCCGGTACATATAAATGTAGCAAAGAACAGCCGACAATCCTTGCGAAAAGACAGTAGCAATAGCAGCTCCCGCCACTCCCCAGCCAAGTACCAAAATACAGAACAAATCAAGAATGATATTCAGAACAGCCGCAAACAGCAGAAACCAAAAAGGCGTCTTACTGTCTCCCAACGCACGGATAATGCTCGAAAGAAGATTATAGAAGAAAGTACACGGCACACCAATAAACGTGACAAGCAAATAAGCATACGCCCCTTCGAAAATATTCTCCGGCGTACGCATGATCCGAAGAATATCCTCACATAAAATACAGGTGAGAAGAGCAATCACCACAGACATTCCCGCAGCCAGTTTCAGACTAACGGCCACATAACTGCGCATCGTACTGTAATCCCGCGCCCCAAACTTCTGCGCAACGGGTATTCCGAAACCTCCGCAACATCCATTGCAGAACCCGAGAATAAGAAACACCACCGATGTGCTGGCTCCAACAGAAGCTAACGCGTTAATTCCTAAAAACTTTCCTACAATTGCAGCATCAACAAGCGAATACGTTTGTTGCAACAGATTGCCGAGTAAAAGCGGCAGCGTAAACTTTAAAATGAGAGGTAATGCCGGCCCTGCCGTCATTTCTTTAGAAGTTGCCATACGTCTATGTTCTAAAATCGGATGCAAAGATACGGAAAATTCAATGAATTAGTTCTTGATTTGCGTTCCTCTTTTAGTTGACATAAATCAAAAAAATCAGTATGAGAGCATGAGTCTCCCGGTCTATCGTTTCACCAACCGTTTAGGTGAACCATGCCACGAGCATCCCAGGCAGAAGACTTCTGTCAAATCGAACCCCTCCATCGAATCTTCCGGATATTTGGGAACAACTTCACCATCTTCGAGCACATAAACCAGCAGCCTGTCACCCTGTTCATTCTTCACATACATAGCTGCAATCTTGCATTGCGGACACAATAACTTTTTCATGCTGCAAAGATACAGATTGTTTCCGTCAACCACAAACTCTTCCAACGATGTTTCAGAAGCCCGTTCATGATTTACAGTTTATCTATTCTTCCAGAATCCCGGATAAAACAACAGGAGTACACTAAACAATTCCAGACGTCCCACCAGCATCAGAAAAGAAAGTATCCACTTTGCCAGATCAGGTAAAGAATTCCACGAATATGCAGGCCCGCAAGTTTCCAATCCCGGACCGACATTGCCTATACTCGAAATAACCGTACTGACGGACTCGGAAAAGCCAACTCCCAAAAACAAAAGAGCCGTCCACCCAATCAGGATCAGAACCAGATAAAAAGCAAAGAAAATCAATACGGTAGTTACGATAGAAGAAGACACCGTCTGCTTATTGATACGTACGGGAAGCACGGCATTCGGGTGGAGCAGATGTTTGAACTCATTCCGAATGGCACGTGCCACAATCAGCAACCGCATATTCTTGATACCTCCACTGGTAGAACCCGTACACCCTCCCGAAAGCATCGCAATAAACAACAGTAACCACGTGAAAGGAGGCCACATATTATAATCATCCGTAGCAAAACCGCAGGAAGTATGCACCGTAGACACCTGGAACAATGCTTTCCGGAAAGCCAGTTCCCAGTCATAATGATTTTGAAAGACGAGCGCCAACGTGATAAGAAAAGTCAAGATACCCACTGACGCCAGAAACCAGTGCAGCTCTTCATCTTTGAATAAACGACCGACTTTTCCTTTCAAACACATCAGAAACAAAGAGAAGTTGATACTGGAAACAATCATAAAGATAGCCACCACATATTCTATATACGGAGAATTCCAGTAAGATATACTGTTCTGCTTGGTAGAATATCCGCCCGTAGCAGTAGTGGCAAACGACTGGCAAATGGCATCAAACAAGCTCATGCCCCCAAACATCAATAAGACAGTTTCCGAAACTGTCAATACCAGATAAATTGTCCACAACCACTTGGCCATGACATTGATTTTCGGATGGGTACGGTCGTGCGTCACTCCCGTAGATTCAGCAGAGAAGAGTTGCACTCCTCCCGTGGTAAAGATAGGAAGAATGGCAATCGTGAAAAACACAATCCCCAAACCACCGATCCACTGCGTCAGGCTTCGCCAGAAAAGCATACCGTGGGAAAGGGATTCAATATCATCGAGAATAGTAGCTCCTGTAGTGGTAAACCCGGACATGGTTTCGAAAAAGGCATTGGTTATCGTATCAATGCTTCCGCTAAAATAAAAAGGAAGCATGCCGAAAAAGGTAAAAAACACCCATGAAAGAGTGACCACACAATATCCGTCTCTCCGGCTCATCTTATTCTCCGCTCCCCGTCCGTAGAGCAGTAACAATCCGCCTACCACAGCATTGATGATACAGGTGTAAAGAAAGTATTTATAATCACTTTCCCCGTAACCAGCCGACACTCCGGCACAAAGTAAGAACATCCCCAATTCGATAAATAGCAACATACCCAACACGCGCCCTATCATCTTCCGGTTAATCATGCTATTATTCTTACTCCGAATATACAGACTGTTATCTGAAATGTACTCTTCCATAACTCATGAATCATTTTGTATGTTCCCCTCATAGCCAAGAGTATGCCAAAATGAAAAGGATTCTGATAATTAGCTTGTAATCAATGCAATATTTTTTTCATTTTGAATAAGTAATCTCTAAATACCCTACCAAAATGAAAGGGTGCTTTTCAAAATAGAAAAAAGAAGAAGGTGTATTTTAACAGAATACGCCTGCATTTCTGCATAATCTTCGCTATCTTTGTCATTCCAAAGTGTAAAAAAGAAAGAGATGAAAGCATCACGCATTGCGCACGAAAAGAAAACGGTAGAGTTGATGATCCGCCTCTATTGCCGGAAAAAAGAAAAAAATACAATTCTTTGTGCCGACTGTGAAGAGTTGCTCCGCTATGCCCACGCACGTCTCGACCATTGTCCGTTTGGAGAGAAGAAGAGTGCATGCAAGGAATGCACCGTACATTGTTACAAACCCGTCATGCGCGAACGAATGCGACAGGTGATGCGTTTCTCCGGACCGAGGATGTTGCTTTATGCACCCTGGCAGGCCATACGACATTTATTGAACCTATAACTTACTAAAAAAATCAGTAATGAAAAAAGCCATTATCATTGGCGCTACCTCCGGCATCGGACAAGAAGTTGCAAAATGTCTGTTACTGGATGGATGGCAAATCGGAGTAGCCGGCAGACGGCAATCTGCTCTCGAAAACCTACAACGGGCAGCACCGGATCAGATTCAAATTCAAACGTTGGACGTAACCCAGGAAGATGCAGGCGAGAAATTGAATATGCTCATCGACAAGGTGGGCGGCATGGATTTGTTTCTTCTTAGCTCGGGCATCGGTTTCCAGAATACGAATCTGAACATGGAGGTGGAGCTGAACACAGCATACACGAATGTAGAGGGATTTATCCGCATGGTGGATACCGCTTTCATCTATTTCAGGAAAAGCGGAGGCGGCCACCTGGCAGTCATCAGCTCCATCGCGGGAACGAAAGGACTTGGAGTGGCTCCTGCCTACTCTGCCACCAAACGCTTCCAGAACACTTACATAGATGCTCTCGAACAACTTTCATATTTACAAAAACTGAATATCCGTTTTACTGATATCCGTCCCGGATTTGTTGCCACCGACTTGCTCAACGACGGGAAACATTATCCGCTATTGATGGATGCAGCGAAAGTGGGACGTCACATCGCCTGGTCACTGGAGCGGAAACAACGGATAGTAGTGATCGACTGGCGCTACCGGATACTGGTCTTTTTCTGGAAAATGATTCCCCGTTGGATGTGGAAACGGCTGCCCGTGAAAACCAATTAACACCAAAAGCAAACCAGGAAAGAAATAAATGAATAAATAGCAAGACCGGATTACTTCTTTTCCAATATTTCTACTTACATTTGTCTTGTAACATAAACTTATAATCTAACAAAAAAAGATGGAACAAAAATTTTGTCAAAGTTGCGGTATGCCGATAGACGACTCAACTTTTGGAAAAGAAGCGGACGGTAGCAAGAACGAAGATTATTGCCACTATTGCTATGCGGACGGACATTTCACGAAAGAGTGTACCATGGACGAGATGATCGAGCTTAATCTGAATTATCTGGATGAGTTCAATAAAGACTCGGAAGTGAAATACACAGTGGAGGAAGCACGGAAAACGATGAAGGAGTACTTTCCACAGTTGAAGAGGTGGAAACAGTAATTGAGAAATAAAAGGAGCTTTCAGGCATGAATACATATTCAGACCTGAAAGCTTATCTACTTATTTTCTTTTATAAAATCCGTAAAGTTCGACCAGTCTTCTACACGAAACGCACGAAGATCACGAACTGACGCCTGAAACCAAGGAATACGTTTCAAAGCGTCAATTGCACGAAAAAGATTTGCCATATCAGTTTTCTCTGTTAGATATACACTACCCTGCGTATTATAAAACTCATACTGACGCAACACTTTATTTATTTCAAAATAGGCATTGTTATAAGGCTCTCCATAATTGGCACGTAGGTCTGTAATGACCATATCAAAGGCTATTGCATACATACATTATCCTCATTTACAGGAATAAAATATTTCTGCTCACCAAAGAAAATACGGTTAAATTTATCACGAATCGCTATAACTAAGCCTTTGAACGGATTATGTTCAATATCAATTACTGTACCCTCTATCCATTCATCGAGTCCCGTTAATCTAGGATCCACTTTTACCTTTTCACCTTCTTTTATCATAACACTATTTTTCTTCATTGATTTCCAATTACAAAGATAATATTATTTCCTTTTCCGACGAATCAAAAGCGAGTATTTAACCATTTATTTCCGGGTGTCTTTCCAACCACTTCACTGCATAAGAGCACGTTGCTTTCGGCTTCATCCCGTTAGCTAATGCATAGGCGTAAGCAGCTTTTACCAAAGCAGCGGCAATCCCCCGCCCTTCAATGGGTTGTGGCACAATTGTGTGGATAATATCAAGAGAATCACCTATCAGGCGATATTGTACAAAGGCGGTGCGACCGTCTACTTCTGTCTTGAACAATTTTTGTTCGGGCTGATGAATAATTTCGTAATCCATAATTTCTGTTGTTTTAAAGTTGGTTTATCGTCCGTTAAATACTTTCGCTAAACAATCTTATATTATTTATTAGGTGCGGATTGCATAAACTGATATATGTATATGCCTGCGATCAGAGTTGCTCGATCCACTTCAACTGGCTCGTATCGTATCCACGACGTTCGGCAGCGGTGACGAGTTTCTTCTTGATTTCTTCCGGCAGTTGGGGTGTACGGCTTAGTATCCAGAGATATTTATCAGTACTGCTGCCTACCAGGGCATAATTGTAATTCTCTTCATCCAGTTCCAAGACATAATAATCAGAATAGAAACTAAGGAAGAAAGACACTTTCAGTTTGCCCGGCTGTGTGGGATCGGGTATTTTGGCATGTCCGTTGGCAGTCTTACAGATGTCGTAAGGAGAATTACGTTTGCATCCCCGGTTCTCCACACGAATCATGCCGTCGGGACGGAGCGTATAAGTAGCCGTGACGTCTACAAGTCCGTATTCAAAGCGATTCTCGTAGCGGGCTATTTCATACCAAAGTCCCATATACCGGTGCAGGTCGAGAGAAGTAACCGTACTATGGTCCGTACCTCTGAAAAGACGTCCGACATTGGGAATGGAGAAATGAAATCCCGCCTCCGTCAGACGCGTTGGGCGGACTCTCTGGCCCGTAGTCAGGAAGGATGCCGCCTCACCATATAAGATACGGAAAATTCGTTGCGGAGCTACCATCGTCGTCCATGCCCGATAAGCCTTTCCCATCGCACGGGTGAAAGCATATTGCGAGATCTGCTGCGGAGCAACCAGATTATATACCCCATGTGTCTCTTCGTGAGTGATAAAGAACTCCATTGCACGGCAAAGATCCCGTATCGATATCCACGGAAAAGCCTGCGTACCGGGACCGATGGCGGTAGCTATCTTGGTAGCTTGCAAAGGGCGAAGCATCTGCTGCATCGCTCCCCCGTCCGGAGAAAGCACTACGCCGAAGCGTGTAATAACGAGCCTTGTAGGTTCGGGACAGTGTTTCGCTTCCTTTTCCCACGCATAGCAAAGATCGGACAGAAAACCTTCTCCACGGGTACGGGTATATTCGTCCACCTCCGCTTCCGAAGGATAATAACCTACGGCAGAAGCCGAAATCATCAGTTTCGGTTTCGTTTTGACTGCGTTCAAAGCGCGGATAATACGATTGGTTACAACAATACGACTGTTGAAAAGCTCCTGTTTATATTCCGGTGTCCAACGTTTATTGATAGGTGCACCTGCCAGATTGATGACAACATCACAATGGGTCAGTGTCTGAATCAAATAACCGGACATACCTTCGCGAAACATCGACCTTCCTAGAGGAATGATCCGATGTCCGCCCTTTTCTGTAAGATAATTAGAAAGATGTTTACCTATATATCCGGTAGCTCCGGTCATTGCTATATTCATCTTGATTCGTTGTTTATTTTAACTCTATTAGAAAAACGTATAAAATGCAAGAAAAGTTCTTTGAAAAAAGCAAAATGAGGTTATCTTTGCAAGATAGACGTAAACATTGAAGCATCCAAAAAGGTTATAAAATGAAAAGACAAATGAAAATCAACTATATTCTTACACTTATATTAGTATTTTGTATCGGTGCTTCCATCCCAATATTGACAAGCAGCAGCCAAGTGAACGAACAACATTCCGCCAAATCGGAAGTGCCTTATTGTGTCACTCCGCCTACTATTCCCGCACAGGTCACCTTCGACGGGGAAACGATTGACCTCCGGCGCTATGACCGCCGCGAACGGATGGACCGCGAGATGATGGCCTTCACCTATATGCACTCCACCACCATGTTATTAATCAAGCGTGCCAACCGTTACTTCCCCATCATCGAACCGATACTGAAAGCAAACGGTATTCCTAATGACTTCAAATACCTGATGGTCATCGAGAGCAATCTGAATAACATCGCACGCTCTCCGGCAGGAGCAGCAGGTCTATGGCAATTTATGCCTGCCACCGGACGGGAATTCGGGCTGGAAGTGAACGATAACGTAGACGAACGCTATCATATTGAAAAAGCAACCGTTGCCGCCTGCAAATACTTCAAACAGGCGTATGCCAAATATGGCGACTGGATGGCTGTCTCCGCCGCCTATAACGCCGGACAGGGACGTATCTCCTCCCAACTTGAAAAGCAGTTGGCAAGTCATGCCATGGACTTATGGCTGGTAGAGGAAACTTCCCGCTACATGTTCCGCCTGCTGGCAGCCAAAGAGATATTCAATAACCCGCAACGTTACGGATTCCTCTTGAAACGAGAACATCTGTATCCGCCTATTCCTTATAAAGAGGTAACCGTCAACACTTCTATCGACGATCTGAACGACTACGCAAAATCACAGGGAATCACCTATGCCCAACTTCGTGATGCCAACCCCTGGCTGCGCGACACTTCATTGAAAAACAAGACCGGAAAGACATACATTCTCTATATTCCTACACAAGAGGGAATGTATTACAACCCGCAAAAGACCGTTGCCTACAATAAACAGTGGGTCATCGACTAAAAAGGCTTTTTCTTTAATTCCGGCCAAGCACTATTGATATGAAACTGAAAGAAAGAATCCATCGTTTTTTGCATGACGAGAAACTGAAACGAAAGTTATACGTCATCATCTTCGAATCGGACACCCCTGCCGGGAAATTGTTCGACGTGATTCTTATCGCCTGTATTCTGGTCAGCGTATTGCTCGTCATCATCGAAAGCCTGAAAGGACTTCCCACCTATCTGACGACTCCGTTCGTCATTATGGAATTCCTTTTCACCGGCTTCTTTACTTTCGAATACCTGACGAGAATCTACTGTTCACCCCGTCCCCGGAAATACATATTCAGCTTTTTCGGTATCGTAGACTTACTGGCCACGTTGCCTCTTTACATCGGTCTGCTCTTTCCGGGCGCCCGCTATCTACTCATCATCCGTGCCTTCCGCCTGATACGTGTGTTCCGCATCTTCAAGCTTTTCAACTTTCTGAATGAGGGGGAACGGCTGCTCACTGCCTTGCGTGAAAGTAGTAAGAAGATTGCAGTGTTCTTCCTGTTTGTCGTCATTCTGGTGACTTCCATCGGAACGCTAATGTATATGATTGAAGGAACGCAACCCAACTCCCAGTTCAACAATATCCCGAACAGCATCTATTGGGCTATCGTCACCATGACTACCGTAGGTTATGGAGATATTACTCCCGCCACCGGCCTCGGAAAATTCCTTTCCGCCTGTGTCATGCTGATCGGTTACACGATTATTGCCGTACCCACAGGTATCGTATCTGCCTCCATGATGAAAGAGTATAAACGCAGGAGAGACAAAGAATGTCCCAACTGCCATCGCTCCGGACACGAAGATAATGCAGAGTTTTGCAAATATTGCGGCCATCCGTTAAATAGTGACTGAATAAGCTCTATTCCCTTTTCTGCAAAGAAAAAGACATTCACTATTTTCGTGAATTATAAATAAAACACTATATTTGCAGAAACAAATGGAATATGATTATAGAGTACGAAAAAGAGTATCTAAAGGAGTTGTATGAGGATGGTAAGTGTAAAAGCAAAAAATATCGTTTTGACGCAGCTGTTATCAAAAAGTACCAGAAACGTATCGATACTTTAATTGCCGCTACGCGGATAGAAGATTTATTCGTCTTTAATTCTCTAAACTTCGAAGCTCTTCAAGGCCGTGCAGACTATTTTTCCATCCGTATAGACTATCACTACCGGCTGGAGTTTAGAACCCGCACCGAAGGTACTGAAACTATATTAACCATTTGTATAGTAACTGACATAACCAATCATTACCAATAAAAAATCAAGTATGAATACAATAAAAAGATTACCTACACACCCAGGTGATGTGTTAAAAGAAGAATTGGAATGCCGCAAAATCTCTCAAAAGAAATTCTCGGAAATTCTTGGGGTTCCTTATACAATGCTTAATGAAATATTGAATGGAAAAAGACCTATTACCAGTGATTTTGCATTGATGGTGGAAGCAGCTCTAGACATTAATCCAGAGTTACTTATCAATATGCAATCACGATATAACATGGCTTTGGCCCGTGAAAAGAAAGCCCTTTCAAACCGACTCAACGAAATACGTAAAATGTGCGCCTCACTGTTATGAGTGTTTGCAAATACGCTCGAATAAGACAATGAAAACGCATCCCACAGCATAGCAGGCAATATCTCCCCAATCGAACGTAGAACCCAGCACAATTCGGGCTACGCGGTTCGTGACACCCAATGTTTCCACCAGCTGGAAGTATTGCAAGACTTCTACAAAACAGGCAAAAAGAAAGACATAAAACGGCATCCGCGGAATCCCCGTCGGTAGAAAGATACGTACAAAGCTATATACCAGCACTACAACCAGCATATCTCCGACATAGGGACGTATGAAACGGTCGCGCACATACAAAGCTATCAACACCTCAATACAGAAGATCACCAGAAAGCTGATTATATAAAAAATTCTTTTCTTCATTATTTGCTCGGTCGCGGGATTAAACATTTATTTGAATCTGCGAATATACGATAAAATGAATTGGATACGTTCAAATATTACTAAATGATTGATACAAAAAGGGGAAATAATTGTATATTTATGGTCCTAAGCATTTTTCCACAAACAATAAAAAACAGAAAGGAGATTGAACACATGATGTTGAATATGGATTTTATAATCCGTTTATTGGTCGCCGGAATACTGGGAACCATCATTGGACTGGATCGTGAATACCGTGCCAAAGAAGCCGGATACCGCACTCATTTTCTCGTGTCGCTAGGTAGTGCTTTGATTATGATTGTTTCCCAATACGGATTTCAGGAAATTATAAAAGAAAGTAGTGTCACACTCGATCCCAGTCGGGTGGCGGCACAGGTTGTCAGCGGTATCGGATTTATCGGTGCAGGAACCATCATCTTTCAAAAACAGATTGTACGCGGATTGACTACCGCCGCAGGAATCTGGGCAACAGCAGGTATCGGCTTGGCGGTAGGTGCAGGAATGTACACCATCGGTATTGCCGCCACGGTGTTGACCCTCGTCGGACTGGAACTACTTAGCTATCTATTTAAAAGCATCGGAATGAAAAGCTCGATGGTTTCTTTCTCAACTCCCAACAAAGACATACTGAAACAGATAGCGGACAGATTCAACTCTAAAGACTACCTGATAGTCTCTTACGAGATGGAAACGCAACACACGGGTGAAACAGAATATTATCAGGTTACGATGGTTATCAAGTCGAAACGGAATAATGATGAAGGGCATCTGCTTTCGCTGATACAGGAATTTCCGGATGTAACGGTGCAGCGAATTGAATAGTCAGACTTTCGCTCCTCTCCCAAAATGGAAATCTACTTTTGCTTTTCCGTCAGATACTTCCAATAACGTACAGGCATATCCTGCCTGTGCTTCCTCGGATTCATGCGTTCTTTGATACAAATGGCCTTGAAATATGTCTTCCAAAGTTGTTGGAAAAGCTTCTCATCCTTGTCCATCAGACTTTCGTCCAGCATCCCCGTAATCAAATGGGATTCACGGCTGTCATCATCAAACGAGATAGTCGTCACCTCCTGCAAGTCATAATAAAATCCGTAACGGCGTTTCATGTCGTAAATAATCCACTTCTGATCGGCAAAACGGTCTTTGAAATGGTGAACCGTCAACGGGAGCGCATTATACTGCGGTTCGAAAGCGGCAAAGAATGTACCGTCGGCAGCTTTCTGGAAACGGACAAACTGCATCAGGTGCACACGTTCGCCATCCACTTTTTTCCATATTTGCGCTAATTGCAAAACATCCGGATCACCAAAGTTGGTTTCAATAGAGCGGGGTGCATCAATTGCTTTACGGATATATCGAAAAATAAGTATTCCTATTTCCGGAAGTTCCGACAGCCAACTTTGCGTGAGGCAACCCAAAGCAGAAGAGGAAACTTTCTTCTGCAATCCCCGCCACACACACCCGGCCTTTTCTTCATCGGTCACTACCGTATGCAGCTCATCACAAAATAAAGGCAAAGCATCTCCTTCCGACAGCAAAGCATCGGGAAAGGTCTTGCGGAAATAGGCGTCGAATACGGCCGTCAGCAGCCCATCAAAGGTTTTATCATAAATATAAACACTAAACATATTTACTATTGGACAATTCACAATTTACTATTTAAGTTACTATTAGACGATCTACGCTTGGTATCACTTTTGAAATCATTAACGTCCGATGCATACATGATATTTTACAATGCTAACTTAAATAGTAAATAGTAAATCGTCTAATAGTAAATTATTATTACTCACCAAAATCAAGCAACAACTGCCGCTCATCCACTTTCTTTTTCGGTTTCGGCAACAACAGACTGCGTACCCGTTGCGGAGAAAGTTCGTTCACCGTCTGCATCTGGAGAGGCAGTTCTTTGCAAGTGATGAAATATTGCGCTTTCTTCATTACTACTCCTATCTTCTTCAGTTCATAAAATCCCAGCCGCGAAAAACGACGGGAAGCAACAATTAGTTTCGCAGACTTCACCCCTACTCCCGGCACACGGAGCAACATTTCGTAGTCCGCCTTATTAATGTCGACAGGGAACTGTTCGGGATGGCGCAAAGCCCACGAGAGTTTCGGGTCTATCTCGAGATCGAGATCCGGATAGGAATCATCCACAATTTCATCTACCTTGAATTGATAAAAACGCAATAACCAGTCAGCCTGATAGAGCCGGTTTTCACGTACCAGAGGCGGCTGTTTCAATGCCGGAAGGCGCTTATCATACGTATTCACGGAAACGTAGCCCGAGTAATAGACACGTTTCATGGTGGGGCGCCCATAAAGTGCCGACGAAAGAAAAAGAATATCTTTATCCGATTCGGAGGTAGCTCCCACAATCACCTGGGTACTTTGTCCCGCAGGTGCGAAACGCGGTGCGTGGCGAAACTTCTGCCGTTCTTCTTTACTCTCCAACACGCCTTGTTGAATGTATTTCATCGGAGCAAATACGCTTTTATGGTCTTTTTCCGGTGCAAGCAGTTTCAAATTTTCTTCTTTGGGAATTTCGACGTTGACGCTAAGACGATCGGCATACAATCCGGCTTCATTCACTAATTCGCGACTGGCTCCGGGAATACTCTTGAGATGGATATAACCGTTAAAACGGTACACTTGCCGCAAATCTTTGGCTACACGCACAAGTCTCTCCATTGTATAGTCCGGATTACGGACCACTCCGGAGCTAAGAAACAGCCCTTCGATATAGTTACGACGGTAGAATTCCATCGTCAGCTCCACCAATTCCGAAACGGAAAAGGTAGCGCGGGGAAGATCGTTGCTACGACGGTTGACGCAATAGGCACAATCGTAAATGCAATAATTGGTAAGCATGATTTTCAATAGCGAGATACATCGACCGTCCTCGGCAAAACTGTGGCATATCCCCCATCCTCCCACAGTGTTTCCCAGCGTTCCCGGCTTATTGGAACGCACCGTACCACTGGAAGAACAGGAAACATCGTACTTGGCAGATTCTGCAAGTATCTTCAGTTTAGCTAAGACGTTTTCGTTCATCATTCCCGATCTTGATTCTTTTCGCAAATATACGATTTAATTTGAGATGCGTATAGAAGAAAAAAGTTTGCCCCCCTACAAATTGCAAATAAATCATTTAAAAGAACCACAAAAATATAAAAAGCCCGGACTTACATCTTGGGAGACATCTCTTTTCTAAAAAAGCGATTCACCCAAACGAACCGCTTTTTATGCTATAAATAATTGCCACTATCCGTACTAAAACAATAAAAAGTCATTCCACATTAAAACAAAAAGAGGGCATATCGCTTCACGATATGCCCTCTTTTTCAATATCCTAGTAGTCTTCTAAATTATTTTTTAGAAGCTTCCAAAGATGCTTTACGGAATTCTTTCATTGCTTTTTCGATTTCCAAAGAAGCTTTACGAGCGCGAGTTCCTGCTGCTTTGTTACCGTTTTCGATCTGTGCGTTAGCATCTTTTGAGAAGTCAGCATAAAGAGCTGCTACCTTTTCTACCAATTCTTTCATAATCCTTTTATTTTTTTCGTTAATAATGTGCCGCAAAAATACACTGTTTCCCGAAATAAAAGCATAAAATCAATATTTTTTTTGAAATAATCTTCGAAAAATATCTAAAAAAGGGGCTTTTCACCTTTTTTACCTACCTTTGTAGCCATGAAACTGCTTACAGATACCGATTATATACATGCACTGATTGCTGAAGGAGAGCACCAGCAACAAGACTTTAAATTCGAAATTTCCGACGCACGCAAAATAGCCAAAACACTTTCGGCCTTTGCCAACACGGACGGAGGACGATTACTTATTGGCGTTAAAGACAATGGTAAAATCGCAGGAGTACGCTCCGAAGAAGAAAAATATATGATTGAAGCCGCCGCACAACTTTATTGCGTGCCGGAAGTGGAATATTCTCTGCAAACATACATAGTGGAAGGACGACAAGTGTTAGTGGCAACCATCGAAGAAACTCCACATAAACCGGTTTACGCCAAGGACGAAACCGGAAAGCCCCTAGCCTATCTCCGCATCAAGGACGAAAATATTCTGGCAACTCCCATACATCTCCGTGTATGGCAACAGAGCGATAGCCCCCGTGGAGAACTCATCCGCTACACCGAACGTGAACAGCTCCTGCTCGATCAACTGGAGCACGGAACTTTACTCTCACTCAACCGTTACTGTCGACAAACCGGACTTTCACGACGTGCCGCTGAACATCTGCTCGCCAAATTTGTTCGTTATGATATTGTGGAACCTGTATTCGAAAATCATAAATTTTACTTCCGAATAAAAGACGAATAACCACAAACAATGCTTTATACTTAATACTTAACTATGACTTTTATCAACGAGATTAATGACATACTTTGGACGTATATTCTAATTATTATGTTATTAGGATGTGCTGTCTGGTTCAGCATACGGACACGCTTTGTACAATTTCGCATGATCCGGGAAATGATCGTGCTGTTAAGCGAATCCGCCGGCAAAGGAAAACAGGGAGAGAAACATGTATCTTCTTTTCAGGCATTCGCTATTTCTATCGCCAGCCGTGTGGGTACGGGGAATCTTGCGGGAGTGGCTACTGCCATTGCCATCGGAGGTCCCGGGGCTATTTTCTGGATGTGGGTCATCGCACTGTTAGGGGCTTCGAGTGCTTTCATAGAGTCTACTTTGGGACAATTATACAAAATACGCGGAAAGGATTCGTTCATCGGAGGACCTGCTTATTATATGAAGAAAGGGTTGAAACAACCGTGGATGGGAATGCTTTTTGCCGTATTAATAAGCATTACTTTCGGGTTTGCTTTCAATTCTGTACAGAGTAATACGATCTGTGCTGCGGCAGAGCATGCTTTTGGGTTCAATCATATTATATTGGGAGGTGTGCTGACTTTGCTGACATTGCTTATCATCTTTGGAGGTATTCAACGCATTGCCCGCGTCAGTAGTATTATCGTGCCTGTTATGGCTTTGGGATATGTAGGGCTGGCACTGGTTATTGTTGCACTCAATATCACTCATTTACCGGGTGTTATCGCACTGATTGTCAGCCATGCTTTCGGTTGGGAGCAGGCATTGGCAGGAGGAGTTGGTATGGCATTAATGCAGGGCATCAAGAGAGGACTTTTCAGCAATGAGGCCGGTATGGGTTCGGCCCCGAATGCGGCTGCCACGGCTCATGTCAGCCATCCCGTAAAACAAGGGTTGATACAGACTTTGGCGGTATTTACAGATACATTATTGATATGTACCTGTACGGCTTTTATCATCCTCTTTAGTGGGGCTCCTCTGGATGGTTCGGCTAATGGAGTGCAGCTGACTCAACAGGCGTTGACAAACGAAATAGGTTCTTCGGGCAGTATCTTCGTTGCCGTAGCTCTTTTCTTTTTTGCTTTCAGCAGTATTCTGGGGAATTATTATTATGGTGAGGCTAATATCCGTTTTATCACTCACCGGAAATGGGTACTTCATGGTTACAGGATATTGGTGGGTGGTATGGTACTCTTCGGTTCACTTGCCACATTGGATATGGTATGGAGCCTGGCAGATGTCACGATGGCGTTAATGGCTATCTGTAATCTGATCGCTATCCTTTTCCTCGGAAAATATGCTATCCGTCTGCTAAATGATTACCGCGCGCAAAAGAAAGCTGGCATCCAAAGCCCTGTTTTTAAGAAAGAGACAATGCCGGACATCGAAAAGGACTTGGAATGTTGGTGAAAACCAACTGTTTTTGTACCTTTGCACGCAAATTGACAGATGGTAGTTATGTTATATACCTTCCACACGCTCAAATAGTAAATTGTAAATAATAAAATTGTAGAGATAACAATGGGCTTATTTGGTTTATTCAAGAAAAAATCCGATGAAACGAAAGTCGGCAATGTAGAAGATTTCATATCACTGACACGGGTGTATTTCCAGTCAGTTATCGCCACAAACCTCGGTATCACTAATATCCGCTTCTTGCCGGACGTAGCTAACTTCAAACGTTTGTTTAAAGTTCCTACTCAAAACGGTAAACTGGGATTGGCCGAAAAATCTGCTGCGCGCAAAATGCTGATGCAGGATTATGGGTTGAACGAGAACTTCTTTAAGGAAATCGACTCTTCCGTGAAACGTAACTGCCGCACTCAAAATGATATTCAATCTTATTTGTTCATGTATCAGGGATTTTCCAATGATCTGATGATGTTGATGGGAAATCTGATGCAGTGGAAGTTTCGTATGCCGTCGATCTTTAAGAAGGCTTTGTATGGTATGACACAGAAAACGGTACACGATGTTTGTACCAAGACAGTGTGGAAGGCTGATGATGTGCATAAAACGGCTGCGACTGTTCGCCAGTACAAAGAGCGTTTGGGATACTCTGAACAGTGGATGACGGATTATGTGTATAATATTGTTCTTCTTGCCAAGAAGGAGCCGAAACGGAAGAACGACGACACGGAAACGAAAAAATAAGTCGCTTTAAATGTTAGAAAATCGTAAAGATTAATAGGATAGAAAAAGCGGGGGTTTTGTACCTCCGCTTTTTTTGTTATCTTTATGTACTTTTTTCTTTTGTCTTGATACAAAAGAAAAAATCAAGGCTGCGCCTGCCCGGCTACTCCGGTTTCATTCCCGTCTAAAGGGTAGAAACTCGCTTCGCTCAAACAGTCTGCCCTTCTTAACGCCGGTAATAAAACCTTCGCTTGACGCCGTGCAGACGAGGCCGGAGGGGGACTATGCGGTGTGGTAGTATATTATAATTATTAAAAAATAGAGAGATTGCTTATGAAACAAAAGAAAATGCTTGCGCTTACTTTTTCACAGTTGAAACAAATCTATAATCAAGAAATTCCGGAAGTGGTGGAGATAGCTGATAAGAGCTCTTCTGTGGAAGAGTTCAAGGCTGGGATGCTGCGTTTTTTGGAAATTTGCAGGATAGAAAATGAGGCTGCGGAGGAGGCGAGGGAGCAAATTCGACTCTTACTCGATTATGATGGACAGAATGTCCATGAACTGTCTACTGGACAGGATATGTCAGTACAGACGATTCGGTTGCTTTATGAGTTTCTGACGGGAACGTTGGAAAATATGGAGATACCGACGGATTTGTTTATTGAAATTTTCCAGATGTTTAAACGGTTGAAGGGAGAGGTTGTGCCTTTACCATCGCCACAGCGTATCAAAAGCAGGAATGACCGGTGGGAAACGGGATTGGATGAAGAGGTACGTGAAGTGCGGGATGAGAATAAGGAGCGGATGTTGCACTTGCTGATTCAGAAGATTGAGAACAGGAAGTCGAAACCTTCGGTGCGTTTTCACTTTGAGGAGGGAATGAGTTATGAAGAAAAATACAGGTTGGTAAGTGAGTGGTGGAACGATTTCCGTTTTCATTTGGCAATGGCTATAAAAAGTCCGGGCGAGTTGAATCGATTCCTGGGAAATTCACTTTCGTCAGAGACTATGTATTTGCTTTATCGTGCCCGGAAGAAGGGTATGCCGTTCTTTGCAACTCCTTATTATTTATCGTTGCTTAATGTAACGGGATATGGGTATAATGACGAGGCTATTCGGAGTTATATTCTGTATTCTCCACGTTTGGTGGAGACGTATGGAAATATTCGCGCGTGGGAGAAAGAGGATATTGTAGAAGCCGGGAAGCCTAATGCTGCGGGATGGCTTTTGCCGGACGGGCATAACATTCATCGGCGGTATCCGGAGGTGGCTATTCTCATTCCTGACACTATGGGACGGGCTTGCGGAGGACTTTGTGCTTCCTGTCAGCGTATGTATGATTTTCAGAGCGAGCGGTTGAATTTCGAATTTGAGTCTTTACGCCCGAAGGAATCATGGGATCGTAAGTTGCGTCGGTTAATGGCTTATTTTGAAGAGGATACGCAATTGCGGGATATTCTTATTACAGGAGGCGATGCGCTGATGAGTCAAAATAAAACGCTTCAGAATATTCTGGATGCGGTGTATCGGATGGCGGCACGCAAACAAAGGGCGAATCTTGAACGCAAGGATGGAGAGAAATATGCGGAATTGCAACGGGTACGGTTGGGGTCACGTCTGTTGGCTTATTTGCCGATGCGTATCAACGACGGGCTGGTTGATGTTCTGCGGGAATTCAAGGAGAAAGCATCGGCTATCGGTGTGAAACAGTTTATTATACAGACTCATTTCCAGACACCGCTGGAGGTTACTCCTGAAGCTAAAGAAGCGATCCGGAAGATTCTTTCTGCGGGATGGATTATTACGAATCAGTTGGTATATACGGTGGCTGCTTCACGTAGAGGGCATACGACCCGGCTTCGTCAGGTGCTCAATTCGTTGGGGGTGGTATGTTATTACACTTTCTCGGTTAAGGGATTCAATGAGAATTATGCGGTATTTGCACCCAACAGTCGTTCAATGCAGGAACAACAGGAGGAAAAGATTTATGGCCGTATGACACCGGAACAGGCGGAGGAGTTATATAAGATATTAGAGACGAAAGTAGGAACAGAAGAGGAGCCTAAAGAGGATGTTGCCAAGCAATTAAGACGCTTCATGAGAAAGCATCATTTACCTTTCCTTGCCACTGATCGCAGCGTATTGAATTTACCGGCTATCGGTAAAAGCATGACTTTCCAATTGGTGGGACTAACTGAAGAAGGAAAACGAATTCTACGCTTCGAACATGACGGTACTCGTCATCATAGCCCGATTATCGATCAGATGGGGCAGATTTATATTGTAGAGAATAAATCGCTAGCTGCTTACCTGCGCCAGTTAGCCAAGATGGGAGAAGATCCGGAAGACTATGCTTCTATCTGGAATTATACGAAAGGAGAAACCGAACCTCGTTTCAGTCTTTACGAGTATCCTGATTTCCCCTTCCGCACAACAGATAAAATGAGTAATTTAAGTATTAAGAATTAGGTATTAAGTATTAATCGACAAGCATCAACTAACAAGTATTAATCAACGCCTATCAAGTATAAACCAGCGGCTTCGGTAATACTTATTACTTAATACTTGTTTCTACTACTTGTTTCCTACTCTTTTACCCGTATTACTATATTTGCAATAATTGCAGTTAGGCCTCCGGTGGTAATCCCTGAAGAGAAGATACTTCGAATTGCTTCCGGGGCTTGTTGTAATACGTCCGGCATTAGTTCTACCCCTAAGCCTAAGGAGAGGCTGACTGCTAATACCAAAGTTTCTTTACGGCCTATTTCTTGTGAGGAGACAATACGGATTCCCGCCGCTGCTACTGTGCCGAACATTAGTAAGGTTGCACCGCCCAGTACAGGATCGGGCATTAAGGAAAATACGGCACCTACGATGGGAAATAAACCCAAAAGGACGAGCATTGCTGCGATATAATAACCAACATAACGGCTGGCTACTCCGGTCAGTTGGATAATACCGTTGTTTTGTGCAAAGATGGAGTTTGGAAAAGAGTTGAATACACCGGCGAGAAAGGAGTTGAATCCATCTGCCATTACTCCACCGGAAACCCGTTTCAAATAGGAATCTCCTTCAATGGGAAGTCCGGAAATCATAGAGTTGGCAGTTACATCACCTGTTGCTTCAATGGCAGTTATCAAGTAAACCAGACCAATGGCTATAAAAGAAGACACATTGAAATCAACACCATATTTAAAAGGCTGGGGAATATTAAAACTCATCAGCATTTCCACATTCAACGCACTCATATCCACTTTTCCCAGAGCAAATGCCAAACCATAGCCAAGGCAAAGTCCGAGTACAATGGAACTCATACGCAGGTATTTGTTCCCGCAACGGTTGAAAAACAAGACGCTAAGAAGTACCAGTGCTGCAATAGACAGGTTTTCCCACGTAGCAAACGTACCATTATCCATAGCTGCATATCCGCCTCCGCAAGATACGATACCTACCTTTATCAGACTCAATCCGATAAGCAGCACGACAATACCGGAAACCAGCGGAGTGATAATATTACGCAGATATTTGAATGTGCGGCTGACAATCATTTCGATAGGCGCAGCAGCCATACAGGAACCGAAAATTAACGGTAATCCGCCTACCATTCCTGTGGCAATGATAGGGCCGATAAAAGAAAAACTGGTTCCCTGGATGCAGAGCAGTCTTGCTCCTATCACACCAAAGCGGCGGCATTGTATAAAGGTAGATACTCCCGAAGCAAAAAGAGACATGGAAACCAGAAAGCTTGTCTTTTCTACATCAAGTTTCAAGGCACTTGCGATGATAAGCGGAGGTGTAATGATCGCTACGAAAATAGCCAAAAGATGTTGTAAAGCCGCAAACAAGGCGTCTTTAAAAGGGGGACGGTCTTCTACGCCGTAGATTAAATCAGTTTTCATTTAACAGGGTTTCTATATATTTTTTTAAGTTTCGCAGAGGGATAAACAGAGATTATTCTGAAGTCCAGCTTCTTTTAGTCCGACTTTTTTTAATTCTATTTCTTATAATCCGTTTTTTAGTTCAGCGTCCATTTCAGAGCGAGTGTCGGGATAACATAAAAGCCATCACGACCGCCGAAGTTATTACTCAATTCGACTTCGGAGCCAACACTAAGATTGAAATTTTTATTTACTCCTTTGATTTTGTTTAGGTTTACCCAGAATTGTGGTTCGGAGAGAAAGATAGTCTTTCCATAGTTGGTTTCTTCGCGCCACCAGTCGGCAAAGCCGGAGAAAGTGAGCAGATTGCGGCAGAAATTCACGTACCACGTACCTGTCAGCTGGAAGTTGTTGGGCGATTGGTGTTTCTGAATATACTTATACATAGCAGTCAGCGTAAAGCCTTTGGAAAAGGAAGCATTATTAAAAGTGTAGGTAGCTCCTGCCAGATAAGCATTTTTATAAGACATGCCTTTCGATAATCCACCGTTATATTCAAGATGTGCAGAAAAAGGACCTTTCCAGAATTTCAGTTCACGCGCTATTTCCCAATAAGCGGAAGCGACACCTTCGGAAGTGTAATCCATATCGACAAAGAAATAAGTGCTTCCCCAAGTATCAGGCTGAAACTTCTCCACAGTGGAGGTGAACAGCGGGCGACCTTGCAAATCTTTATCGTACAAAGAACGTCCGAAATCATAATGCAGCTGAATGTTTTGCGCCTGCAATCCCGGTACGGCAGAGAGCAACATACAGAGGAAAAGAGCAGAGATAATTTGTTTCATAAGTAAATGTGTTTAAATGAAGATGCAAAAATAGTTAAAGCTACACATATAAACACATTACTTCTGTCTTTTTTTATTCCAGGTTATTATTTCCCGTATCCCACCAGAGTCTTGTACCTCCATGGTCATCTCCGCCTAAAGCCTCGACAAGAGCAGAATATTGCTCCGAGTCTTCTGTCTGCAATGTACCTGGGAAATTAAGACGGCGCACCATGATCTCCGTGTCGATGCATCCGCTCCTACTATGATTGAATCGAACGGGAAATAAACGGGGATATCCCGTCCGTCTTTGTTCGGTCCAGGCTTCGCAACCTTCCGGGAACATGGCAATCCATTTCTGCGTGATAATCTTCTCCAGTTTTGTCTCCTTATCATCCTGCGGATTCCATTTGGGAGTGACTTTACAACGCGCTTCTATATTATTTTCTTCATCATAAGTATCTATAAAGTCGGAAGCTGTCAGCTCACTTTTCAGGTAATCCTCCACCCCATAAATTCCCCATTGATGAAAAGAGGTAGTTACACCGTTTCGGTAACAAGCTTCTTCATCTTCATCCGTCCATCCGCGCAAAGCGGCTTCGGCACGCAGAAACCAGACTTCCGAAGCAGTCATCAGAGGTGTATCAGTATCCTGCTTGACAAACAGCTTTGACAATCCCGAATAATGACTATGAGCAAAGCAGGTTCCCTGGCGAATTCCACGATACTGTCCTTTAAGAGCCTCATCCGTACAGGGTTCAAAATAAATTTCCAAACGGGGATCGTTATATCCGGTCAAAATTGATTCCATGTTAGCACTCATGTAAGTTTCATTCCAGACACGGTTAAGTTCTCCCAATGGATTGGTATACCCGGATTTGGTAGAAACAAACACTCCTCCTGTTTCCGCTTCAAAGAAGCCGTAACCATTTTCCTTTATTTTCTGTATTTCAGCATGCGCTTTATCTGGAGCAACAGAAGCAAGGCGCATTGCCAGACGCAGACGCAGGGAATTGGCAAACTTTACCTAGGAAGGATATTTCCCGTCCAACAAAATATCAAAACGTGCAAATCCATTGGATTCCGGTTTCTCATCTATATAGTTGGTGAGAGCAACTACAGCAGAATCGAGTTCATTGAAAAACTCATAATAGACATCCTCCTGTTTATCCGGACGGTAATGTTTTTCGGCATTAGCAAAATTCTTATAAATGATAGGACCATAATAATCCGTCACACGATGCATCGCTTCCACCTTTAATATTTTCGTTATCCCGAACAGAGCAGGATGTGTATTCCGGGTAGCATTCTCCGACTGATATATCTGTGGGAAAATATAAGAATACATGTGTGTCCACATAGCGCTATTCCAGCCGTCCTGCATATTATAATCGGAATTATGCGAGCCCCCGTTCAGAGGTTTGCCGTCATGCATATACCCACTGAACATGTCCGCGTTCAGATTCTGTATCAGTTGGAAAGGCCAGTTCTTTCCTTTTCCGTAGTCGTAATTAAAATAAATACCTTGCTGAATAATTCCCAAACGGATTCCATAGCCATTGTCATCAATAATCAAGTCATCATCCGTGATACCGGACAAATCGGTATTGTAATCACGGAAATTACCGGTACAAGCTACAGAGAACAGCAATAAACCCAACAAATATAGATATACATATTTTCTCTTCATTTCTCTCTCCTGCCTTTAAAATTCACATTTCAGAGTAAAGCCCAAACTACGGGTCGTAGGCATTCCGAACACTTCAATTCCTTGATTATCATTTCCGGTAGAAAGTACCAAATCCGGATCAAAAGGAGCTTTCTTATACAAGAAACATAGATTGCGAGCTACAAACGAAAGCTGAACATCTTTCAGTACCTTCGTTTTCTGTATCCACTTCTTGGAGAAATTATAGCTCAATGATACTTCACGCAACCGTAAATTCGTAGCATCATACATATAATATTCCGTCACCCCGGCACGCCCGCCTACTATTTTATAGAATCCTTTCACATTGTCTATACGCTGACCGTCGAGCATTACATATCCCCTATCACGCGCATCGGCCGTTATTTCAGATACTCCATAAAGATCCATTTCCGCCTGTGTCTGCGAAAGGACTTCGCCTCCGTAGCGCCAATCAAGCAGAAAATAAAGGGTGAAGCCTTTGTAAGAGAATGTATGATCCCATCCCATCATAAAGACAGGGTTGGCATTTCCTACTTTCACCGTATTCCCATCGCCCTCCACCAATGGAAGTCCTTTATTATCACCCTCTGTTTCGTAAACGATATTGCCTGCATCATCGCGCACAAAAGCCTTACCATATATATCACCGATAGAACCGCCTTTAATAAGTTTCATGGCATAGCTGGAAGAAAAACTGGTAGGCCCGTAAATCATTTCTTTCAGATCTTCGTGCAACTTCACTATCTTATTCTTATTGGTAGAGAAGTTTACAGAAGTTTTCCAGTTGAAATCAGGAGTTAATACGGGAGTTCCATTCAGTGTCAATTCCCATCCCCGATTCTGGATATTTCCGGCATTTACATATCGGTAAGCATACTTATCACCTGCAAGTGCGGGAAGTTTGAAGAATTGATTATAAGTATTGGTACGATAATAAGTCAGATTAACCCCTAAACGGTGTTGAAAGAATCGCCATTCAGTTCCAAATTCGATGGCATGAGTCATTTCCGGCTCCATTTCCTTGAAAGGTGCGGCGTCATTCGCCTGTATCTCGCCACCGGCATTGATCTGCGAAGAGGGATTAGTGATAAATGGAGGAATATCATTCCCTACTTTACTATAAGCGCCACGCAATTTTGCGAAAGAAACCCATTCGGGTAACTTCACCCATTTATCAAGTAGCATGGAAAGCCCTACAGAAGGATAAGCGAATCCGGATTTTTCATGGCTGGTATAAGACAAGGTTGACGCCCAGTCATTACGGGCCGTCAAATCAAGAAACAATTTTTCCTTATAACCGATCTGTGCCGTACCGAATATAGATTGCAACTGACGGCGTTGATCTATTCGCTGGTCAATACTGGCAGAACTGTTCATGACGATATTGGCAATATTAAACACATTAGCAAACTTCAAAGATGCATTTTTCGAATCATATCGGGTAGAATTAACGACTTTATCATTTATACTACCACCAATCGCCGCATCCAGTGTAAAATCCCCCCAGGTTTTCTTCACCATCGCCATGACATCACCATACATCTGGGTTTCCTGATAATCCATCTCGATATATCGTCCGTTCGCTCCACACAGGGCGGTGGCAGTAGACGCATAGAATTTCTGGCGTAACTTGTCCGCCCAATAATCCATGTTTCCACGGGCTTGAATCGTCAGCCAATCATTTACCTTAAAGTTTGCTGAAAGAGAAAGGGTAATGCGTGTACGTGTTTCTTTACTTTGTATGCGGTTCGTTATCCAGTATGGATTCTGTTCGAAGTCTTCGGTAAACGTATGCCAATTCTGCACACCCAGTTTCCGTTCTTCGTCATAGGTTTCAAAATGATCTTTATAATAAGACAAATCCTCCCCACGAGGAAAACGATAGAGCCCTACCAACGGATTCATATAGAAACCTCCCGACACCGGCTTATTCTCGACGGTCTGTTTCATCACATTCACACTACCGTCCAGTTTCAGACGTTTGTCGAACATGGTAGCCGTCTCACGCAAGTTTATATTATGCTTTTTCAGTTTATTCTTGTCGATAATCCCCTTTCCGGTAGTATTGGCATAGGAGAAATAAGTTTGCAGGTTTTCATTTCCATAACTGATAGATACGGAGGTCATCGATGTCAATCCGGTACGGAAAAAATCATCCAGATTATCATAAGCCATCAGATTCTCTTTCTCTCCCCAACTGTCTACCACATCACTGACACCATAACGATTCTGCATTTTAGGCATACTGAATGCTTTCTCGAAAGTGAGTCCTGTAGAGAAATTAATATTCCTTTGTCCGACAGAGTTGCCTTTTTTAGTCGTGATAAGAATCACTCCGTTAGCAGCCATGCTACCATATAAAGCCGCAGCAGGAGCACCTTTCAGAATACTGATGCTTTCTACATCTTCCGGATTCAGATTAGAGATTCCGTCTCCTCCATCACGATTCCCTGCATTCGCCGTACCACCAATAGCCGAATAAGCCTGTTCGGAAGAGGTATTCGACATCGGCACTCCATCTATTACATAAAGCGGTTGATTATCACCGGATACCGAACGGATTCCCCGGAGACTGACTTTTGCGGAACCGCCCATACCGGAAGAGTTTTTGTTGATTTGCACACCGGCAGCTTTTCCCGCCAGAGCAGCAATCATATTTACTTCTTTGACACGGTTCAGTTCTTCTCCCTTGATTTTTTGCACAGAATAGGCCAATGTAGCTTCATCCTTTTCAAGTCCCAAGGCCGTTACGATGACATGTTCAAGCATCACCGCATCTTCCTGAAGACGTATTTCAAGCACATTCCGACCTGCCACATTGACTTCTACAGTCTTATAACCCACAAAAGAAACTTGTAAGACAGCACTATCCGGCACAGACAAAAAGAATTTTCCATCAATATCGGTCACAGTACCATTGGCTCCCCCCCTTTTCGCGTATTGTAGCACCGATCAGTGGTTCACCATAGATATCAATTACACGCCCTCTCACGGTATTATGATCAGAAGGAACTTCTATCGTCCCTCTTAACGCTTGTTGCTCCGAAGCATAACAATTTCCTCCCTCCAGAAAAAACAGGCCTATTAAGAAGCAACTCACAAAAACTTCTTTTTTCAATGATATAATAAAATATTGTTTGTTCATCACGCCGCAAAAATAACTAATTATTTTAAATCTAGCATTTTTTCTCATTGATTTTGAAGGAAATAAACATTATCACTATTTTTGTACGAAATTAAAATGAAAGAAATTATGGAAATCGAAATACATCCGTTAGAACCGTTTCTCCCAGCGAAATCAAAATTACTTATGCTGGGAAGTTTTCCGCCACAGAAAAAACGTTGGTCTATGGAGTTTTACTACCCGAACCTAAACAACGACATGTGGCGTATATATGGAATCTTATTCTTTAATGATAAGAATCACTTTCTGAATTCGACACTAAAATCGTTCTGCCGCGAGCAAATCATAGACTTTTTAAACGAAAAGGGGATTGCCCTATTTGATACCGCTTCATCCATTCGTCGGTTGCAGGATAATGCATCGGACAAGTTTCTTGAAGTAGTGGAAGCCACCGATGTTGCAGCATTACTGCGGCAGCTTCCCGAATGCAAAGCAATCGTCACTACGGGCCAAAAAGCAACGGACACTCTCCGACAGCAATTCGACATAGAAGAACCCAAAGTAGGTGATTACTCCGAATTTGTTTTCGAAGGTCGTGCCTTGCGACTATACCGGATGCCCTCATCATCAAGGGCGTATCCATTAGCATTGGACAAGAAAGCAGCCGCTTACCGGATTATGTTTCAGGATTTACAGATATTGAAGTGAAGTTCAAGTATTAAGTATTAAATATCAAGTATTAAATTATAAATGAATATGGCAACATTATTTTTGCAGTACCCGGCATGCAGCACATGCCAAAAAGCCAAGAAATGGTTAACAGAAAATAACATTGAGTTTACCAACCGCTTAATCGTAGAAGAAAATCCTACGGTGGAAGAATTAAAGGCATGGATTCCGCGCAGCGGTCTGCCGGTGAAGAAATTCTTCAACACGAGCGGATTAGTATATAAAGAGCTGAAACTAAGCGAGAAGCTACCTGCAATGAGTGAGGAAGAACAGATAGCACTATTGGCAACCAACGGTAAATTGGTGAAACGCCCATTGGTAGTGACAGACAGCTTCGTTCTGGTCGGTTTTAAGCCCGATGAGTGGGAAAAATTAAAATAATTCAAAACTTATTTACCCGAATGTTTGGAGATTCAGAAGTTTCTACTACCTTTGCAGCCGCAAACACGGGAGTAGCTCAGTTGGTAGAGCACCGGTCTCCAAAACCGGGTGTCGGGAGTTCGAGCCTCTCCTCCCGTGCAGAGTTAAATAGCTGTAAACAATAAGTTTACGGCTATTTTTCGTTTCAGGTCGGACGAAATTCGGACGAAATAAATGATAGTGACGCTATCCGACAAAGATAGTGACGGTATACAACAGCGATAGCGTCACTATCCCGAACATATACCGTCACTATCATTTTCTACGATTATCCATCTGGAATTCTACGTTCATTCATATCTGCGAATCTTACGCATAGTCATATAGCGTACACTCACAATGACTCCCGCCCGATTTCCTAGTTCTTATTCGTTCTTTCCAATCCTTTGGCAGCCTCAACCAAACGGATGAATTCTCTTCTATATCCTTTATCATCATTATTCAGTCCCTGTTTGGCCAGATTAATCACTTTATCGTAACTGGCATTTCCTTTGAAGTCAGAGTCCCGAAGCAACTGTCCGAACATAGCCACTGCAGAAGCAAAGCGGAAATCAGAAGAAACATTATTACCTTTATTATCAACGAAAGGAAGTTCCATTTTCTTGCTGACATCTTTATCCGGAGCTTTATAACGCAGTTTCACAGTCAGGAGATCATTAGAGCCTGTCGGTTTCACTGTCACTTTCTCTTTCTTCTGATATTTCAGATCGTCTATTTTACCCACATATTCATTCTTTATACCTGTAGGAATCACTTCGTAAAAAGCAGTTACCGTATGTCCCGCACCCATATCTCCGGCATCTTTAGCATCATTATTAAAGTCTTCGTCTTTCAACAGACGGCTTTCGTAACCAATCAAACGATACGCCTGCACTTGGGAAGGATTAAATTCCACTTGCAGTTTGACGTCTTTCGCCACTGTATGCAATGTAGCGCCGAATTCGCCTACTAAAACACGATTGGCTTCCTGCAAGTTATCTATATAAGCATGATTACCGTTTCCCTTTTCTGCCAACACCTGAATCTTCTTATCTTTATAATTACCCATGCCATAACCTAATACGGTAAGGAACACTCCACTCTTACGTTCTTTTTCAATCAATTGTTCCAATCCTTCGGCGGAAGAAACACCCACATTAAAATCACCGTCGGAGCAAAGTATGATACGGTTGTTACCATTAGAGATAAAATTCTTCTTGGCTATTTTATACGCCAACAGGATACCCGCACCACCTGCCGTAGAACCACCTGCCGTCAATTCATCTATCGCTTCGCGAATCTTCTGTTTGTCGCTACCCGGAGTTGCTTCCAGTTTCACACCGGCACTACCTGAATAAGTCACAATCGCTACTTTATCTTTATCACGTAAGTTATTTACCAATAATTTGAGAGATGACTTCACCAAATCCAACCGGTTGGCTCCCCACATAGAGCCGGAGACGTCAATCAGAAACACCAGGTTAGATGCAGGCAAATTATCCGTCGGAATTTCTCTAGCTTTCAAGCCGATACGCACAAGACGGTGAACCGCATTCCAGGGACATGCTCCGGCTTCCATCGTGATTTTCGCAGGATCACTTCCTGTCGGTTTCGGATAATCATAGGAAAAGTAGTTCACTAATTCTTCCGTACGGATAGCATCTACAAGAGGCAATTCACCTTTATTGATAAAACGACGCATATTACTATAAGAAGCAGCATCTACATCAATAGAGAAAGTAGAAAGCGGAGCATCCGACACACTCTTAAATCCATTCTCCTGAATCTGCCCGTATTCTTCCGCATTTACAGCATCATACATGATTCCCGGTGTCGGACATACCGCCATATAAGCAGCAGACACCGATTTAGTAGCCTTTAGCTCATGCCCGTATCCTACCACTACACATTCTTCCAATACCACATCATCAGCTTTCATCTTCACATCCAGCGTAGCCGATTTCACCACCCTTCTCTCTTGCTTATACCCGATATACTGGAACAACAACGTCTCCCCCTTCTTGGCCTGAATGGTGTACTGGCCCTTCATATTCGTTATTGCACCCTTCGAAGTACCCTTGATCTGTACCGAACAACCTACAAGCGGATTTCCATCCTTTGCATCCGTCACCGTACCCGACACAGTAATAACTTGCGCATTCATCCTACCTAAAGAAATAACCGCCATTAGCAGTACGAGCATCATCGCTCTGAATTGATTTGTTTTCATAACTTCTTATTTTAAAATGTTACTATTAGTTCGCTTTTATTATAGAGATGCACATTTCACACAGATTCCATAAATTGCCTGAACTTTTTTTTATCCGGCAGAAAAAAGAGTCATTTCAAAATTCTCACTCATTCCTTTGCAACTCTTAAGATGATGTGTATATTTGCCGATCATAAACATATTATAAATATGAAAAACGAAGTCGACGGAAGGCGGGAAATAGCCTCACGAAACACGGCCTGGGCTACTATTATTGCCCGCAAACTAACTCGTTGGGGTGTCACTCCCAATCAAATTTCCATGATGAGCGTATTCTTCGCTATGGTGGGGTGCCTTCTGTTGATCGGCACAGTCATTGATCCCGGTTTTAACAAGTATGTAGCCTACATTCTGTTCATCGTTTGCATGCAGTCGCGGTTACTCTGCAACCTGTTCGATGGGATGGTAGCTATTGAAGGAGGGAAGAAAAGTGCCAACGGAGATCTCTACAATGATATGCCCGACCGCTTTGCTGATGCTTTGTTCATCATTCCCATCGGATATATAGCAGGTGGATTCGGTATTGAACTGGGATGGCTAGCGGCCCTTCTTGCCGTTATGACAGCTTATTTCCGCTGGATAGGAGCCTACAAAACGCACCAGCATTTCTTTAACGGTCCGATGGCCAAGCAACACCGCATGGCATTGCTCACGCTTGCCTTTGTAGTAGCCACCTGCACCATTCACGCAGGATACGACCGGATGGTATGTCTCATAGCTCTGATAATAATCAACGTCGGCCTTGTCGCAACACTGATACACCGTCTGTACCTCATGTCACACACAACAAACAATGAAATAAAATGAAAGAACTACTGGATATCATATTTCCTACGCTAAGCGATGAATTGATTATCGTCATTTCGCTCATCATCGGACTGCTTGTTACGGCAAGCCTTATTCTTTTTCTCGTAAAGAAGATCTCTCCAAAAACAAATATCAGCGAACTCTCCGCCCGCACGCGTTCATGGTGGATCATGGCGGGCATGTTTATCGGCGCTGTATTTATCAGCTATAACATTTCTTACTTCTTCCTTGCCTTTCTCTCTTTCATCGCTTTCAGAGAACTGTATTCGGTGTTGGGATTCAGAGAGGCAGATCGCGGAGCATTGTTTTGGGGGATATTGGCCATTCCCATTCAATATTACCTTGCTTACCTTGCCTGGTATGGAGCATTCATCATCTTCATTCCGGTAGTTATGTTTCTCGTATTGCCCTTACGACTTGTTTTAAAGGGAGACACCCACGGAATTACCAAGTCGATGGCTCTGTTGCAGTGGATTCTGATGCTTTCAGTATTCGGTATCAGCCATCTCGCTTATCTCCTGTCGCTTCCCGAACTTCCGGGATTCAATGCAGGAGGACGAGGTCTGCTATTATTCCTTGTATTCCTTACGGAAATCAACGATGTTATGCAATTTATCTGGGGCAAACTTCTCGGACGACATAAGATACTCCCGAAAGTAAGTCCGAACAAAACGTGGGAAGGATTTCTGGGCGGTGTAATCAGTACTACCGTCATTGGTTACTTCCTCGGTTTCCTGACTCCCCTCTCCGCTCCCAACGTTATCCTGGTAAGTGCTCTCGTTGCGATTGCCGGATTCTCGGGAGACGTAGTCATCTCCGCCATCAAGAGAGATAAAGGAATTAAGGACATGGGGAACAGTATTCCCGGTCATGGAGGAGTATTCGACCGGATAGATTCTCTGGCCTACACGGCTCCTGTATTTTTTCATTTAGTTTATTACATTGCATATTAAACGGAGAGAATGGAAAAAAGATTCATGCAAGCTGCTGCCATGCAGATTATATATAAAGGTGTATTCCAATGGTTCCTGAAATTGGTTGTAGGAGTTCAGTTCACCGATTGCCAGTTCCTCAAAAAGGAAAAGCAATTCATCATCCTTGCCAACCACAACAGCCATCTGGACACCCTAAGCTTGTTACCTTCCCTGCCCGGAGGACTTTTATGGAAAGTCAAACCCGTAGCAGCAGAAGATTATTTCGGGAAAACCCGCTTTCAGGCTTCCATCAGCAACTTTTTCATCAACACACTGCTAATCAGAAGAAAAGGAGAAAAAGATTCGGAGCATGATCCGATCCGTAAGATGCTTGAAGCCATCGATGCCGGATATTCACTGATTCTTTTTCCAGAAGGAACCAGAGGAAAGCCGGAACAGATGGGAAAAATTAAATCCGGCATAACACGCATCCTGTCTCTGCGGCCTGAAGTGAAATATATTCCCGTATTCATGACCGGTATGGGACGTTCTCTGCCCAAAGGAAAAATGATACTGTTGCCATATAAGGCATCTATCTATTACGGTATGCCCGCATTGGTAAAGAGTACGGATACACATGAAATATTAGATCAGATTACAGGTGATTTTGAAGCAATGAAAGAAAAATATCAACTCATTATTGACGAAGAAGAGGAATAGATGTTGTTTTTCAAAAGAAAAATATCAAAACTATCGGACGAGGAATTACTAATACATTACACGAAGTCCGGCGATACGGAATATTTCGGCGAATTATATAACCGATATATCCCGTTACTATACGGACTTTGCCTGAAATACCTGCATGATGAAGACCGGGCACAGGAGGCGGTCATGCAGTTGTTTGAAGATTTATTGCCTAAACTGGGAAATTATGAGATAAAAGTGTTCAAGCCATGGCTCTACCGGGTGGCAAAGAATCATTGCCTGCAACTTTTACGAAAGGAAAATAAGGAAATTACGTTAGATTATACCGTTAATGTTATGGAATCCGACGAATTTCTGCATCTATTAAGTGAGGAGGAAAGTTCAGAGGAACAACTAAAGGCATTACATCACTGTCTCGAAAAGTTGCCCGAAGAACAACGGACCAGCATTACGCGTTTCTTTTTAGAGGAAATGTCGTATGCCGACATTGTGGAACAGACCGGATTTACTCTGAACAATGTGAAAAGCTATATCCAAAACGGAAAGCGAAACTTAAAAATTTGTATTAAGAAACAAGCCCTATGAAACTATTGGACTACATACGAGGACTCCGCAAAGGAAAAGAGGCACACCGGCTGGAAAAAGAGTCGATGCAAGACCCTTTCCTGGCCGATGCTATGGATGGATACAACCAGGTGGAGGGAAATCACGAACAACGGATCGAGAAACTGCGGATGCAGGTTTCTGCTCATTCGGCAAAGAAAAAGAACACTTATGCTATCACCTGGAGCATCGCTGCGTGTCTGATTATCGGATTCGGTATCAGCAGTTATTTCCTGTTCCTGAAAAAGAGCATGACAGATGAAGTGTTCATTGCGGAAGAGAGTGTTTCCACAAAGTTGGCTGAACCCGCAGCTCCACCAACTCCGGCAATTCCTGCCACTCCAACAGTTCCCGCAACTCCGCAAAAGGAAATCGCATTAGCTACTACAAAGGTAAAAACGGATTCCACTCCTATTTCCGAAATTACTGCGAGACAAGCGGATAAGAAAGATATGATTGCCAAAATCCAAGCGACTTCCCAACCACAACAAGGTGTGCCTGTGGCAACTGTACCGGTGATGGAGGAAGTTTCGGAAGAGACTGCTGCATTGCAAGAAGTAGTAGCAACGATGGATACTTTCGAATCTGAATCTGATAAGAAAATGAAGTTGGCTAAGGTAGCGACTATCCTTCCTCAAAATAACATGATTAAAGGGAGAGTGACCGACGAAAAAGGAGAACCGCTTATCGGAGCCAGTGTGACATATAAAGGAACGAATATCGGAACCATCACAAATATGAATGGAGAATTTTCGTTAGTCAAAAAGGATGATAAGAAACGATTGACAGCGCAGTTTATCGGATACGATCCGGTAGAAATTCGCGTAGATACCAGCCGGACGATGCTCATTGCCATGAACGAAAACAAACAGGCACTAAACGAAGTGGTGGTAGTGGGATACGGAGCAAAGAAAAATAAGAAGTCGGTAACTGCCGGAACTGTTGTGAAGGGTAACGAACAAGCAAACAAGGATATTACTCCGCAACCTGTCATCGGTAAACGCAAATTTCAGAAGTATCTGAAGGAAAATCTCGTTCGTCCAACGGATGAAAAGTGCGCACAAGTGAAAGGGAAAGTCGTATTAACTTTCCTTGTAAACAAAGAGGGACGTCCTTTCTCTATCAAAGTAAAAGAGAGCCTCTGTGAATCTTCCGATAAGGAGGCAATCCGCCTGATTCAGGAAGGTCCGGACTGGATTTACGGTACTAAACTAGCGGAAGTTACCGTCCATTTCGAATAAATGCAAATCACTAAATCCAAGTACCCTTACGCCATAAGAATTCGAGTGGTCCCTGTTTATGACGGGCAAGCCACCAACGGCTGAATATCAGCTGAACAGTGAAGATAAGCAGTGCGATAAGCAGGCTTGCCGTTGCTCCGGCATATTTGTACATAGCTAATCCAAATCCATAATAGATAACAACTCCCATGATAGATTGAGAGATGTAGTTTGTCAGGCTCATACGCCCGTAAGGAATCAACAGACTTTGCCAGCCATATCCTTTCTCTTTCTTAAACCAAAGCAAGGTGAAGATAGAAACCAGGATAATCATAAACGCAAAATTGGCATAAGACGGAACGGCAATCTTATAAGGAATTTGTACGGACGGATTGGTGAGCAAGTCCGGTACAAAGGTTTTCAGGCAATAGAGAGGAATGAATGCAAGGACAGCACCTTTCAACATCTTCTTCCAAAAGCGTACGGACTCTTCGCTCTTTATTAAATATTTCCGGCGTCCCAGCAACATTCCGAACATGAACAGAGCAGCCGTCTGAAACAAACGACCATTTTCTACTTGCCAGATATTGCTGTATAATTGTCCGTCGGAGATGTTGGAACAGAGTACTTCGAAGAAATTACCATTGGCAGTTGCCTCCTGCGCACGTATGGCATAAGGCATATAATGACCGGTTGCTACTACGTAGTCGGGATTTATCATCGCATAAATGGCACGTCCCCACTCATAAGGCTGAAGAAGTAGAATCAGGGCAATCCAAAAGACCGTTTTGTCCTTTAACTTACACACGGGTATCAATGCAAAACCCACTACCGCATAGAGTAAAAGAATATCCCCGTTATAGAACAGGGCATGCAACTGCGCAAACAGGAAAAGTAAACACATCCGCCAGGCAAATCGTCCGCGGAAGTCTATACCACGCTTCTCTGCATTGTGAAACTGAATGTAAAAACTAAAACCAAACAACAAAGAGAAAGTAGCATACGCCTTTCCCGCAAACAGGAAAAACAGGATGTCCCATGCATATTTATCAATTGTCTGTAACCATGCAGGCACATTCTCCGGTACTAAGAACAGATTATAATGCTCCAGATTATGTAATAATACAATTGCCAAAAGGGCAAATCCGCGCAGAGCATCCACTACTCCAAGACGTTCGGATGTTTTTAGTGTTTGAGTCATTAGTTAGATATAATTATTCCTTTTTTTAATGCCGGTAAAATTAATGGAAATATTTGAAACACAAAAGCTTGTAAACGTTAAAAAGGACTGACTAAAAAGACAGGAAAACTGTTTTTCATTCCTACTACGTACATGCGCAGATGGGATGGTTATACCAATTCCGTCCTTTTTAGTCAGCCCTTTTTCTTTTCTTTACAGTGTGATTTTTTTTCTTAGCTGTGGAGACTCTTTATCTTTTATATTAATTCATAACTAGCCATCTGTATTGGCATATCCAAATTATGAAGCACTTTCTCCAACAGGATACCCTCGCGGTTGTCATATTCATACCCGAAAGTGGCACGAATACCTTGCAGGATAAACTGTGTGGCACGGTCCAACGCCATCGGCAGACTGTCTCCCTGCATCAAAGAGCCGGTGATGACACTGGTGAAAGTATCTCCCGTGCCGGGATAATGTGCAGGCAAATAAGGGCAGGTCACTTTCCAGTAGCGGTTTCCCTGACGGTTATAAGCATAGACAGACGTTTTATGAGGCTCATCATGTACAGGAACACTGGTGATGATAACCACTTGCGGACCTTTGTCGGACAAAAGACGAAGATATTCTTTCAGCTCTTCATCCGTGTTATCTGCTTTATAGGGTTTATCCAATAAATAAAACAGTTCCGTCAGATTAGGGGTAATCACATCTGCTTTCGTGATTAAATGGCGCATCTCTTTTATCATCTCTCCATCAAAGTTGGTATACAACCGTCCGTTATCTCCCAACACCGGATCGGCAACTATCAGGCTATCCGGCCGGCGAAAATCCCTGATAAAATCAGAAACAATCTGAATTTGTCTCGGAGAACCCAAGTATCCGGTATAGATAGCGTCGAACTCTACCTCCAGTTTCTTCCATTGGGCAATAATCTTCGGCATTTCGTCCGTCAGGTCGAGGAAGGAGAAACCGGGATATTGCGTATGATTGGATAATACAGCCGTAGGAAGCGGACAGACTTGAAAACCCATGGATGAAAGAATAGGAATGACGACGGTCAGAGATACGCGCCCCATTCCCGAAAGGTCATGGACGGCGGCTATTTTCTTTACTTTATTGGCATACATATAATTTATAATTAAACGTTTTACTACTCTTATCCTACAAACTCATTTATCTACTATGGACAAACAGAAACAGATATTCAATTTACATCAAAGGAGATTCTACTATATTCTCCCAAAGACTCTATTACATCCGATGGAAGCCGGACTTTATCCAAACAGAGCCTCTATTTACATCAAACGGAAGCTCTGTTTATATGAAACAAAGGCTCTATTTCTTACCAATAGAGCCTCTGTTTTTACAGCGTCAACAGAGTCTCCATTTCGTTTGTACTAACAAATATAAAACTCCATTGTTTTGAAACCAAATTTATTTTAGAATAATCAACAGGGAAACATTAGGTTAATATCACTAACACGTCCCGTGCCCCATGCGCTCCCATCACCAAAGCCTGCTCAATATCAGCAGTCTTTGACGGACCGGAGATGAACGTTCCGAACTGATATTCCTGTCCGTCCAATTCGCGGTAGGCGTCATACATGGTATCTACAATTTTATTCCGGTCGAGCAGAATAACCAACTTCTCCGAGATAAAATAGATTGCTTTATATTTCACCGTCTGCGGTATCCAGATGGCTCCGTTTTCGGCCACTCCGATTTCTCCTTTCACTACGGCAACATCTGTGCCGTCCAACTCTTTCGGATCATCCAGATTATCGGGATTGAACGTAGCACAGGAAATATCCGGCAATACAGAAGCAATGCGCATGGCGTCCGGATAAGTCCGGCGTATGACCACATTCACATCTTCCCCTTCGCCCAATACAACTGCCGTACCACCCACCGCACGGCTGATTGCACAGAACTGTTCTATCTTGTCAGGATATGACAATCGTTTCATATCCGCAATATCCGGTTTATCATAACGCGTCTGCGTATGCTGGCGGATGCTGGCTAATATATCTTCTCTACTGCTCATTTGGATTCCTCCTTTCCCTGTACTTTGTTTTTCTTCCACATTTCATTGAACGACTCGCTGGCAAATTCCGGCAGTTCACGTCCCTTTCCCCAATCGTCGAGATCGTTGTATTTCATGAAACGGGGCAGGCCATTTACCACCGGGGCTGCCCACAAGGCTGCGTTGAACAATGCCGGACGCTCCATCAGAAACTTCATACCACCGGACATGATCTTCTTTCCCGTATTGGCTTTCCCCAGTCCGTCCAAATCCTGACGCCATTTGTAAATTTGTTCGGCCAAATCTACTTTCACCGGACAGACATCGGAACAGGACATACACAGAGAACACGCCGAAAGATTATCATAATATTTCTCCGGAGCGTGAGCCATCCCCAAGTTGATGCCAATAGGTCCGGGGATGAAGTACGTATAAGAGTAACCTCCACTCCGGCGGTACACCGGACAGGTATTCATGCACGCACCACAACGAATACAGTTCAATGTCTTGATATGGTCGGGCTTGGATAGTAAGGCACTCCGGCCATTGTCTACGATGATAATATGGTATTCACCGCCTTCGCGGGGACGGCGGTAATGAGAGGTATATGTTGTCACCGGTTGTCCGGTGGCCGAACGGGCGAGTAATCGGGTGAACACGCCTAACGCGTCCAGATCCGGGACGATCTTTTCCATACCGAAAGCGGCAATGTTCAGTTTCGGGTAGGAAGTACCCATATCGGCATTTCCTTCATTGGTGCAGACCACAATGTCACCGGTTGAAGCGACGGCAAAGTTGGCGCCTGTCATGGCGGCTTCGGCATTGAGGAAGAGATGACGCAGGTTCTTACGTGCGGCATGAGTCAGGTAGGTAGGATCAAAGTTTCCCTTTTCCGTGCCCATCTCCTTTTCGAAAAGTTCGCCTACCTGTTCCCGTTTGATGTGAATGGCGGGCAGTACGATGTGGCTCGGTTCGAGATGCATCAGTTGCAGGATGCGTTCGCCCAAATCGGACTCTACAACATCGATGCCCCGCTCCATCAGGAAAGGATTCAATCCACACTCTTCGGCGAGCATGGATTTGCTCTTGATGAAATGGTGGACATTATGTTCATTCAGTATCTCGTAGACGATGGCGCAGTATTCATCGGCATCTTTTGCCCAATGTACGATGGCGCCGTTGGCGGTAGCATTCTTCTCAAACTCCAGCAGAAGTTCTTCGAGGTGGCTGTTGGAGTATAGTTTCAACTCGCAAGCCTTATTGCGCAACTCTTCCCATTCGGGAACTTCCTTGCTCATCTTGTCCCTTTTGGCACGGACCATCCAAAGGGTTTCATTATGCCATGCTGCCATCTTGCTGTCCTGCAAGAACTTTTCGGCAGCCTTTGAATGTTTTGTACTCATGATTGCGACGCTAGAATTTCTACAATATGGATAATCTGAATAGGCAGATGCTCCCGTTTGATGACACCTTGCATGTGCATCAGGCAGGAACTGTCCGCTCCGACAATATACTCGGCTCCGGTAGCCATGTGGTCTTTTACCTTATCACGCCCCATGCAGACGGAGACTGCCTGCTCTTCCACCGCAAACATTCCGCCAAAGCCGCAACACTCGTCAATATGGCTGGGCTCGAATACTTCGATGCCTTCTACCAGATTGAGCAGGTCACGCAATTTATTGTAATAAGGGATGTTCAGTTCAGTAGGAGCGGAAATCAACAGTTCGCGTACCCCATGACAGCTATTGTGAATACTGACTTTATGAGGAAAGCGTGCAGGTATTTTGGAAGGTTTCAAGACATCGTGAATGAACTCACAAATATCATAAATCTTTCCCGCACTCTGACAAACATGTCCTTCTTTCTCCAGAATGCCCGGATGATTCTCTTTCACAAATGCCACACAACTGGCGGAAGGGCCGACGATGTAATCGTATTCCCGAAACAGATCGTCAAAACGGAGTGCCAATTTCATCGATTCATCTTCAAAACCGGCATTTGCCATCGGTTGTCCGCAACAGGTCTGATCCAACGGATAATCGACGTCTACTCCCAAACTTTTCAATAGTCTATACGATGCCACTCCCACATTGGGGTAAATAGCATTGATATAACAAGGAATAAACAAACCTACTTTCATACTATATTTTGTAATAATTTAAGCTTCTTCCGCATCACCCGTCTATTTCGTTCAACGGATGTCGATTAATTTGTGTGTTTGCAGGCTGAGTCTCCATTTGGGATGTCGCATTACACAGTCCACTGTTGAAGCAGTGTTATTACAAGAACAAGGCTGGAGGAAAAAATGTTCGGCCGGAAGTAGTTCAAAAATACTTATATCTTGTCCTTCATAGACCACTTTCACTTCATCCATCCGGTCGATGGCAAGTTTCACCCCTTGTTTGGGAGAGCAGGTCACCCAGTCGATAGTTGCCGGCAGGGGGCGTGTACCGTTGGTTTCGATAGTCACATATTTGCCTGCCTGGTGCAAACGGTCGATCAATTCATCGTCTATCCATAAGGAAGGTTCGCCGCCCGTAAGGACAACAGTGACGGCAGGATATTTTTTCACTTCGGCGATAATTTCATCGTCGGTCATCATTTTTCCTTCTTCGTGTTGTGTGTCGCAAAAGTCACATTTCAGGTTGCAGCCGGAAAAACGGACGAAGATAGCCGGAGTTCCGGTATGGTAGCCTTCGCCCTGCAAACTGTAAAAGATTTCATTAATCTTTCTCATCATCAAAATTTGTTTGGTTTGCTATTCTTGTCCTTCTGCGCCGACGGGATCTTTCTCGTAGATGACTATGTTTCCTTCCGATTCCTGCACTTCTACTTTATAGCATTGAGGAATCTGTTTGCATACCCACCGGGCGATATTCTCCGCTGTGGGATTAAATGGGAGTACTTCGTTGAGATTTTGATGGTCGAGTTTCTCCGTGACTACTTCTTTGATGCGGGTGAAATCTACCACCATTCCTTCGGAGTTGAGCCGCGCGGAACGGCAATAGACGGTGATAATCCAGTTGTGACCGTGTAAACTGGCGCATTTACTGCGATACGGGAGTACCAGCCTATGTGAAGCCGAGATCTCCATGCGTTTGATTACTGTAAACATGAGTGTATGTATTTTAATAGTTACACGCATCTAATGTCACCTCGATGCAACGGCAAAGGTAATATAAAATAGAGTTTTCATCCAGCTAATAGTGTTATTTTTTTCCTTTTTTTGCACTATCTTTGCCGCATGAAAACTCTATATATTGTTTTAGGTAGTATTTCCCTTGCGCTCGGTATTCTTGGCATCTTTCTGCCGCTACTGCCCACTACCCCTTTTCTATTGCTCACCGCCGCCCTTTATTTCAAAGGGTCACCCCGATTATATAACTGGCTGCTCAACCATCGGCACTTCGGTCCTTACATCCGCAATTTCCGCGAAAACAAGGCGATTCCTCTCCGTGCCAAAATAATTTCTCTCGTATTAATGTGGGGAACGATGCTTTATTGCATTTTCTTCCTGATTCCTTTTATATGGGTAAAGATTCTCCTGGGATTGATAGCCGCAGGAGTCACTTATCATATTCTTTCTTTCAAGACATTAAGGTAATGCGATAGTCCCTGCCGTGCATCGGCAAGTTTATCTTCCCAATGTTTCACGGAGTTTTGGCCAATTATGTCAGTCACGTATTTCACAGAAATAAACAGTATTTCTTTTGAACGGCAGACAAATGCTTGTGCGTATGCTTCCATATCTACAACATCTCCGCTAACGTGAGTCAACTCGGTAAGGAAGCCATCTCCTGTATTGCAGATTCCATGTTCCGTCCAATGCGTGCAATAACCTTTTTCTTCGAGCAGAGCTGATGAATCGATCTCACACTCCAATCCGAACTCTTTCATTTTCTGCATATCACGGTCTATGAACTTGCGACATACAAAAATATCTCCTACCTGATGATTGACTGTTCCAGCACTTCCGATATTGAGCACCAAGTCCGGTTGTACCTGACGGATTGCCTCTGCCAAATGAAAGGCTGATTTAACTTTACCAATACCTGTACGAACGTAGTAAGGTTCTATATCCGGCCATTTAAGTTCTACAAATTCGCCTTGTACGGCGTAGGTTACTAATATTTTCAACATGGGTTTCTTTATTTCACAAATTATTATCCAATGAGATATGCAAAATACTTATATACCAAATCGTCGATTGACATCTCCTTTTGTTCAAAACGCATTTTATCCAATGGAGAAATTCTTTCCTCTACAGTTTTTTGCTTCTTATACATAGAAGATATATAATCATTTCCATCACGATTTATCAGTACAGAATCAGTAAAGTCAGCTACTCGGGTATCTGATTCTACATAATTTAATGTGTATGATACATCCCTGACACGCCCCTGTATAGGCGAAAGAATTCCCTTTGCCACTAAATCCTTCACATCCCTGGTAGCTGTATCTAATGAAACTTCGGCCAACTTGCTCCAATTTTTTGCAGTAAGTTTTCCTTCATAGCCATTCAGATATATATTGAGGATCATTCGTTGTCTTTCAGTTATAATGCCCCCCGAATGAGTTTTCCAAAAAATCGCTTTATTCAATATGCCGCTTAACAAGCCATTGGATTCATCAATAGCCCGTTTAAGACAAGCCAGATACCATTCTAACCATTCTGTAATATCACCATTTCCACGTTGAGCCTGTTCCAGCATACGATAATAAGCCTTCTTTTCCTTATTAATCTGCATAGACATACTAAAGAATCGCAATTTACTGCGATCTGTCTGGGATAATACCATATCTGATATAGCTCTCGCAATACGACCATTCCCATCGTCAAACGGATGGATACATACAAACCAGAAATGAGCAATTGCAGACTTTAATAATGACGGAGCTATATTGGGGGCATTCAACCATAAAAGAAATTTATCCATTTCGTCATATACACGTTCCGGCCCGGGAGCACGATAATGTATTCTTTCCCGCCCAAATGTACCGGAAACAACCTCCATAGCTTCAGTACGATAACTTCCCACTAAAATATCAGAAAAGCCACTTTTACCTGTTGGGAAAAGTGCGGAATGCCATCCGAATAATCTATCATGTGTTAACGGAGTTTCGTAATTCATTATAGCATCAAGCATCATCTCGACCATTCCATCAATATAATGCGTCGGTTCTTTCACATCGGGTACAGTCACACCTAATTTTCGGGCAACGGAAGAACGTACCTCTGCTGTATTCAAAGTTACTCCTTCAATTTCTGAAGATGCAACAACATCATGCGTCACAGCTTCCACCGTAGCGATCATCTGACTATCAAATCCAATTGTACTTAACCTTCCAACAAGATATCCGATAGCCCTGTTTGTCAGGGCTATCGCATCTGACAATCTTTCAGCGTTCCATCTGAATGAACTCCAATTTTCTATTTCATGGATAAACATACCATCAGTTATTTCTGCAAAAATAACTATTAAATTGGAGTTATCTATAAAAATGCGGTTAAAAGAGGTATGATAAGCCGCAAATTTTGCGGTTAATTAATGAGATTAAACCGCATTTAATAAAAACAAGACATATTCATCACGCTTGGTTTGAAGAATCATTCAAACCAAGTACGAAACTTCCTTATGTGGAGTACCCAATATTACTTTTTACTATCCGGCAACGGATTAATAGCCCCCCTTTGTGTACAAGTATATGCCGATACATCTACCGCTTTGCGGTGTGATTCAGCAACCGACACCCCTCTAAGTATGTTCACAACAAAGGTAGCAGTAAACGAGTCGCCTGCACCTACAGTATCAGCCACCTCGACTTTAGGTGTATCTATGGATGAAATTTCCCCACTTGCATCATATATGCCACTACGTACTGCCCCCTGTGTGAATATAACATATTTGAGCGAGAAACGAGCAATGAGTTCTGCGATAGCTTCCACAAAATCAGTAGAAAGGGAAAGAAGAGAAATCAATAACGGCAATTCGTCTTCATTCAATTTGAGCACATTTGCTTTTTGCAAGGATTCCACAATCAAGTCTGTCGAATAAAAATGTTGCCTGATATTAATATCAAACACCTTCAAAGAGGTATCCGGCACGGCATCTATGAGTCTCAAGATTGCAGCACGTGACTTTTCACTTCGTTGTGCCAAAGAGCCCCAACAAACAGCATCTGCATCGCTGACAAGTTTCATGGTCGCAGGACTACACTCGATAGCATCCCAAGCAACATTCTCAACAATCTCATATTGCGGTACACCGGCCTCATTCAACGACACAAGCACTTTACCTGTCGGCAAAATATTACGGGAAATATATCCTAAATCAAGTCCGGTCTCTTTAAGCACCGTAAATGTTTCATCACCGAGTTCGTCGCCACCTATTGCCGTAACGGGATATGATTCTGCTCCCAATTCCTTCGCAAAAAAACAGAAATTGATAGGCGCTCCGCCAAGTCTCTTACCTTCCGGGAAGCAATCCCAAACAACTTCTCCTATACCTATTATTTTCATGGTTTTATAGTTTAATAATTATTTTCATGGATGTTGCACTATTCTCGTCTATAAATTTATATGCCTTGTCATACTGTTCGAACGGAAAATGATTCGAAATAAGCGGTTCGAGACGGATGGCTCCCGAACATACCTGATCGATAGCCGTAAGATAATCTTCATGGCGATACATCATCGTTCCGTTCACCTTCAGTTCGTGCTCTCCCAAATAGAACATATCAAGCGACGGATCCTTGCCAAATACCGCCACTACAACGATGGTACTCCCTTTTTCGATACACTCCATAAGCGAACGAATACTCGACTCAACTCCGGCAACCTCAAACGCAGCTTGAAAATCTTCATCCCCGAAAAGCCTCTTCGCTCCTTCTTTGAGCGGCGTCTTAGCTACATTGAGCGTATCTACTATACCACATTTACGAGCGATTTCAAGTCTGAAATCACTCACATCGGTAATAAGAACCCGTTTGGCTCCTCTTGCCTTAGCGAACTGCGCCACGAGGTTACCGATTGTTCCGGCACCCGATACAACCACATTCTTACCTTTCAAGTCCCCGCCACGCATGGTTGCATGCGCAGCTACTGCCACCGGTTCTATCATAGCCCCATAATCAAGTGACATACCTTCAGGCAACAACGCAACCCTGTCATCATCAACCACAAAAAAGTCTTGCGCAGCTCCATTTGCCTGAAAAGCTTGCACTCTTAGCTCTTCACAAATATTATACTCTCCCCGCTGACAAGGCTTGCACTTCCCACACGCGAGTTGCGGACGTGCGGTGACAACGTCACCCGCCTTACAGATCGTAACCGCCGCCCCCGTAGCAACCACCACTGCCGAATATTCATGCCCCTGAACTACCGGATAGAAAGTTGCCGGATGACATCCGTGATAAGAATGTATCTCACTTCCACAAATACCAATTCTCTTAATATTCAGAAGCACCTGATGTTCTTTCAGGTCCGACGCCTTAGGCGCCTCAACTTCACGAAATTCAATATGTTTTGGTTCTACTAATACCGCTTGTCTCATTTTATACCATATTTACTTAAAATTTCTATTACCGGAGTCTCTATTGACTTCGCCCAAAGTGCATATCCATAACTACTTGGATGAGTTCCGTCGACCGATGTCTCATGGGCATCGGAAGCATCAGGCGTAATCAGATAAACGTCTTTATATTTCGGGGTCGTGAGGATTTTCGCAAACAACTCCTCTACGGTTGCCGCCTTAGCCCGTTCTTTCGCATCAAGAACTGTATCGAATGAACGTCGTTCACGATAGATAGTACGCTGAAATATCAACGGAGTAGCCGGATGTGCCGCTATAAGCCGATCGATAAACGGCATCAGGCGCTCTCTTATCAGTTCTGCGTCAGGATTTGAAAAAGTATCGAATATAAAGGCATCAGCCTTGACTTCCGCAAGAACGTCGAGCATGTAAGGCTGCATCAGACAACGTCCGCTTGTTGCGAGCGACACGACTTGAAGACCCGTATTACGCATAAATTGCATGGGATAACTCATACCGGATCGATCCGTGCTCACTCCCTGCGTAAACGAAGAGCCATATACCGCTATCCTGTGACGAAAATCGGACTTCAACGGTTCGATAACAGCATCGTCATCTATCCCTATCTTACAAGAAATGACCTCCGAATACATCGGCATATACATCATACATTCGTGCATCGTACCATCCATATTCTCAATGAGCGTGAATGTCTCGGTTTTCTCGCCCTTATACGCTTTCAATGAACCGCTTGCCGCATACTGCCATTGACCGTTTGCATTTTTGATATAAAGATCATATCCTTTATAAGAGATCGGCATGGTTGAATGGCTCGAATATACATATCCCCACTTTGTCGTAATCTGTATATTACGCGTGTTCGTTTTAAACAACACAGCCATACCGGCAGAGCAACGGAGTTGTCGGTTCTCCGTCCTGTTAAAACCTTTATAAACCAATGTATCGACTCTATGATACGGATTGGGAGTCGATTCAAACGGCTTACCTATCAGGTTAAGCGTTGACGCCTCCGTCTGTTTTTGTGCCGAAACCGACAATACGCACGAAAGCGACAGAACAACCGTTATGAAAAACTTCTTCATTGCCTTGTATTTTTTAGTTGTTTACTGTAATAAGACCTTCAACCCTTCCGCTACCTGCATAGCATAAAACTGCTCATACTTTTCCATAAACACAGGATATTTGTCCAGTTCCAATGACACAAAAGGTGATATTTTCAAGAACTCGGCCGGCGATCCTCCCGAAATCAACTTCCTGTCCGCCGGGGTGATGTGAGGTTCGGAGATAGCTATATTTTCACCGGACTCGGTGCGCGCACCTATCAGGTATTTGCAATAAACAGCTATCAGGAAAGCCTCTATCGAAATATCCTTTCCATCCTGCAACATCTGTTTGAGTATGGGTACCACATAAACCGCAAACTTAGCAATACCATCGCCGCAAAGCCGTGATACCTGATCGCTGATCGCCTTGTTTGAAAATCGTTCGATAAGCTGGTCTTTATACGCTTCAAGGTCAACGCCCTCGGGAACCGGAACATAAGGAGTAACGTCCCTGTTCATAAACAGCTTTATCATCGCACGATACCTCTCGTCTGCCATTACAGCATCGACCTTCCTGAATCCTTCCATATAGGCAGGATAAGAAAGAAGAGTATGTGACGCATTGAGAAGACTTAATTTCATGATTTCATACGGGGTCACATCATGGGTGAATGTAACTCCCACCTTCTCCCATACAGGACGGCCTGCAATGAAATTATCTTCAATCACCCATTGTATAAAGTCTTCACAACACACATCTGTAACCTTACCCGGTTTTGTTACGGGAGTGATTCGATCCACCATCGAATTCGGGAACGTCACTTTCTTTTTCGCCCACGCTGCCACCTCGGGATATTTCGCTTCGAAGTATGACATAAACGCACATTTGGCGACATTGCCGTTCATCTGCATGTTGTCACACGAAAGAATCGTAATCGGCAAATCTTTCTCCATCCGGCGTTTAAGTCCTTCGGCTACATACCAGAACACACTGCGCGATTGGTTAAAATCAACCTTATATCCCCCTTCGGTAATGGTGAGAGAGATGATTTTTATCTCCTCCGATGCTATTTTAGCGATGATAGGCTCACTGTCTATTTCCCCCCATGCCAGTTCTACAAGCGAACCAATCAGCATACTATCCTGTTCGCCGGAAGGGCTGCATGTCGTCAACTGATATATGCCGTCGTCTTTCTTGAGGGCGTTGAACAAGACCCCGTCCGTAGGCATAATCATGGCTCCGAATACCCCCCAGCATCTTTGTGACGGATCTTCAAGTAATAAATTTGTGTAAGCTTCGAGATGTGCACGATGGAAGTTTCCAACACCGAAATGTACTATTCCGGCCTTTATTTCAGCACGATTATAATTAAAAGTCTTCATACGATAATTTCAATGTTTCGGCAAGTGATTTTTCCACCTTGTCGCAATGTTCTATATAGAATTTATAAACCTCATTCCATTTGTAATAAGATGCTTCAACCACTTCCAACGGCAACCGGAGGTCTTTTTCATTCAGCATAAACTTAACTAAAACGTCCGGATTGTCTTTTGATTGGTAAAAGATCATCTGAAGGTTCGCCCCCATCGGAATATCCCAATACTTCCAACTCTGCAACGCTTCTTTGGAATTACTAGCCTCCCGCGCCCACGTTCCGGCTTGCAGATTTGTCAAGATAGCCATCAGAACGCCATCGTGTCCGAAGTTGAGATTGATACCATGACGCTTACGAACCAGATCTTCGGCAGATTCGTCTAACAAATGGCGTAACGTGCGGGATGCAAGTCCCCAACTACGCCCGTGAGATACCGGTTCAGGACCTTTCTGCGCAAAATACTTATAGTTCTCGATTTCTGCCCAAGCCAATATTTCCTCTTCTGTAAAAATATCCCATATAGGCACTTGGCGGTCGAGGCATTGCATCAGCGATGCCATTAACCAGAAACGATGGATCAGGTCGTACTTGTCATACTCACTTTCTACTTGTGTAACATCTATAAACAGCCTTGTAAAAAAAGCATCCACATCCAACTTTTCATCTATATATGAACGATATTTTTTATACCAACTGTTTTCCTTACCAAGTATATATTTATCAAGCGGACTTCTGTCGGGACATACGTTACCGTATGGATTCAGTGTGGTAAGGAACGAACGGGAATTGTCTATCTCCGCCCACTCAAGCCCGGGACGTAGCGACAAAATACCCGAATTTACAGATTGCATGGTGGCCGCCACCCGAAGCACATTCGTTGCGTTAGTCTTCAAATAGGGATGGCCTTCAAATACTTCCGGATAGTTTTGTACCATCCTCCCGCCTATCTCCCTTGTCTGACGATAATAACCGATTTGTGTCAGATCGCCTTCTTTGTAAAACACATTTTTCTTGAACGGTTCAAGACGTTCGTACAGGGCTTTCCCAAAATCGGTAAGATTGTTTGTGGCATGAGCTTTCTCCAATACGCCGTATATGGTAGGATAAGTCACCTCATCGTCTATCTGACGCGCTCCGTGCCGGAAATAGCCGTTTATATAGAAAGGCGTATATCCTTTGGGCGCCGGCGTAACCGGATGTGAAAGATCGGTCACATAATACACGCCGCCCGCACGTTCCGGATCCCTGCGTATCTCGTCGAGAGGATTTTCGGGCACCGGCTTTTCTTTCGGAAGAGAGAGTTTGAATATGCAAGGAAGATCAGACGTCTTTTTCGTATTCGTATTGGTATTGACATACATAACCCCGTCTTTAACCACAATATCTTCCGGTTCGTAAATAACCTGTTCCTGCACATTGTACCGGGCAGTAATTGTCCGCCTATCCGTATCGTACACCCGGATGCAGGAAGGACGGCTGTCATCCTGTTTCCCAACTCCGAAGCAAAAATAGATTTTACCATCATGCATACAGCCCGCTTGTGTGAACCATACCTCATAGGGGAACACCACCTGATCGAGAATGTCATTTTCGTCGAGGCGCACCTTTGCACCCTCACTCAACGATGGTATGCGGAATTTGGTGGCGACATACTGGTTTTCCCATGCATGCTTTGTCACCTTCGCCACAGTACGTTTACGCGCCGAGAATATCCATATAAAGCCCCGTTCCCGATCGACCAGCCAGCTTGGCGCTCCAAAGATGGAGACATACCCTTTCTCCGCCCACTTCGAGCCATCGAGTTCAATTGTCTGTGCGATTTCGCTGCTAAAACGTTTTCCACGACGGGTGATGCTCTCCACAAAACACAACCATTCCAACTCGCTTCCTACCTTCCCGTTTGTGATATACAAGAGAGGAAACGATGCTCCGCGTTTTGTCTCGACGCCAAAGCATACATTATTTACATGGTTGTCCGGATGGGAGGACGCCAACTCAAAGCCTGCCACAGGTTTCGGATCGGCACTTTTGAAATCATAGATATTCACGTGTCCTCCATCCTCGCACGAGAATATGTAATCATCCCATATTTCAAGTCCTTGCTGTGCCCGCCCCCGTCCTTCCTTTGCCAGGAAGACAGAGCACTCTACCTCTTTCTCCGGCTCTACATACAACTGGGCGATAAGGGGAATAGAGATCAGTAAGCACACGACAGACAAATAGATCTTTTTCATAAGTATGCTCTATAAATTTAAAGTATGATTATGTTCTACGTTAATCGAACAGCTCTATGCCTAACGACTCAAGCCGTTTCTGCAACTCTCCTACATCGAGAGCCCGCGGAGTACAATGCTGCGACGCACTCATGGCAGCGGCAATGCCAACAGCCTCTCCCATCGCCATGCAAATACTCATGACACGATAGGAAGCGTGAGCTCTGTGAGTACCCGATATGCACCGTCCCGCCACCAAAAGCCCTTCCAAGCCCAACGGGAGAAAACAACGATACGGCAAATCGTATGGTTTGCAATATTGTATGGTCGGTTCCGCCTGTCCGGCTCCGTCAGGATTATGTATATCGACAATGAACAATGCTTTATGTACCACCACATCGGCAAAACGGCAGCCTTCTGCCATTTCATCAACATCGATCACATAGTCGCCCATCACCCTGCGGCTTTCGCGCACTCCGGTTGTTGTACCGCTTCCGATCACTCTACAATTTTCGTAACCCGGCAAATTTTCTTTCAAGAATTGAGTCAGGAGGCGTATCTGTTGCCTAAGTTCAAGATCGGCGGTGAAAATAGAGCTTACCGAAGTTATATCCACCCTATTGACTTGTGTCGTATTTACCTGACGGCAACCCGGTCTGACCGATGGATGCAAACGCACGGCAGCAAGCATCCGGGGAAGTTTGCCCTCATCGGCTTTCTTTTTACACCAATCAAGAAAACACTCGCCATTCAATTGGACATTGTCTACATCTCCAATACAGATAATTCCTTTCGATTCATCTACGCCGTCAATAGTGTATTCAAGGGTTACAGGCTGCACGAGTCCGTCAGCACGTCCTTTTTCTATTTTTGCACCGGCAAGAAAAGATACTATGGCATCACCGGTACAGTCAATCGTGTTCTTGCTTACACTACCGAGAATAGGGCCGACATACCCGGCGGTCAGGTTACCTCCGATGACTCCGTATCTTTCGATAAGAGCAACACGTGCTCCTTGCCGGGCGGCGGCTACAGCCGCACATATCCCGGCAGGACCTGCACCTGCTACTATTACATCATAATATTTTGTATTCATTATCTGCTTGTATATGGACCGGAAATAGTCTTAACAGTCATTGCCCCGTCAGAATCTGTGATTGTCACAACTCTGTATTTGTTTCCCCCATCGGTCACACGAACTACAATATGTCCATCATATCCCTTTACTCTCGCAGCCTCTTCCGCCGTAACCCGGTCGTCTACTCCGCTGGGGCGATCGCCTTGCCAGAAGTTAGTGATAAACATGTCACACGCAGGGAGTGTTGTCTCCATCGAATTCAGTATATCGGTACGAGGATGACAATCTACCCACGAATTGACAACAATCGTTTGTGGATTGAGTGCTTTCAGAGCATCTACCTGATTGGTGTTGGTTACACCGTGATGGTTAGCTTTCAATAGTTCCACCTGACCCACTGCTTTTGCACAGGGCAGTTCGGCATCTTTCCACGCATGACTCGAACGTCCGTTATACTGAAGGTCACCACCGGCAAAGAAATCAAAGTTGCCATACGAAACTTTCATCACACAACTGGTTATATTCTCCGGCGGACAATTGTCACTGGAGGTAATGTTCTTACTGTTTTCGTATGTAATCTCCGAGAGTTCAGGGAATGTCTTCTTTGTGGTAGTGCCCGAACCTGTCCAGATCTCTCCATTCACTGCCACGTTTTGCACCTTTGCAGTAGGATACTTTGCAGGATTATACTTCTGAACGATCTGATCATTCGCCCCTGCTTTGAATATCGCAGCATCGAACTTTTGATTGGCGACATGCCATTTCACTGCATTGATATAGTTATTACAACTTGGAGCATTGTCTGCCATTGTCGCCATATTGAACGGATAGTTATAATCGGGATAGCCACGATCGAGAAGCGTACCAATCTTGAAATTGTCGAAAATATCGGCAAAACCTATTAACGAATAAGTGTCGGAGTTGGAAGATTTCGGCAAGGAAGAAGTATAACCGCCGAAGTGGTCATTATGGAAGTGTGTAAGTACGGCATAATCAATCGTACTGTTACCTGTCCATACCATACACTTACGAATGTAATCAGTTATAATCTGTGAACCACGGGTAGAAGTCAGAGTCGGATCCCAACGACTACGGATACCGGTGTTGGTCGTATTACTATTAGAGTTGGTCGTAACACTCGAACTTGCGGCATCAATAAGCATTTGCGTACCATCCGGGAATATTACAAACATGCTTTCACCGGTAGTCGTATTGATGAAATGAATATCCATCACCCCCTCCTGCCAGGCAGGAATCGTCTTACCTACCTCTATTTCAGTGGCAGCATCTTCCCCACCTCCATCCGGACGAATCAAAAATGAGTGAGACTCATTGGAGCTGCATCCTACAATCGCAAGGATGAACAGACTAAATATAAATATTAACCTTTGCATGCTATATGAAGATTTAAAAACATCTCTCCGCCTTCAATGCTGACGGCAAGACGAATATAATTACCAAAATTTGAATTTACCTTTATAATATGTTGGCCAAGTCCTTTGAAGATTACAGGATCACTACCGTCGTCAGCCCAATGTATACCGTCTTGCGATAGTTGTACACGACCTTCGAATACGGGATCTCCTTCTATTTTCTCAACCATAACAAAAAATATAGCCTCATCTGCCCAACCAGCCTCGTAAGGATGAGTGAAGAAAGTACCTTTAAAGAACTTCTTTACCTCAAGATGGGAATCATTAAACATTTTCATATATTACATTCCTCCTTTTATTCTTGTGAAACAACAACAGAATCTATATAAAAGAATACACGACGATTGGTATCAGTACCCACCCAGAAAAGAGGATTGATAAGATTGTCGATGCGTCCATATCCGTCAACGGTATCAGCTGCAATGCCACGCATATCCCAAATTTTGTCCTGACATTGGAACTCTACATATTCACGAAGCTCTGTGTCAAGTTTCAGACGCATGTATTGCCAATTGAGTTTACAGTCGGTCTCATTGTAAATGAGTTTCTGATGACCATCTTTCAAATCTTTGAATCCATCGTGGTCGCCATTAGGATAACGGCGGCCGAACCACCAGGGATCGACTCCCCTCTTACACCAGTCTCCGTCAAGTCCATAAGCCCAATCGCGGTCGGTTATGTCTTCATTGGAATGTTCATACTGCCACTTCTGCATTAATTTGCCATCTACTGCATTGAGATAGCGAATTCCTACATGGTAACGTTTTCCACCCTCCTGTACATCGAATCCCATACCAAAATCGCGGATAGAACTCTCATGCAAACCCGGTTGCGGACGGTCACCGCCATCCACCACATCCTGCTCCGCCGTGTATGTAAACCAACATTCTATCTGCAAATATTTGCAACCCGGACGAGAGAACGAAAGCCGCTTAATGGCATGTCCCAGACAACCTTCCGCCGGAATCTCCGTATAAGGAGCGGCAACAGGTCTTGTCGAAAGTTTAAGAGAGTAAGTGCCGGACATTGCCCCGTGAGTGCCCGGATACCTGAAAGTAGCGGAACTAAGCATGACCGGTGGCCACTGGTCTTTATTGACCAATGTCTTGGGAACATCAAAATCGGGATATTCCGTAAAGTTAGGCATCAATGTCATCCAACCGTTAAAGCCGGTGTTGAATACATCATAGCTCAACACCCTTTTCAATGGTTGATAGCGACTGCGCAATAAAATTTCTCCAATGCTCATAATATCATTTATTTAATAAAGTTAGTACCCTGGATTTTGAACAAGTTTGCCATTCATTATCAATACATCATCACTTGGCAACGGCCATAAATAAATCTTCTCATCATACTTACGTTCACCATGCTGGACGATATAGGTTCCGTCGGCCATCGCTTCAAAAGAAGGAAATCCGTCTTTGTCAAATGTCGGAGTCTCCGGCCAAAACCAGTTGCCTGCCGCAAAGTATTCCTTTGCCCTGTTGGCTGTACGGGTAAATCCGTACATATTGTGTCCGAAAGCATTCTCAAACTGATGCCAACGAAGCAAGTCGAAATAGCGCAGATTTTCCCATGCAAACTCCACACGACGCTCACGACGGAGCACTTTGCGCAATGCCGTCTGATCGGTTGTCGTGATGGACGGATAGTCGTTGGTTTGTGTACGGGTGGTGCCATAAGCACGGGCACGGACATCGTTGATGCAAGCAAGGACAGTAGCGTCAATCTCCCCCAGTTCAATCTTAGCTTCGGCATACATCAACAAGACATCGGCATAACGCATGAGAATAACAGGGTTGTCGTTATACAAAGTAGTACGCCATGATTCTTGCGCGCCTTTGCGCAGGCAACAACCATTGTAAGCACAGTTGGAAGCATCCGAACCGCCTTTGGAATCTTTATTTGTAATCATACGATTTTGCGTATAGTCCATTATTTCGAGTGCGTTTGGCGCAGGATTCCACTCAATACCATAGATACGGCTGCCGGGAGCAGCAAACGTTTCCAGGCAACGGGGATCGCGGTTGGCAAATGGATCGTGAGGATCAAAACCGCTGCCCGGTTCATCAATCGTCTTGCCATTCGTCATTTCGTAGACAGCAAGAAGTTCCCACGAAGGTTGTGCATTATGTGTACCGCCTGCCGAACGGGCAATAAAGGAACCGATAGCCTGTGTAGTAGGTTTACCGTTTTCATCCAATTCAAGGTCGCTTGAGTGAGCAACAGAGAAAATAACTTCTTTGCTTCCTCTTGTCTTGTCGCGGAAAAGTTCTCCATAATCAGGGGCCAAGTCATATACTTCCAGATCCATACAATCTTGCGCAGCCTTTGCGGCAGTCCCGTAGTCGTGTTGATAGAGAGCGGTACGCGCCTTGTAAGCATAAGCCGTTCCTTTGTCCACACGGGTGGCGCCGCTATTATTATTTGCGGCCGGCAAATTTTCTGCGGCATAGTCATAATCTTCATAAATTTGTTTCAGAACGACAGCTTTGTCGGTACGCCCCATCTCAAATGCTTCCTCCGGAGTAATCGAAGTCACGTAGAAAGGAACATCTCCCCAAAGAGTAATCAAACGTGAATAAGCAAATGCTCTGAAAAAACGGGCTTCGGCACGAAGCGTATTCAGTTCAGTGGTGGAATATTTGCCTTCAAGTTTGTCGAGTGCCTCCAAAATCCGGTTGGCACGACTAATGTTCTTATACGTGTAACTCCAAACAGTCTTGATGTTAGGATTACTTGTAGAAGACGCATTCAATGAACCTGCCGCAATGGTATAAATGTTGGTTCGTTGTGCCCAGTCATCCGTATTACGGTCCAGCGTCCAACCTTCTTCTATAACAAAGAAAGTACTGCGATAAAAATCGTTCAACGAGATTCGAACTTCCTCCGGTGACGAGAACCAGTTTTCGCTGGATGCAGCTGAAGGAGGATTCAGATCGAGGTTCACACAAGAAGTTACAGATAGAAGAGCTATCATGCAAATCAATACATGTATTTTTTTCATATTATGTAATTTTTTCATACTCCATTAGAATTTGATATCCACTCCAAATGTATAAGTGCGTGTGATATAGGTAGAAGCACCTGCTTCAGGGTCCCATCCCGAAAGATAACTATCAAAGCAGTATGGATCATCAATATTGACGTACACCCGAAGTCCCTTGATTCCGACTTTAGAGACGATTTTTTTAGGAACTGTATAGCCAACGTTGATATTCTTTATACGCATATAGGCACTACTCTTGAGCCAGTAATCCGACATTTTGTAGTTGTTGTATTCACCGCCCTGATGACTCAAACGGGGATAGCTGGCTGCCGCGTTCTGTTCTGCAGTGTTGTACACACTCCAATAATTACGGCTGCCATTGTCGTTCAGAAGGACTGACGGAGCCGGAAGCCATTGTCCCTGCATGGGGCGAATCATACTTTCGGTGAGGCGTGAAAGTTGTTTCCCGACACCATTGAAGAGTAGGGAGAAAGAGAGACCTTTCCAGCCCAAACTAATAGAACCTCCATATAGATAGTGTGGCAATGAGCTGCCAAGCACTACGCGGTCGTATGTCTCATTGATAATTCCATCAGGAGTGCCGTCCGGACCGCTGACATCTACATATTTCACATCACCCGGTTTGGTAGAAGCCGAAAGCAGAGGGCTTTCACTGACTTCCTCTGCAGTCTGGAACAAACCTGCAGTCTTATATCCGTACCAGGAGTTATATTCTGCGCCTTCAGTAATAATGGTACCATCGCTGTTAAACTGCTGCTTGCCATTAAGATTATCTATTATAGACTTGTAATCAGAGATATTAAAACTTACCGCATAACTTACATCTCCGATACGGTCAGACCAGCCGAGTTTCACTTCCCAACCGCGGGTATGCATTTTACCTACATTCCTGTCAGGTGCCGAATAACCTGTAAACGAGGGGATTGCCACTGACAAGAGCATATCTGTTGTCTTCTTATAATAATAGTCTGCGCTAAAGTCAAGACGATTGTTAAAGAAAGCGGCATCCACACCTATATCCCAGCTCTGTGTTTTCTCCCAATGGATATTCTCATACGCATAATCCTGTTGAGCGGCAGACATCGAAGATTGGGGCGTAGAACCTGCACTGTCATACATAATGGCATTATTGAACGAAATGTATGTCTGATAAGGATAATTTCCAATCCGCTCGTTACCGAGCGTACCGATAGAGGCACGGAACTTCAGATAGTTTATCGGGGTTATGTTTTGCATGAACTTCTCGTTAGAGATGACCCAACCCACCGATGCGGACGGGAAGAATCCCCAACGGTGATCCTTGTGAAAACGTGAAGATCCGTCTTCACGAGCATTGAGCTGGAGGTAGTAGCGGCTGTCGTAATTATACATGACACGGCCAAAAAATGAACGGTATGCATTCTGATAAGAATTGCCGGCTACGGCAAGAGCATTCTTGTTCGCCAAATCAAGATAAGGGAAAGAAGACAAAGACATATCGTTGGTCGATCCCGACATCGTTTCATACGTATAACTATAATCTTCATAACCGACCATGGCATTGAAGTTATGTACCTTGCTGAAGGTCTTGTCGTATGTAGCGATGAATTGTTTCTCCAATGATTTGATGTTACGGCGTTCTTCACTTAGCGAATTGGAAGTATATCCCGAAACATATCCCAGCATAACATCGGTTTCGTATGCATCGTAAACAGGTATGGCTTTCTTCATCTCCTTGATCGAAACAGTTCCGACGGTAGGAGTCAGATTGGCAGTAAGGGTCAAATCTTTTATAGGCTTATAGCTCAACGAGAATTTACCGGTCATTGTGTTGGATACGGTCTTCTTCTCTCCGCCTTCCAATAAGGCGGCAAGCGTATTGCTAAGACTGCCGTCTTTACCGGGACCTACACGACCGTCCGGATAAAGCCCTAAATAAATGGAAGGATACATATAAGCTGCACGAATCGGACTACCGGAAGTCGGGTCATTTTTCGTGGCATAACGTACCGAGAAATCGATAGAACCGGAGAGTTTATCACTAATCTTCAGATTATTACGCGAACGGATAGAGATTCTTTCGTGGTTTGAACCTTTATAGATAGCGTCGGCATTTTCGTAGGTAGCGGAAGTGTGGCTCTTGATTACCTTGTTACCATACGTCATGGTCAAATTGTGCTTATGGCGCATAGCGGTATTCGAAAGAATAGCGTCTTTCCAATCATAGATAGGATATTGAATGGGATCATATCTGTTGTTGGTAGCATAGTTGTCGATGTAGTCCTGTGAATAGTTGGCAAACTCGCCTCCTGCAGGATTACCGGCATCGTTCCACGACCATTCATTATACATTGTCATGTAGTGATAAGGATCGGTCAGGAATTTCGGAAATTCGGTAGGAGAAGACAACGAAACCTCTCCGTTATAACCGATCGAAAGCTGTCCCTCGGTTGCCTCCTTGGTTGTTATCAAGATAACCCCGGCAGCAGCGCGAGCACCATAGATGGATGCAGAAGCCGCATCTTTAAGTACAGTAATCTGCTGTACGTCTTCGCTTGCTATATTATCGAGGCTACTGACCATCATACCATCGACAAGGATAAGCGGACTCGAATCAGACATTGTTGTCACACCACGCACCTGAACCGTAGCACTCGCTCCCGGCATACTGCTCGAACGGGTAACCGTCAGTCCCGGAATCAGTCCTTGCAAAGATTGTGAAAGTTGAGACGTACTCTGTTTCTCAATAAGCGAACTGTTGATTACACCGACCGCACCTGTAAGATCTTTCTTCTTTACAGATCCATAGCCGATAACAACCGTCTCTTCAAGTTGTACAGCATCCTCTTTAAGTTTTATATTTACTACACTTTTACCATCCCATACCACAGTCTCGGTCACATAACCAAGATAACGGAATTCTATTGTATGGCCTGATTCAGCGCCATTGAGCGCATACTTTCCCGACATATCGGAGGTAGTACCTTTTGCATTGTCTTTATCGTGGATCACCACTCCGACAAGAGGACCATTGGCATCGCTAACGACACCCTTCATTACATTCTGTGCAAAAGCCAGATTGATTTGCAGGAAACATGCCAATAACAGGCTTAATATACTTTTTTTCATACTATTTATTCTACGATTTCAAGCAATACATGTTGGTTATACTCTTTGATTGCCGCACCTGTTTCAGGGTTACTCGGATGTTGCGCTGAAAAACGTGTCTGGCCGCTTGCGTGTGTGTAATCGATATACTTCCCAGCATATTTGGCACCGCTAAGACATAAACGACCAGCCTGTCCAAACCGTAACACAATCTCATCCATATCCTTAGTCGTGGTAAATATTCCTTCGGCAGGGATATATGCGCCATTATTTTTGTTATCGAGCAACATTCCCGCAAAATTATAGGTAATAGTTGCCGAATAATTGATAGGTGCACCCGACAGTGTCTCTGTCGCACTTTCCTGAAGAGTCGAAGTCGGAAGAGCCGGTTTCCATTCTTCTCCATCCTTGAACTCGATCATCCAGTAGTTGGAACACATCGTTCCTAATTTGGTCACAAAATAGAAGTGTATCTTGGTACCGGCAGGAATGGTCGTACCTTTCATATCCCCATAGACATACCAATAATCACCGGGAACGGCTCCTGACACATACGGGTCACCATTACCACCCACTGCACGCTCACATATGGCATTCTGCACTACATAATCCGTCCGGTCACACGCCCAATACTCAATCTTACCACTTCCGGCACTTGGAGCAATAGACTTGCCATTGGTTCCAGGAAATATCGATTGTGCCTCATCATCAGCAAATGTTCCGTTCGTATTATCAGTTAAACTATTCAAGTCCCAATCAGCCAAAATGCCCGAGAAAGCATCTTGTACAAGAGTATAGGTATAGTCTGTATCATCCTGGATGGTTACCGTTACTTTAATTGTCCTTTTGGTAAATGTCTTGTTCTCCGGGAAAGTAAGTTTAATATCACATTCACCTACCCCATTTGCAGGAGAAACGGTCACATCCGCATCTGCACATACAGCCTTCCACTCCTTATCTCCAAAGACTTTGAACGAAGATTCTGTTGTAGTTGCGTCAATCGATTCGGTGATGGGACTGATACCTTTCGGAACAATCATCTTTTGGGTAATAACCAGCTTTAGAGGAGTTACATCATCGCCAATGAAACGAATGGCACCGACACGTGAACTAGTCGATGAATTTTCAGAGACTTTGATTGTAAACTTAGTAATCTCACCTTGTGTCTCATGCGAATCAACAACTGCCCAATGGCTATCGCTTCCATCAGTCTGACAATCGTTATTGACTCTGTAATAGACATTAGATGAAAGGTCAACAGTGAAAAGCCCACCTTCTGCTTCTACATCAAGTGTCTTTGTCGCGAGTGTCATATACGGATCATCCGAGTTATGACAAGATGCAAAAAGCACAAGCGACACACTTGCAAACAATAACATCTTTAGATTCATTTGATTAGTATTTAGGGTTATTAATAATTGACTAGCTAGACATTTTCAGACGTCTTGCATATATAATTCTGTATATCACATAAGCAAGTATCATGGCAATCATCAGTACGATACTTCCTATCACAATTCCTTTGACCGCAAGGGTCTTCGGATCGCCGGCAATAAGCAGACCTATCAGTAAGAGCGCAACGACACCAATGGTAATACAGAAGCAGTTAACAGCCAAATGCGAATAGATTAATACCGCTTTCTTCTCCTTTAATGTCGGTTCACGATCGGCTTCAGGATCAGTATATTCACAAATGGCTTGATAACCATTGTCTTCATACTTTTTACGTGCCGACCAAACTTCCATGATTGCAAGGATAAGTACAGGAAGTACACAACCGGCAACTGACTCTATAAGGCTTGGACTAATAACGGAGGCGGGAATTATGACGCGAGCCATAATACCAACGAGCCAGGTAAGAATCATTGCAGAAATAAGTTGGTTGCCTGTCAGCCGCTTCGAGAACAATCCCCATATCGACGGAATATATAAAGGACACATCACCATAGTAAGAAGAGTAACTACCACCTTTTCGGCACCTCCGGCAAACGGGATGAGCATTGACAAAGCGATAATCACAAGTCCAAAGACAAATGTGAAGAGACGTCCTACCTTGATACGCTTTTTCTCATCTGCCTGACGGTTTTTCTCTTTGTGTCCCCAAATATCATAAGTATATACATTGGCATATACATTCAAAATGCCCGAAACATTACTCAATGTAGCCGATAGCATCGCTGCCAACATCATGCCGACCATTCCTTTCATAAGCACGAGTTTGCTCATATTCACATAAGCGTGTTCGCCGTTGAAAGTCATTGTGGTTGCATCCAAATCAAGCGCAAGTCCGGGTTCCATCACACGATAAATCATGGTAGGAAGATACCAGATGAGAGGAGTGACGATATAAAGAATTCCGATTAAATAAGTACTCTTTTTTGCGTCTCTTGTAGTAGGCACGCTTATGTATCGCTGTACAAACGGCCAGTCACCGCCAATCATGGACACATTGAGAAATATCCACAGTAAAAGCCACCCCCATGTATAGGTCGGAGATGTGCCCGAGAAGAATCCCGGTATCTCACTGGCCTTATCGATAAATGCACTTACGCCTCCTACCGCGTTAAATGAAAGAGGTATCATAAATACAACCACGGCCAGAAGTACTCCGAACTGAATTACATCAGTCATTAGTACCGCAAGAAATCCTCCGGCAATGGTGTATCCAAGAGCGATGGCACCAAGGATGAGAAGCGCCCACCAAATACTTAGGTAACCCATCGGTGAATCGCCCATCATACCTGTACTTGCAAAAATACTGCCACCATCGACTTTGATTAATGCACACATCACAACCGCTACCGCATACAGAGACACTGCCGTATGCACCGCACGGGCTATAATTCCTGAAATCGTATAAAAACTTACCGTGCGGTGTCCGAACCGGATGGTAAGGAACTCTCCCGGAGATTTGATACGTAGCTCCCGCCATTTGCCCGAGATCCATTTACCGACAATAAACGATGCTACGCCAAGACAAAGTGCAACAACTACCGCAACAAGTCCCGATTTATAAGCAACGCCTCCCCAAACGACAAAGGTACTTGCCGAGAAGATAGTCATGTAGGAAGAGACTCCCGACAACCACCACGAAGAATTTCGCCCGGCAATAAACATATCCTCGGAGTTCTTAATTTTCCGGGACATCACAACACTCACGGCAATCAGTCCGAGAAAGTAGAGTAAAATAATGATATAATCTAACTGTTCCATATTCTGGTTCTTCTTTATATAATTGCGCCTAGTTTCTTCAATTCCTCTATGAGATTGTGAATATCAGCCTTTTGTACGGTCACACCTGCCTTTATACATTGTGCGGCTGCCACTCCTGCGGCTTGTCCTACCCCCATACAACTTGCCTGAACGCGAAGTGACGCAAAGGAAGTCTTATCAGCACTAATACAGCGTCCCGCTACGAGCAGATTCGGAAAATCTTCAGCTATAAGAGCGCGATAAGGTACATACGCCGCTTTTTTAAGGAAAGTCACGCTCTGTTCCGCACCTGCTGCCACATGGATATCTATAGGATGTGCGCCGCGTGATATGCTATCAGGATATTTATAAGCATTCACATATTCTTCTGCTGTAATGGTATGTACACCTTTGATACGACGTGTCTCACGAATACCGGCATGTACGGCGACGGTCGTCACATAACTGTTTTTAAACTCTTCAAAGTTCTCTTTAAAGATTCGTGCTATTTTAAATACGTCTTCCCGTAAGCGACATTCCGCTGCGGTAAAATTTCTATTATCAATGGCATTTCCTGCAGTACGGGTCATATTAACCGTTACTTCGCCCGGACGAAGAGTGGTGCAAAACCAAGGACCTCCAAATTCGGGGATGCCAAGTGCCTCTTTCATTGCCAAAAGTTTCTCACGAACTGCAATGCAATGACAATTCTGCCCTTGTTTATTATGGTGCATGGCATCGATTATCATGGGCGAATCTGTATCCACACCTCCTAATATAAAATAGGTGGAAAGAGGTTGCAGCGGTTTACATTCATCAGTTTGCATCGGAACACCCGCCATAGCGGCAAGGTCACCATCCCCAGTGCAGTCGATATACATATCGGCACTGATGGCTTCTGTCCCATTCTTATTCTCAAAGAGGATACAGGATATTTTGCCGTCTTTTGCCTGGCAACCGCTTAAGTAAGAGTGCATATACATATCCACACCGGCTTCCAGTATCATTTGCTGGCATAAAAGCTTGTAAAGCTCCGGATCAAAAGCTACATTGCCAAGAGGTTTCTCAATGATACAGCCTCCCATCTTCTCCAGCCGTTCGATAAACTCCCATGGAATACCGCCTATCACCTTTTCATTATTATAGGTGAATACACTCAAAGGAGTAACAAGCCCCATTGTAGCCATTCCACCTAAAAAACCATATTGTTCCACAACAGCAGTTTTCGCACCACTGCGAGCAGCCGCAATGGCCGCTATGAAACCAGCTGGTCCGCCACCGCAGACAACTACATCATAGTTGCCCACAATTGGAACCCGTTTCGAAATTTCTATACTTCGTACTTTCTTGTCCATGACCGTTTTTTATCCTTTAATTATTACCAATTCAAATAGATGGTAAACTTTGATGTGCTTTCGACCGCACTTATAAGAAAAGAGGTGTGTTTTCATAGTTCTTTTTCTTTAGTTCGACATCATGTTGATGTAGCAAAGATAAAGAACAAGAGCTTGAAAAAAAGTTTTTTCCTAACTCTTTTGCCTGCAAACGATTGCGGGAACGTTCCCAAAATCTGCAAACGTTACAAAAGCATTACACAAAGGCAAATGGGATTCGTATTTTACTCCAATATTAGGATTTATTGTTTGAAATCAATATCTTTGCTTTGATTTAAACAATCATTCAGCATGAAGTATATAACCATAAAAGACATCGCTCGACATTTGTCAATATCCGTCTCCACTGTATCTCGTGCATTGGGAGATGACAAGAATATCCGTAAAGAAACGAAAGAAAAGGTGATAGAAGCAGCTAAAAGATTGGGATATAGACCCAACCCTGTAGCAATCAACCTTAAATACGGACATACCAATACCGTGGGAGTGATCGTTCCTGAAATGGTTACGCCGTTTGCTTCACGAGTAATAAACGGCATACAAGAAGTGCTTCACACCAAAAATATAAAGGTGATTATTGCAGAGTCGGGAGGAGATCCGGAAAAAGAAAAAGAGAACCTGCAACTGATGGAAGGATTCATGGTGGATGGCATCATCATCTGTCTTTGCAGTTATAAAAGGAATAAGGAGGAATATGCTCGTTTGCAGCAAGCGGGAATGCCTATGGTGTTCTATGATCGTATTCCCTATGGACTTGAAGTTCCGCAGGTAATAGTGGACGATTATATGAAGTCATTCTTTCTTGTAGAAAGTCTGATCCGAAGCGGACGCAAACAGATTGTTCATATACAGGGACCGGACGATATTTACAACTCCATAGAACGTGTCAGAGGATACAAAGACGCTTTGGCTAAATTCGGGATTCCTTTTGATAAGAATAATATGCTGATAAAAACCGGTATGACTTTTGAAGAAGGGAAAAAAGCTGCGGATATATTAGTGGAAAGAAATATTCCTTTCAATGCTATTTTCGCTTTTACGGAAACATTGGCCATTGGAGCTATGAACAGATTGAGGGAACTTGGGAAAAAAATACCCGAAGAAATCGCCGTAGCCAGTTTTTCAGGAACTGAACTTTCCAACATAGTCTATCCCAAATTGACTACAGTAGAACCGCCTTTGTACCAGATGGGGAAAAAAGCTGCCGAACTTATTTTAGAGAAAATCAAAGATCCGGCATCTCCCAATCATTCAATCGTGTTGGATGCGGAAATCAAAATGCGTGCATCGACGCCACGTTTGGAGGTATATTAATGACTTATCTATCAGATATTATATCTTAATACTTTCCAGAAAAACATACCGAAGTTAAAAAGTTTACTGAATAGTATTTTTTACGATACCAACAAAAAAGAAGAATTCAAATTTATACAGTTTTGAATCATTCAATGCTCTTTCTCTATAATACGTCCAATTCTTCCACCTCCTTCACTTTTCTTCTGTATGGCCGATAAACAAGCAGTTTGTAGGTGAATAGCCGCCCCTTCACCTGCTCTTCATCGTGAATCAAATCAAATTGCAGCCTCCAGATTCCACCATTGAGTAAAATTAGTAAAGCTATTTCGTAATTAGTTTCAACCTTGTTTGAAACTAAAAGTTTCAAGGCGGGAAACACTTTGTTTCAAGTAGCGAAACAAAGTGTTTTTTCAAGATGCGCAAATATAGTGCAAACCTATTAAAATTCAAATAGTTATAAAACTAATGTTTTAATCGGATGTGGTGAATAAAGCTAAATAGAGCATATTTGGGAGTGAGTTATGTTACTTATCTGTTACCTCTTCCAATTTGCCTACTAATCGGATATAAGGCATTAGTTTTCAATATATTGCATTATTCTTCATAACTTCAAATACCTCAACAGTAATTAAATTTGTAACTAAAAAAGTTGAGTTATGAGAAGTACATTCAGAGTGTTGTTTTACACTAAAAATCAATCGATTAAGAATGGTAAAGTACCTGTAATGGGACGTATTACCATCAACAAGACCACAGCTTGCTTTAGCTGTAAGAAGGAGGTGTCTATTTCTTTATGGGACGCCAAAGCTAATAGGGCTAAAGGGAAATCCGAAGAAGCTAGAATGTTAAACCAGGAACTTGATAATGCCAAAGCCCAAATTGCCAAGCATTACCAATACATATGCGATCATGACAGTTTTGTCACAGCCAAGAAAGTCTATAGCCGCTATGTCGGTTTTAAAGAAGATTCCCACACCCTTATGGAGCTTTTCAGGGAACAGCTTGAGTCATACAAGGAGAAAGTAGGCAAGGAAAAGGCAAAAAGCACCTATCTTGGTTTAGTAGCCGATTATAAGAGCGCATTGCTTTTTTTGAAAGACAAAAAGAATGTTGAGGACATTGCACTTGATGAACTTGACAAAGATTTTATTGAAGACTATTATAATTGGATGTTGGGCACATGCGGCTCGGCCAGTTCTACAGCATTCGGACGTGTTAATACCATGAAATGGCTAATGCATATCGCTCAAGAGAAAGGTTTAATAAAAGTTCATCCCTTCACGGGTTTTGGATGTAAGCCGGGATATAAAAGACGTTCATTTCTCTCTGAAGAAGAACTGCAGAGGCTTATACATGTAGAATTGAGGTATAAACGTCAGCAGGCTATGCGTGACATGCTACTTTTCATGTGCTTCACAGGCCTCGCCTTCGCAGATCTGAAAGCAATTACTTATAAGAATATCCATACAGATTCTGATGGTGGCACATGGCTCATGGGAAACCGTATAAAAACAGGCGTAGCATACGTCGTGAAATTATTACCTATAGCAATTGAACTTGTAGAAAAGTATAAGGGTGATAACAAAAAGAAAGATTCTCCTGATTGCGTTTTCCCCGTCGGTGATTATGAAACCATGAAAAGTAGTTTTAAGGTTTTAGGGAAAAAGTGTGATTGTAATGTAAATATCACCCCTCATATCGGGAGACATACCTTTGCAGTTTTGGCTATATTGAAAGGCATGCCGTTAGAAACTTTGCAAAAAGTATTAGGACACAAATCGATTCTTTCCACACAAGTCTATGCTGAACTGATCAATCCGAAGGTTGGGGAAGATACGGATAGGATGTGCGACAAGATTGGTTCCGTGTATCGCTTGGCCAATTAGAATAAGTATGAAAAAACACCCTTCAGCAAATGTTGAAGGGTGTTTTTCGTATTCAGGCAGGTTGCTTATTTCAAGTAACGCCTGAAATCTTTATAGTTCTTTTTTAGTACCTCGTATAGCCCGCTTTCCGGATAGAGCAGTTTACCCCCGACAGAGGTAATTGAGGTATAAGGTATTGCCTTTTCATCCCGTAGTGTTTGTAATGTACGCTTGGAAACATGAAGCATCCGGCATACCTCATCTCCACTCATATAATGTTCGTCTGCAATCGTCGGACGTATCCGTGCCGCAGCAGCCTCCAGATTTTTTCCTGTCCGTTTGATCCATCCGGTAAGTTCCTTGAACTCTTCCGAATCTTTAGTGATAATGTCTGCCATACTCTTTATTTTCTTTTTTTGATTAGTCCTTCCTCCAGAATTTGCTGGATGTCCACTTCTTTATAAAAGAATTTTCCACCGATATTAGAATAAGGAATCAGCCCGTTATCCCGGTAAGTCTGCAGTGCCCTTTTGGAAATATTGAGAGCCAGGCACACATCCTGCGCATCCAGTCACTTGTCCGGTGTTACGGGGGCTATTTTCTTTTGAAAGTCCATCATTTGCACGGACAGCATACTTAGTTGTTTCTTCAAGTCCTGATAAGCACTTGTTTCGATAATTGTCAGTTCCATGATTTATAAATTAAATTGTGAATAATGAAATTGGGTGCAAGATAAAGGGAATATTACTATAAATCAATCGTTTAGTTTCCAGTGTCGTTAATAGTCATTAATAGTCATTTTTTGTCAGCGTAGCTTTTCTTATACTTTTTATTTAACGGGGGAGTCGTGAAATCCGACATCCCTTATACAAATGGTAACTCTTTCATCTTTTTTCCTTTTTTGCCCTGCCACATTTCTTTATGATATGGATTTCTTCGGAGAAATCAGAAATATGAGTATCTTTGGAACGAAATATAGATTTAAATGGCAGGCAATAGCCTTCCAATTAGATATAGACATAACATTCGCAGAATGTCTCAAGACGGAAATCTGGTAAATTTCAATGAATAGAGGCTTTTTGTGTATTGCTTATGCTATGCTTTGTCATAGCGTGGCTTACACAGCTACTATTCATAGGTTTACCAGAACCTCCGTCTTGGAGTTGGGTAAGGCCACGCTTTCTCAAATACTTCTGCCGAATAATATTTATAGGTTAAATATTATACTTATGGCAAAACTCCAATTACTTGCAATCACTACTCTTGACGGATACCTCTTCGACAGGACTGTTTCTTCCCCTTTGTGGGATAATCCGAACAAATATGGCCTCACCAAAATACGGGAACGTGCTACACAGACTCTCGGGCCGGATGTATCTTTCATCTCATTGACACAATGGAAAAAGAAAAATGAAGGTATTTATTTCATAGAAGCGGCTCCGGATACAATTTCCGTTATAAGCAGCATGTTCAGATACTGGTTGGTGGATGAAATCATCCTTTTTGTCGCACCGTATATCCAAGGGGACGGCATACGTCTGTTTACAGAAATTCCCGGTCCTTCCTCATGGGAAATGACCGGGAACAAATGTTTCAGATCCGGTATTTGCAGGCTGGCCTACAAACGGATTGAATAACCTGCAATTATCTTCTTATCCTGACTGACTTGGTTTAGACAGGCATCTTATATTTCTCCCAATATTTTCTTGCCTTGTCCGGTCCTATCCAGTTCCGTTGGTCATCGATTCCCCTGTCCGAGAGTTGTTTCCTGACCAGCTTCTGGATATCAATCTCCCCTTTGGCTATCTTGATCAGCAGTTCGGAAGCAATCGTATTCAGCATTAAGTCCGGATTCAGTTCATCCGGTATCTCTTCCATTTCTTTTTTCATAAGTCGCTTCTTTATTTTTTAGGTTTATTATCCTTGAAAGTCATCTCAATCCTGTAATTGTCATCCAGCTCGAGTGATGCCTCATACTTCTTTCCTTTCTTGCTGGTAAACTTCAGATATCCGGTACGTTTCCCCGATAGCAGCAGGAGCATCTGATTATCCGTCAGTTCCCTGCCGTTGAACGTTCTAAATAACAGGAACCCACAATTGGGATCGCTGCATTTGGCGACCTTGTTAAAGACGATAATCGTTTCTGCTCCGCATTTGGGGCAGTTACAATGTGGCAAGTCCGGATGGTTAAGTTTCAGGGCAAGCAGTTCCGAGGTGATTTGTTGGGTATAGGAATTGATGCTCTGAGTAAATGTTTCCGTGGAAACTTTGCCGGTTTCGATTTCATGCAAGGCGCATTCCCACCCTCCGGTCATGCTCACGTTGGCGATCATCTTCTCTTTTACAATATCATATACTTCCAGTCCTTTGGGAGTGGGAATCAGTGACCGTCCGTTTCTTTCCACGTAGTGTCTGGCAATGAGCAGTTCGATGATTCCGGCACGTGTAGCCGGTGTACCCAAGCCGGAATCCTCCATTGCCTCTTTTTCCTTTTCATCGTCCAATGTTCTGCCACAACCTTCCATCGCAGCAAGCAGGCTTGCCTCAGTGAATATGGGCTGCGGTTTGGTTTTCTTGACCAATGTATCAATACCGAGCACGGGCAATATTTCGTCTTCCTGAAATTCGGGCAGAAGACTTCCTTCTTCTTTCTCACTGGGTTCGTTATAGATGCCTCTCCACCCCGGAACTTTGATTTGGCTTCCTTTTATCCCGAAAAGAACGCCGTTACAGTCCGCTTGTACGGATACCGTTTCTTTCAGGCATTTGCCGGAGAAAGCCTCCAACATGCGTCCCGCGATCATGGAATAGATATTCTGCTCGTCAAGGGAAAGCCTCTGGGGATAGTTCTCCGTAATGATTAACGCATGATGGTCCGTCATCTTGCTATCGTCCACACAGTGCCGGTTTAAAGGCTGGTTACAGAGGTTTTCCGCATGCCATGTGAAACGGGGATGTTGCTTAAGCAGGCCGATGAGGGAAGGGACTTGTTCGAAGATGTCTTCTGTGATATAGCTACATCCGGTACGGGGATACGAAATGTAGCCTCCTTCATATAATTTTTGAGCAATGTTCAGCGTCTGTTCTGCGGTCAGTCCGAGTTTGGTATTGGCACTTCGTTGCAGGGCGGTCAGGTCATAAAGTAGCGGAGCTTCTTCTGGAACCTCTTTCTTCTCCACTTGCACCACTTTGGCTGTCGTCTCTTCATACACTTTTTTACGGTCCACATCGAGTTTTTCCGGTGTATCATATTTCCCGGTACAGGTTAAGACGAGTTCTTTCCCTGCTTTCGTTGTCCGTAGCTGTAGCAGATAATAGGGTTTGGCTATAAAATCCCTGTTGTCCAGATATCGACGGCAAATCATGCCAAGTGCCGGTGTCTGTACTCTTCCCAGAGAATAGTTACTCTTGCCTGCAGCCATGCTCAAAGACAGGCTGGCATTCATACCGACGACCCAATCTGATTCTCTCCTGGCTTTAGCGGCACGGTACAGGTTGTCAAACTCCTTACTTGATTTGAGGCTATCAAATCCTTCCCGTATCGATTTTTCTGTCATGGAAGATATCCACAAGCGTTTGGTTTCCTTATGATATCCCAGATATTCAAGCACATATCTCATAATTAACTCTCCTTCCCGCCCTGCATCAGTACAGGATATCACTTGATCAGCCTGACCCAACAGTTTACGGATTACTTCCAATTGTTTCAGAGCCGTCGGATCAGCCTTGTATCCATCTTCGGTTTTAATCTGACGGACAACCAGTTTGAACGGGTCGGGAATAATAGGCAGCATCTCCTTTTCCACATGGACAATGCCGTAGTCTTGAGGCAGGGCCAATGCCAACAGATGGCCGTAAGTTCATGTGACGGCATATCCGTTCCCACTCAAGTATCCTTCCTGTTTCTCCGTTACGCCCAGGACCCGGGCAATGCTGCGTGCCACCGAGGGCTTCTCACAAATACAAATTGTTTTCATGTTACTTTCTTTTTTAATATGAATGACTATTTAATTTTTACACTCTTGACCTTTGATTTTTCTTTCCGTACCCTTTTCTTCGGTTCTTTGGGAATGGAGAGCTTCTCTTTCTTTTCCGATACTTGTATGCTTTCCGTCAGATTCGGCAGGGGTATTTCCTTTGCCGGAAAACGGCTGATTAAATCCATTGAGATTCCTGACATTCCCGCATTCAGTTTCACCTGATCTGCCGGTTGGAGGTATTTCTCCCCGTTCTTTCCGGTTGCCAGTTCGTACATGACTGTTTCACGGCCCTGGAGGATTCCTTCGTAATTTTGGTAAGGAAGGTTTGATTCAGACAGTCCGTTCTGCTGAAGCATCCCACAAATCTCATCGGGTGGCAATCCTCCGAACTTCCGGTCAAAAGGAGAAGAAAGAATGTACTTGTATGTTGCCAGAAGCTGCTTTTCATGGCTCATATCGGGACATCCTTCATATTCCTGCAGTTGTTTGATTTTCTTTTCAATGCTGTTCAGAGCTTTGAAAGTATGTCTGTCCTTATTCTGAATAGGCATACTACCCATTCGGACCAGTTCCATCTGGATACGGTTCAGGCTGGACGTTTCCCATTTATTCAACAGATTACTGCGATTGCTCCGGTAATCATCCCGGAGGATAGCGATTGGATTTTTGGTACGAAAGAATAATCCGATCCGTTTTCCCCATGAGGGTTCGTGGAGGTTGGACGCGCTCCAGCGGATCGTGTTGAAACGGTAAGTATCCATGAATCTCCTGAAATGATTCCGGCTGGTAAACAGGTTTCTGAAAGTTTGCAGGAATGCTTTCCTTCCGGCAGCCCTGCGGCTACGTGGTATCTCTTTTTCGGGAATGAATGTATTATTTATCAGTTCCATATGCATTATAATTTGGGCTTCGCCTGCTTTTTAACGGAAGCGGTTTTTGTCTTGACCTTTTTCTTTTCATTGCCACAGGACAGTCCGGGCTTGTCTTGCGGTTTTTCGGCTGTTTGAGCTTCTCCTTTCTTAGAAACAACAACAGGCGGGCTTACCCGATGATAGTTCTTCCGGACTCCATCCCTGTTTAACAGTGTTTGCGCCAATGACCTGGCAGCATTTTGTAATTCATCCATCTTCTGCCGGAAAGGATAATCCCGGTACAATTCCTTTTGCCGGGTAATCTCACGGATACCTTTCTCCACAAACAAGAAATCCTTTTTATAGGCAAACGATTCGTCTGCCGGTAAATGGGCGTATCCTCTGGCTGCTATGTCCTGAAGTGTCATAATGTTCCGGTTACGGATAGAGAGTTCCAATGCGCCGGCTGTGACAAACCGGTTGAGATTTTCTCCCGTAGGATGCATGTCGAAAGTGACGGACGGCTTGTAATTCGCCAGAATTTCCATCCCGGCCTGCGGCATGGTGGTCTGATTCCCGTTGGAGAGTTCCAGCATCCGGCGGGAGACGGTTTCTATCCGGTAAATATTCAATGACTCCACATCCTGCAAAGAGCTTGAGTAGAAATTGTCCGCTGTCGATTGCAGGTAATCCTGAAACTTTATAGTCCCGGAAAGTCCGTCATTGAATACGCGGACACCTTGTTCCGTTTCAGCTATGGTGTAGAACTGTTTGGCTTGCTTTCCTGCCGCAATCTTCTCCATCGCATCTTCGTGTGCAATAAAGCACTTATAAGCTGGTGAGTAGTCCAGATCCCGGATATTCTCTGCCGTCAGTTCCCTTTGGCATGCTCTCAAATAAGCCGCTTTCCGTAAAGGTACGGAGTTGTTTTCAGTGATGCCTCCGTAAGAGGCGATGAAACTGAGGGCTTTCTCACTGTCTTTCGCCGGTAGTTCGCTGGTGAAAGGAATATCTTTAGCAGGTATTCCCTCAAAATGCAGCAATAAGTTATCCGGTATGGTTTTCTGATCCATAGCAATCCGGGCGGTCAGATCCATAAATACCTGAAAAGAGTCCTTATCCGTCGGAACATACGACACGACCATGACAGTCGAGACTTGATTATCCGGCTGTAACACAATAAACAGGCTCTTTAAATCCGCTTTAGCGGTGAATGTATCTTTTATTTTTTCCATCCATGCAGGCATGATAATCAGTTTTAGATGCGGGGATTATGTGACTTGTTCTGACGGGAAGCCGTCTTTCTCTTTTCCGAAGCCGCCGGTCCGGTCAGTTGCAACGGAGGACAGGTCAGTCTGTATCTCAGGCCAAGTATCTTGTCCGCGAGTTGCTGCTGCCTGTTTTGAATATTGTAGAATGCCTTTTCACTATATCCCTTTTTGGATTGCAGTTCGGACATTTCTTGATCCAGCGGTTTAAAATTTCCTTTGTGGGTGAACTCCTTATAGCTTTCATTAGTATTGAAATCAGCCGGTAATCCGTATTCCCGTATAAAGAGCAGGGTGAATATCTCGGCATTCTCCGGCGTTACCGAAAGCCGGTAATCTTCCGTAAACTGTTTGAATGCATGGTATGTCGGCTCTATGGGATAGCCGCCTTTCTTCAACAGCTCGGATTGCTCTATCGGATACAATGGCATTTTCGCCAGCTGCCCGTAGAAAGGATTGGACCGGAAAAGGTCCAGATGCTTCTGCATGTAATGCTCCGTGCTATGGTTCGGGCAGGAAATATAGAATTCTCTGATTCGTCCCAGAGCCTGTACTTCCGGAGTGAAGAAACGGTCAGCCAGATATTGCAGGTAACACTGTTTATAGATGGCTCCTTCATCCGTGGCGGGCAGGTAGACGGCTCCTTTGGGAGTCTGGAGGGAAATGATGGGGTCTATCTCTTTGTTTTGCAGGCTGTCCGGGATAAGCCCGTAATCACGTTTCAGGATATAGGCCGCCTGATCCCGGATCTGTGATTTGACCTTCTCCTGTCCGCCTTTATTTTCAGCCGGAATATTCTGCAGCGCATTGAACTGGGAGTTGAAAGAATTCTTGTGTATGAACGGAATCCTTCTGGTTGTATAGTCTATCCCATAGATTCCTGCGGTTTCCTGTAAGGATAGTAACCGGAGTATCTGGGCATTGGCAATACTGGGGAGCACGTTATAGGAGGAAGCAAACTTGTCATAGGCATCGAATGTCGGTTCTATGCGGTGGCTCCTGTCCAGCCGGGCATTCCGCAGGATAGTCGCATCCAGATATTGTGCTTTCTCCGGCAGAAAAGAGTTTGTATATAAGGAGAAGGCATTGGGAGATGCTTGGAATGCCTTTACCACTTCTGCGTCCGGACGGGTCAGCTTGTACAGGTTGACAAACTCCGGTTTCTCTTCGTCCGTAATGAAGAAACGGTCGGCCAGATGTTGCATATAGGCATGGCAGCATGTCTTTCCAAAGCCGGAATATTCGAACAGAAGCACTCCTTTGGCGGTTTCCACGGCGGTCAGGGTTTCCGACGGATCGTCGTGGAGAGTATCCTGTGCCAGCGCGAACCGTTTGGCTTCCGGCTGTACAAGCAGGTGGTCGGCAAGTCCGCTGGCTACCAGCATGGGCAGGCTTTTTTCTTCATCGTGAGAATGCAGGTATTCCAGTCCGCGCAATGAGACATTGCCCTGCATGCTTCCTCCGTTCCGGGTGATGAATTTTTGTACCAAGCTGTTATCCTTGTCAAAGAGCCGGATATCCGGGTAGCTTACTCCTGCCGGAAACTGGTAGCGGCACAGATAAAGATCCGGCAAGTGGCTTTGGACAAGGGACGGCTTGTACATTTCCCTTTGCCGCTGGAGGTATTCGGTGAATCGTTGATTCATCATCGATACTTCTTTCTCCGGCATCAGGTGCATCTCCAGTTGTCGGGGTTGCCCTTCCAAGTCCTGGGTAACAAAGAAAATCATAATGTTTGAAATCTCTTGCTTTTGCATACGATTGAAATTTAAAATAGTTACATGGTGATACTTCTACTCTTTTTCTTTTCCTGTTTGGGCGGTTCATAGCCCCGTACCGCATAGTCCGTCTGTAGGATTCTCTTTGCCGTATCCTTGATGGTCCGTTCAAGTGCATTTTTCAGCAGTGTGCCATCCTGCTTCCCCACATAAGACAGCCTGATCCGTTCATCCAGGGAGACAAAGCTGTTTTGATGGTTGAACCGGCTGTCTTTTTCCAAATTCCCGATTTGCCCGGTCTTGCAGATCCGGTCGAGTACGCCTATGTTATAATTCTTCTGGCTCTTGCCCAGATTCAACTTTTCGGCCAGTTGGTTATAACATTCCAAAGAGGGAGCCATGCTGCATTCTACCGCCGGGGTATAGTTGGCTATCATATTTGAATCCAGGAAATGAGCCTTTTGGGGAAGGTATATCTTTTTTAAGCCATGTTCAAACATGTTCGAACACTTTGACGCCTCTTTGATCAGATTGATATTGGAAGTGCTGAAATAATATATTTGCAGTTTATCCGCATCCCTGTAAACCGGCGAGAAGAAATTATCGCCAATATGCTGCAGGTATTTCTGCGCACACTGTATCCCCCTGCCGGTATCATTGAACATCAGGACTCCCTGGTTCGTATTTATTGCAGTAATCACCCTGTTGTAGATATCTTTTTCCTTTTCTTGATGGAATGCGCGGTAAGCGTTCAGTTGTTTTTTCAGCAGGGGATTGTCTTTGGCCTTTTGAAGCATTCTCTGGATGCTATCCACATTATGGATGCCATAAGGAGATGTATTCTCGTAAACGAAGGCGATATCCCGCAATGGGAAATGAGTTGCACAAGACAGTCCTCCGTTATGGGTCATGTCCTTGATGAACCTTTCAATGTTCCCCGGTTGTACAGCACCCTGATATGGTATTAAATAGACTTCTTCCTTAGGAATGTAGGAGCCTTTCAAGGCCAGTTCTGCCTGCCCGAAAAGAAATTTGCCGCCATCTGAATTGATGCCATAACGATTCTCTATGGTCTGGAAATGTTCAATCTGCCTGTTGCTGTTCAAATTGAAACCAATGTATGTACTCATATTATTTTATGGTTTAGATGAATGGTTGATTAAGATAGTCTATGCCGTTTCGACGGGTCGGGAACTTTTTTATTCTTCATTTTCTGCTCCATTTTCTGTTTTTCTTCCAGGTCTATAGTCCATGGAAAACAGGTCATGATCTTGTCCGGGCAGCAAAGGGAGATTCTTTTTTGTTTCATGGACTCATCATCCAGCCGGATATAGACAAAGTAATCCAGTTCCCCTTTTCCGGTTTCTTCAATGGCTGTTACTGTTCCTTTATAGGGAACAACGGGAGTTTCCTCTTCCGGATCGTTCTCTACAATCCGCGCTCCGAGGTACATCTGACTTTTAGGTATCATATCGCTTTATTTTAAACGGTTATTGTTATGTCTGTTCTTATTCTCAGTCTTTTTAACGGTATTCTTCTCTTCCGGCAGCGGACAGAGCAGTCCGTCCTTTATCACGTATGTCCTGACGCCGAAGGGCTTGGAGGAACCCTCAATTCTGCCCTGCTCAAAGTCGGCCTTGCAAAAAAGGAGATGCCTTGTCGCCTCCTTGTTGTTTTCCGGGAGATACAGTGCGTATCCCGAAGCCAGTGCCGTCTTTTGAACTTCATTCAGTTTTCGGCTTCCGACGGTGTGAAGGTAACGGTGGAGTCATTCAACATATTCTCAAGGGAACGGTGCCCTCTCACATCGAAATCCCTTTTCAAAATTCCATCGGCAGCCTTCCGGATTTCCGTAGACAACCGCTTGAACTTTCCCGTATCGAATTCGCCGGCAGATTTAACCTGCGTGACTTTTTCAAATTCCTTGGCATACGGCAGCAATTCATTGAAATAGGTAAACGGTTGTTCATGAATATTCATATAACCGTTACGCATGACGGTCAGCAGCCGGTAAATGTCATGGTTCTCCCGGCTGATGGAAACCTGCGTATCCTTATTGAAATGCCAGTCGGTGGCGAATTTTATAAAATCCCCGGCTGTCGCTTCCATCGAATGGTAGCATACCGGTTTTAAACTGTCGATGAATTCTTTGGGCAGTTCGTCAAGACCGATATAGGATGCCGGATAAAAATCGAAGGAATAATCCAGTTCCATCGGTTTGCACGGCTTGTAAGCGGCATCTATGAGAGGAACCAGGTTCTTGTCCATGAACGTACTGTCGTAGACGGCCAGATGGCCGGTATCGTAGTGCGGGTCGAAGTAATGGTCCGTGATGTACCGGATGCACTCCCTGAATCCGTTCCTGCCGATCTCGTTACCGGAAAAGATAAGGTATCCGAAGTCATTCTCCACCACTTTTAAGGGGAATGTGTACCGCGGCTGGCACCGGTACAATGTCCTTTTTTCCTGTTGCTGTAATCGAAACTCCAAGTATGCGGGTTCCTGCATGAGATACTTCTTCAATATGCCGCCGTCCGGTTCATTCTTGTATTTATAGGTATAGACCGCATCACGCAGGGAAATGCGTTTGGCAGGGGGAATGCAGTGTTCTTGAAAATACGGCAGCAGTTCCTTGCTGATATATTCCTCGAAAGGGGTATGGGTATCTACCGGTGGAACCTGCCTCATGTTCGCCAGGTCAAACCGGAGCAGTTCCGTATCCGGAATATAGGGGCAGCACTCCGCTTCCTTGATATTGTCAATCAGGAATTTGCGGAACAGGCTGTCCGCATCTCCTTTCTGAATGAATGTGAGGGCATTTCGGGGCTGGTGGGGAGAGTACTGATGGTAACGGTCCATACCGACAAAAATACTTCCCGGCTTGTCGGGATCGAAAAAAGGATTTTCCATTTGGTTTCTCTTGTCCATATTTCTACAATTTAGGGTGGGTATTTCTTTTCTTTTTCACGTCCTGCTTTTTATTCAAAGCCTTTTCGATGACTGTTTTCACTTTGAACACCTGTTTGTTCGCAGGAGGATCCTTAGAAAATACGATCCGGGTGAAATCCCCGTTTATCCATGCATAGGCATGGGACGGGTTGCTTTTTGCCTCTCCCGGCAGGAAGAGTCCGTGCCCTGCCGCCAATACTTGCCGGTGAGGGGTAAAGAGCCGGACACCGTCTACGGTGACACATTCCATCGGGTCGCGGAGGATGTTCCCAACAGTCCGGTGTCCACGCACATCGTAATACTGCTTGAGGAGTTTGTCCAGCAAGGCTTTATCCTGGCCGGTTTCTTCTATCTGCTGCCGGATATCCGATGCTGTACCTTGTTTGGAAAGCTCCAGTAATTTACGGTCCTTGCTTTCTATTTCCTCCAAAATATCAGCGATATTACGGTTGCGATGGCTGCTGGTACAATGCATATTGTGGCAGAAACTACCGAAATCCTCCCAGGTCGGCTTCATCTCATTCCGGTAGACCAGCTCCATTTCCGGTGTCTTATCCATCTGCAGGTAAGCATATTCCGGGTACAGGCCTTCACCCGGATTGACATAGGATCCATCCTTTAGGACTCCTTCTGCCCGGTAAACATTTACCGGACCAAGATTGAAATGGGGATCGAAGTAATGGTCTGCCATAAATTGCAGAAAGTCCTGCCTGTTTTTCTGTCCTTCCGTCGTATCAGTAAAGAACACAAAGCCATGGGCTGTCTCTATGGCTGTATAGGATTGTTCAGGTTGCTTCATATCATTACATTTTGAGGGAATTGTTCCTTTTCGTTTTCGATACCTTTTTCAAAGCCGGTACATATGGAATGATTTTGCCGTTTTTCTCCTGATACACGGTCTTGTTTACGGGAGATTTGGTATATGCCATTACCCGGTTGCATGTCTTTTCGGCATGGAGGAAATGTAAATCTGGCATTGACTTGGATATTTGGGGACAGTAGATCCACTTTCCTTCCAGCAAGGCTTGCCTCATGGCTTCGCCGGCATCGGTTCCATTGATGAGAAACGGGACGCTCCTGTCATTCAGTGTCCTTTCCAATGTACGGTGTCCACGGACATCGAAATCCGTCAGAAGGATATTCTTCGCTTTCCAACGCATGTCATCCAGCACATCTGACAAATCTGGCCCCGAGGACTGTCCGTTGATACAGTCGTCTATCCGGGTGACATACTCCTGAAAGACATTCCGGTATCCGAAATCGGGATCATTTATTATATCCCGCTTGAATCCGTTCTCCATCAGATACAACAGTTTGCTGATATCCGCATTGTTACGGCTCGCAGGACATCCGGCAAATTCATTCAGGCGGAGAAATTCAGAAGCGCTCGGCTCCATGTCCGTTTCAAACGCCAGTTTCCACTGTTTCCTGTCACGGAAAGCCTCTTTTGAGAATACAGCATTATCAAAATCATATTCCCCTTTTCCGCTTTGGGGATTCTTCCGGTAGCAGGCATCCACCAAAGGACAGATATCGTCGGACAGGCAGTTGACGTTGTATTGCCTGACAGGACCGGGTTCGCCATGAACCCAGAAATAATTGCCGGATAACTGTTGGTAAAAGCTCTTCAATCCCTCCCGTCCCATTTTGGTATCACTGAAAAACAAGATTCCTTTGGACGTTTCCACAGCATGCAGCGGTAATTTGTAAACCGGATTATAATCATACCTGGCAGCCAGCTCATCCTGCTTCTGATGAAAATGGACCAGCTCGTCCAACTGCTGTGTGGTCAGTTTCGGAAGTTCTCCCGATATCATGAGGATATCGCTGCGTGACTGCGCAAACAGGACATTTCTCAGATTGGTACTTATTAGAGGAGCCAGTCCCTTTTCCCGGATATAGGGTAGTAATACCTGATTGATATATTCCTTTTTGGAAATATCTCCGGAGATAGCCGGTACATCCGTCATCTTCGGGAATGAATAGATTTCCAGACGGGTATTCGGTACGAAGGCGGAGTATTTGGCTTTTATCGATTGTTGGCTGAACAAGGCCATAAACGTATAGACAGGGTCTTGCCTGTCGGGATTGGCAGGATAAAGCATATAGGAGGATTCTGCATGGGGTTTCTCCTTGCCGGTTTCATAACCGACAAGGAGCTGGCCTTCACCGTCTTTCCTGAAAAGCTCGTCCAATAGTTTGGGATCATCAGAAATATAGGTTGCCATTTTTCTTACATTTTAGGTGTGATGGACGGTTTACGGGTACGCGGTTTCTTTTCCGCTTGCTGTGAGGCTTCCTCTTTTTTCCGGGGTTTTCCGGCTACTTGTACCGGTGCATGGGGCTGCTGCTGGCTTCCGTCTTGTTCCTGACCTTGTTTCTGTGCCTCTTCCAACTTCTTGGTGCTTCTTTCCCAGAGGAATTCCACCCCTCGCTCGGCGGCACTCATCTGGATGGAGGTGGCATAAAATTTTCCATTATCAGACTTGAAACGGATCGGTACTTCCTCACCGCGCACGGCAGCATCGTATTCTTTCGGAGAAAGCGTATAATCTTTCACCTTACGCGGAATGCGTGCCTGCTCTACGGGCATATGGAACAATTCATTGGTCACCGGGTCTTTGGAAAGGTAGCAGGATTTGGTTTCTTTGGTACGGTAGTCAATGACTACATCCACCGCCTTGCCGAGATTGCCGGTCTGGTTCAGGGCCTTGAGGTCTTCTTCCGTCAGGACATGTCCCCTGTAGTCTTCCCCGATCTTGGGAGCCTGACGGATGTAGTGGATGTCGAACTTGACAGCTCCGTTCTCGTCGCGGAACAGGGAGAGTTTGGCATCCCCGTTTTCACGCCCCAGCTCGGAATTTTTTGCCACACGGAAAGCGATAGCGGAAGTCTTTCCCTGCAACATTCTTTCGAGGCTGTCCTTTGCGTTCTTCAGTCCGTCCGGGGTAATGCCGTATTTGGCGGCCTGTTCCCAATTCACTTCCCGCTCGTTGAAGCGATGGTTATTATACACCCTGGTCGAAGCCAGTTCCCTTCTGACTGCTTCGTTCTGTGGTTCCTGCGCCGCTTCGATCTTTTCTTTGGCCTGCTCTACGAGCGTTTCCTTCGGCATGTTGTAGAGGGAGTAACGACCGGGATTATTGTACTGGTAGAGAAAATTCTTCCCGAAGTTGGTGAAGAAGTTTCCACGTTGGTCCACTTTGATAAACTGGTCCCTGTTCGCCTCGTTAGCTTCGAGCGTTTCCAGCTCTCCGTTCGCTGCGATTCCTTTTACACCTTTGGCTTTCTGCTCTTTCTTGTCATACGCCATCAAATACCCGTGTTCCGGGGTTGCTTCCTTGTTTTCAGGAGCTAAATTCACATCGTTCATATACGTTAATTTTAAAGATTAATGAATCATTTACGAGGGTAAAATTACTATCTTTGTCATTAAATAGTTTGATTATGAGGAAGTTGTCATTAATTGTCATGTTCTGTCACTTATTGTCATGTCCGGCTTTTGCACAGTCCCCGTCAAAGGGATATAAAGCCGGACTCAGTGCTGTCATCTACCGTATCCACTCTGCCCGGCAGTGAAAGTCTTTCATATGAGACAGCCGGTTGCCGGTTACCGTACTGGCCGATTATCCTATTCTGTATCCATTGAATGAAAGTCGGAGGAGGTATGCCGTTTCTTCCGGTTTCGGTATAAGGATGCATCCGGTGAAAAAGAAAAGGATACTCCATGCCGGAGTGGATCTTGCCGCACCCTATGGCACGCCGGTCTATGCTTCAGGAAGCGGGAAAGTCGTTGAAGCCAGGTATAGCAGCAGTTACGGCTGGTACATCGAAATCCGGCACGCGGGCGGCTTTTCCACGTTGTATGCACACTTGAGCAAATTGCATGTGAGGAAAGGGAGCGATGTACGCATAGGTCGGCATATCGGCAATGTCGGTCATACCGGCATAGCGACCGGCAACCATCTGCATTTTGAACTGAGAAAAAACGGGAAGCCGCAGAATCCGTTGCAGTGGGTGATACTAAAGGATTCCCGTTCTAAAAAGAGTCATTAATTTAATCCGTTACACAATGAACATTGAAGAAGCCAAGAGCATTCAGTTGGAGGATTATCTCCGGCGTATGGGGTTCAACCCGGTAAAACAACAAGGGGACAGTATCTGGTATTGTTCCCCTTTCCGTGAGGAGAAGACACCTTCTTTCAAGGTGAGCGCATCCCGCAACCTATGATACGATTTCGGCATCGGACAGGGAGGGGACATCATCACCCTGGCGATGGAGCTTCAAAAGACGAAGGATATCTCTTATGCGCTTAAAACGATAGAGGGACATTTTCCGGCTGCTTTCCGTCCGGTAGCAGCCTCTCCCCGGCAGGCGGAACCGCAGGCTACCGGCTACCGGCAGGTACGCATTGATCCGCTGACGAACCCGGTCTTGCTGGGATATCTCAAAGAAAGAGGCATCTTGCCTGAAATCGCAAGGGAAGCATGCAAGGAAGTGCATTTTCAGAACAAGGGAAAATGGTATTTTGCCGTAGGCTTTGCCAACCGGAGCGGCGGGTACGAGATCCGTAACAAATACCTAAAAGGCAGCATATCGCCCAAAGAGATTACCCATATCAAAAATGGCAGCGACCGTTGCATAGTGGTTGAAGGCTTTATGGATTATCTCTCATACCTCACGCTCAAGGCTACGCATCCCGGTAACGGACAGCCTAAAGGAAACGGTCCGGACTATATCGTTTTAAATTCGGTCAGCAATGTAGGCAAGGCTATCCCTGTCTTGAAAGAGTATAAGAGTGCCCTCTGCCTACTGGATAACGATTCCGCCGGAAGGCAGGCTTTTCAGCAGATGGCGCAAGCCGGATGCCCGGTCAGGGACAAGTCCGACTGCTACCGGGAGTATAACGATTTGAACGATTACCTGTTGGGCAGGAAGATGGCGCAGGAGAACAAGACGGATCATCAGCACGAAACAGCCCCGAAGCTGATTGAAAAGCCTGCAAAGAAACAGTCCGGTTGAAAATTATAAAATACTGGTCCTTGTCTGATGCATGAAAGGCAGGCAATAAAAAAGAGAGTCAAATCCCTGCTGGAGGGAATTTGGCTCTCTTTTTATTGCTACCCGGCTACCACCGGATATTTATTCTTAATAATTTCTGATCAGCAATTCATTGACCGCTTCTCTTTTCTCGGCTATGGAACAGATGGAACGGAAGATGCTGATTCGCTGGATATGGAAACCGGCATAGAGGTCGTCGAAGAAGGTGTTCTCAGGGTTCTTTTGCCGGGGATCGGAGTTGGAAAGCATTCATTTGGCACCGGTTTCACCTATTCCCTTGCAGAAATTTGCCAGGTTGATCTGCTCTTCATCTCCGAAGTCCTGTGGCATGTAGGAGGTGCAGGAGTTACCCTCATTGACCGGCTTATAAGGCGGGTCAAAATAAAATAGGGAGTTGGCTCCGGTGTATTCTGCGGTCTGCCGGTAGTCACCGTCCAGAATCACAACATCTTGCAGCAGCTTGTGGTTAAAGCGGATCAGTTCCTCTTCCAACAGTTTTACCCGTCCCCCGGCACCAAAAGTGACGGACAGCTTTCCGCTATGGTTCACGGAGTAGATGCCGTTATAACAGGTACGCATGAAGAAGATAAACAGGGCGGCACGGGTGATGTTATTCGGGTTTCCTTCATTGTAGTAGGTACGTTTCTCCATGAAGTAGACCCTTCTTCGGGTATGTTCCTCCAGCGCGATGTATTCGTCCTGTATCCGGGCAAGCACTTTAATAAGCTGCTCCGGGGATTCCTTGATGACGCGGTAGACATTGATCAGAGCCTCGTTGGAGTCGTTGATGACGCAACGGATTTCCGGATAGGCTTGTCTTATTCAGAAGAAGAGGGCGCCGCCACCGACAAACGGTTCTACATAGGTATCCATCTGTCCGAAGTCTTTCGGAAGGGATTCGATAAGTACGGGAAGCAGTCTTCTTTTACCTCCCACCCAGGGGAAGCAGGGTTTTCCCGGCAGGTTGGCCGGAGAACTTTTCTTTTTTTCCATGTTTACAACATTTAAATGATTAATAAATTAAATAGGGATTATTCATCGTCTGCCGTTTCCAGCAGGTGTTTCAAGTTGGGATCATTTTGGATGCGAAGCAGCTCTTTTTCGATGATTTGCGTCACGTCTTCCTTGATTTGATAGTAGTTCCTTTCGATTTCCTCTTGCATGTGGTCCTTACCATCCGCACCGGTAAAGTCGGTTATGACGGGGATAGGCTTGTAGGCTTTTGTTTCGGCGGCTACCCGTTCATTGTCCACCACGATCTCGCAATGGAATATCTTCTGTTCTATCTTCTCCCCGAAGTTGTCGCAGACACTGCCGACAAACTCTCCTTGCGAGAGGTTGGAGATTTTGGAGGCAGGTATCAGCGAGTCGAGCTGGGTACTGATATTGGTTGAGGTGTCTTCACGGGTCATATTAATGGATTTGCGCTGTTGGAGCACTTTCCCAAACCTTTCAGAAAGGTTTTTCGCTGTTTCTCCGACCACTTGCCCGGAAAAGATATTTCCAATTGTGTTCTGGATCACCCGCGCCTCCTTATCACCGTAGTCACGTATTAACTGGCTGAAATCCTGTGCTCCCAGACATACTGCCACTTTGTTGCTACGGGCGGTAGCGATCAGGGTGTCAAGTCCTTTAAAGTAAAGTGTGGGAACCTCATCCACTAGAATAGAGCATTTGAGCCTGCCTTTTCGGTTGACCATTTTAACGATACGGGCATTATACAATCCTAACGCACATGAGTAAATATTCTGTCTGTCAGGGTTATTGCCGACGCACAAAACTTTGGGTTCCTCCGGATTATTGATATCCAGCGTGAAGTCATCTCCGGTCATAATCCAATATAAGGCAGGTGAGATCAGCCTTGATAGCGGAATTTTGGCGGAAGCTATCTGCCCTTGGAGCTGCTCCATCGCACCACCTTTCCATGCATCCATAAAAGGTGACAGGTAATTCTCCAGCTCCCGGTAAGAGGTCAGTATGGTGAACAGGTCGGAATACGGTTTATTCAATAGCTCTATGGCATGTGGGAAGGTGCAGAATTTCCCGTTTTCATAGATTTTAAGATACCAGATCACCGCCGCAAATAGCACAATCGGGCTTTCTACAAAGAAATCTCCCTGCTTTTGAATCCAACTCTTGTTCAAATTTAACATGATTACATACGCTGATTCGTATGCATCCGCGATATCGGATAGAAACGAAGGATTGAGGGGATTGCACCGGTGGCTGTATCTGGGATCATCGAAATTAATCACATAAAATCCGACCGGCTTGGCATACTTATCCTTGTTTTTAAGCAGCTGGTTATAAGCAATTATGCTTAAATCCGGATACTTAAAATCATAGATATAGGCGGCGAATCCTTTCTCTATCTGCTGGCGGATATAGTTATTGATGATGGCATAACTCTTTCCTGATCCCGGCGTGCCTAATATCAATGAGGCGCGGAAGGGATTAATCACGTTTATCCAGCCTGAATAGGTCTTTCGTTGGTAACGGAAACGGGTGGGCAGGTTTACCGAGTATTCATTGGCAATCAACCTGCGCTCCTGCATGAAGCTCTCGTTCTCGTCGTTAAAGACGTCATCCATGAGTTGGTTCTTCAACAGGCGGCTGATCCAGGTTCCGGCGGTAAGCAGGCTGATATATCCGGCAGCTACGGTAGCTACATATAATAAGGTTAGAAGCGCGACGGGGAAGCGTGCCGTCAGTAAGAGCTCGCTACCAAAAAAGAGCAGCATCCCGGCTATAAGGTAACAGCCGATACTCCTTCATGACATCTCCACGTCCTTCCGTCCTTTCGCTCCCATGCAGGAGAAGAAAAGGAAGAGCAGACTGAAGGACTTGCTCACCAGCGAATGGGAAAACAGCCCGGTATCCCGCTGGAAATTGAGCAGTATCTTGTCCACGACACCGATGTTCAGGTTCATGGAAAGAAAATAGGGATAGCAGAAATAATAGACATTCATCACTAAAAATAGGATGCTGATGGCCCTCATGAAGTCAAGGTTCTTATTGAGCCCTCTGGTTTCGTCTTGTGACATAAGCGGTATGATAATTAATGGTGATACATTTTATTAGCCCAGATGCGGACCTCTGCGTTTTCTCTTTTTCTTTTTCCCGTAAGGGCTTTGCGTCAGGTCGTCTGCCGGATACGGATAGGATTCCAAAGAGAATATATCAAGCAGTCCTTCCACCAGCTCCGTCTCTTTCATTTCCGGTTCGGACGGATGGATAACAGGGGCTTCTTCAGTCTTTTCCGGTGGGATCGTGCCGTACTTCCGGTTTATAACCGATGCCGAATATTCTTTGCCCAGAAGCGAGCCCTTGAATACGGTCTTTGAGTTATGGTCGATGTAGGTCACGCCATAGATCACACCGGAATCGTTCTGCCAGAGTATGGCGGCAATGCCTTTTCCAGAAAGTTCCTGCAGGAATCCCTGACGGGTGGGCTGTCCTTGCAGGGCGGTAGCGATAGCTTCCTTCGTCTGTACGGGTACGGGATGTCGGGCAATTCATTGTTTGCTTTTCACAAATTTCTTTTGGAGTGCCTCGTAGCCTACGCTTTTACCGATCTTGCTGGATTTGATGGCTACGCCGGTCCGTTCTCCTTTTTCATCGGTAGCCGCATAGACCAGTCCATGATAGGTCTTTCCCTTTATCGTCTTGTGGGCCTCTTCCACCGTTACATGGAAAAGGCCAAGCAGGGCTTTAAACTCCTTGACGGATTGGAACTTGTATCCCTGCATGACGGGCTTGACCACATTGGCTATCTGATGCTTGATATCCCCCTTCCGGTAATCGACGGCAGTCAGCGGCAGGGATTCCCGTCGCTCCATCTTCTCGGCGGGTAACAGATGGTATTTCCTCTCCAGCTCCCGGCAAACAGCGGTCGAGCGTTGCCATTCTTTGTAATCTTTAATTTTCTTTCCCTGCTCGTCAATACGCAGGGAGACGATATGGATGTGGGGCCTGCCGATATCCTCATGCCGGTAGATGATATAGGGTTGGTTGCCATATCCCATTTTTTCCATGTATTCCTGGCCGATAGCGGTCAACTGTTCATCGGTCAGCACATCGTCCGGGTGTGGATTTAATGAAATGTGGATAACGGGCTTCTCAGTCCGGCGGTTAGCCGCCAGATACGGTTCGAAGGAACGGATGCAGTGCTGGATGGTCGGATGGCCGTCTGCCGGTTCCATGATCCGGTTTCATGCCAGTGGCCGTGCCTGCTGCTTGTCCACTTTTTCTTGATTGTAGTATAATGCCCCGTAAACGGAGGCTCCTGATGTTATTTTTGCAACCATTGTTCAAATTCTTGGGTGAGACGGATAATCTCCCGGTTGAGAGATATTAGTTCAATAGTCAGTTGCTCCAATTTATAGAGCATGGCAAGAGCCTTCTTTTCGGATAGTCCGGTATGCAGAGCTTTGACTGCCTGGTTATAGTTTACTCCGATCCGGCGGTATTCGCTCTGCAGGTTGGTCAGCTTGATGTAGTAGTCCGTTGCCGCCTTATCTATTTTCACGACTTTCATCGGTTTGTCGAAAAGGGCGGCAAGGATGAACTGGGATTTATTATTAGCTCCCGAATTCTCAAAGAGCCTCTCAAACTCGATGTTCTGGAGTTCGTCCAGACGGAATCCGTAATAATAAGAATGAAGTTCTGATTCCTCTTTGGGATTCCGTCCGCCTCTTCATTTGCTCGAAGTGTCAGCCCGTCCGGGTTTGCGTGTACTATTGATTTTAGCCATATCTTTTCAGGTTTTATTTATCCGGCAGCAAAATAAGTGATAATTTTGATACGAACCTAAAATCGGAAAGTGACTACAAATGACAAGAGATGACTATTTGTGACAGGGGGTAAAAATACCCCTGTTCACTTCCCGTTTCCGCAAGCCGCGATGTTCTTTTCAAAGGTTTCCTTTAGTTTGGGCAGCAGGACGGAATAGTTCTTTTTGCGCCGGGCAAGGTCGGCACGCAGGTCATATGGTTTGGGAATGGCAACATTGAAGAGTTTCTCAAAAGCGGAAACGATACCGGCGAAAGAGAGGCGTTTGCCGCTTTCGTCCGTAATCAGCCCGCTGTAATCCAGCGAGGAGATCAGTTCCATCAGGTTGACCAGCGAACCTTTCCAATGGAGCGATGAAAGAAACGAGGAAGGTGTCGTGATGGTTCCGGGGTACTGTACACCAAAATTGACCAGCTCTATTTCCGCCTCCACCAGCAGGAGGCATTTGTCCAGATAGAATTCGGCTACTGCCGTGTGGAAATGTCCTGTTCGGGTGAATAACTTCTTTAGGGAAATCAGTTCTACCTTGCTGTGAAGCAGATGGCGCAGCCTTTCCGATACGGAAACCGATTCGATGGCGAGGTCGTAAAGGTATTGTTCATATTCGGTATAGGAGGAAGAGAATTCTTCATCGGAAACTGTCTGTTTTGGGCTTGAAGCCAGAGATAAATAATTGAATATACGGCATTCTGTAAATGGTTTCATACGGCATACATTTGATTTGTTTATACCGGAGTAAGCCAAATGAAATGCCTCTGCTATCGTTTAAAGCTCTATACCTTTTTAAAATACTGACAATCAACAATAAACAAATTTCATATAGAAACGGGTGTAAATAAAAAGTGTAAGCCGTCCTTGACAAGAATGTTAGGACGGCTTACACTTTTGTAAACCTCATTTGCTTCGGGTTATCCTCCGGTCAGTCGATGATATGGTATTTCCTTAGTTTCTCATACAGGGTAGTCCGGCTGACATTGAGCAACCGGGCCGCCTTGGAACGGTTGTCACCCGTCTTTTCAAGGGTCTGGAGAAGCAACGCCTTTTCTTTTTCTTCTTCCGTCCACTGCGTTTCTTCTTCTTTAGGAAGGGAGATTTCAAGGTTCAGGTCTGAAACGGAAATCCATTGCTCTTGGCAGATGAGTACGGCTCGACCTATTACATTCTTCAGTTCACGGATATTCCCCGGCCAGGGATATTCCAGCAGTGCCGCCTCTGCCAGCCGGTCAAAGCCACGAAACGATTTATGGGCCTTGGCGCAAGTGAGTTTCAAGAAAAAATAAGCCAGAGGAAGGATGTCTTCCCGGCATTCTGCCAGTGTAGGAATCCGCAGAGTGAACTCATTGAGCCGGTGGAACAGGTCTTCCCGGAAGCGTCCTTCTCCGATGGCTTTTTCCAGATTCTCATTGGTGGCGGCAACCAGCCGGATATCAAAAGAGTATTCTTTCGTGGAACCTACCGGCTTGCAGCGTTTCTCTTGCAAGGCCCTGAGCAGGAGCATCTGTGTCTTATAGGAAAGGTTGCCTATCTCGTCCAGAAACAATGTCCCTCCGTTAACGGCACGGAACAATCCGACCTTGTCGCTTTCCGCACCGGTAAAGGCTCCCTTCTGATGACCGAAAAACTCGGAGGCGGCAAGCTCATCGGAAATGGCCCCGCAGTCGATAGCCAGATACGGCTTGTTCTTCCGATGGCTCCGGGCATGTATCTCGGCTGCAATGTGCTCCTTCCCGGTGCCGGAAGCCCCACGGAGCAGAACGGAGATGTCGGCACAGGCAATCATCTCTATCAGACGGTACATCTCATGGGCTTTGGGGCTTTCACCTCGGTAGAACTCCTGTTCGTTATCGTTTTTATCCAGTATCTCCGTTATCAGAGCCAGGAGATTGTCTGGCTGCACAGGCTTACACAGGTAGTTGATGGCTCCCAGTTGCATGGTTGTCACCGCATTCTCCACCTGTCCGTAGTTGGTCATGATCAGAAAAGGGATAGAGTAGTACTTCTCATTCATCCATTTCAGGAGCGAGGTGCTATTTCCGTCCGGCAGGCGCAGGTCTGCCAGTATTAGGTCGAACTCCTTTTGCCCGATGGCTTTACGGGCATTCGCAAGGGTTGCCACGCATTCGGTTTTCATCCCTTTTTTCACCAGCCAGTTGCTGATGCTACGGCTGAACACAATATCATCTTCAATAATCAGGATTGTTTTCATAGGCTTTCCTCCCGTATTTTTCAGCGTATACTATCAGTTTTTCCACTGCCCGGATGATGTCCCGCATTTCCATGGATTGTCTATTGGTCCACTCTGTCGCAGGTTCTGTCACCAGTTCCCGTAAATGAGACAAGGGGAAATCCAGACGGACGGTTTCCCATAGGGGCAGGTTCTTATGCAGGATGGAGGCGGCGGCCTCCTTGTCTTGTCGGTCTAAGGCAGCGGTTAATGCGGCAAGGTCTTTCCGGCTCTCTTCGATAAACAGGGCGAGCATTTCCTCCCTGTTGTCCTCTCCTGAAAGGATGAGTGAGAAATCGGGAGCATACTCCTTTCTGTCTTTTTCTCCTATCACTTGTGCCACTGTATTTATCAGTTCTTCCATAGAGAATGGTTTATGGATGCAGCCCGAAAAGCCGCCCGACAGATACTCGTTGTCATCATCCACCCGTGCCGTTACCGCTATGACGGGGATTGTCTTTGCGTTCTCCATATTGGATGCCCGGAGCAGTTCAAGTATTCCGTAGCCGTCCGTTTCAGGCATCTGTATATCCGTCAGCAGCAGGTCATATCTTTGTGACCGTAGCCGGGTAACCAGTTCACGGCTGGTCTGGCAGCAGTCGCACCGCACTCCGTTACGGTTAAACATCTCTTTGGTAATGTTCAGTTGCATCCGGTCGTCATCAATGACCAGTACGTTGATTCCATCCAGATGATAATCAGTAGCGATGCGTGTCTCATCCATCTGGGTGGATTCATCCGCCTCAAGGAGTGGCAGGAATGCGGTAAACGTGCTGCCTTCACCCGGTTTGCTTTTTACGGTAAGGCTTCCCTGCATCCCGGAGACCAGCCTGCTTGCAATGGCCAGCCCCAATCCGAAACCGGGAACATTACGGGCATTGTCCAACCGTTCAAAAGCTGTGAATATCCGGGTTGTTTCTTCCTCCGTCATCCCGGTACCGGTGTCCTGTACCGAGAAATGCAATTCTTTATTCCGGTATTCCGCTTGCAGGCGGATTTCACCTTGCCGGGTGAATTTAATGGCGTTGGAAAGCAGATTGTTCAGGATTTGCTGGAGCTGGGAACGGTCACCGCTTACTACCACATCCAGACCGGAAAAGGCGGTTGTCAGCCGCAGCTTTTTCTTTTTGGCCAGCGAACCGTAGTTCCGGGCTGTTTCGCTGAAAAGGGTCTCCAGCCGGAAAATCGAAAGGATGGGTTTGTTCCTGCCGGTATCCAGCAGGTAGAATCCGATCAGCGTATTGACCAGCCCGATCATGTAATCGGAAGAATGGAGTATATTTTCCGCATACTCGTCCTTGCGGCTCTTCTTTTCTTCCCCGGGGAGCAGTTCGGCGCATCCTTTGATAGTAGCCAGTGGCGCACGAAGGTCATGAGCGATGGTGAGCATCATGCGTTTTCTGGATTGTAGGAGCTCCGTGTTCTCACGATTGGAGGCTTCCAGCTGACGCTGATACTGGTTTATCCTGTTCAGATCCCGGTGGATGATAAGATACAGGAGGACGGTCAGCAACGAGATGAGGACAGCCAGCAGAGAGACCGTATGGAACGAGCGGTCGCGTGTGGAAATGAATTGCCTGTAACGCTCATCAAGCCGTATTCCAGCATCCGCCTCAAAGTCCCTGACAATCCGGTGTAGCCTGTGGTTCAGGTCCGTGTTGTTACTGTACAGGAGGTCCATCTGTTCCAGCAGCCTTTCCCGTTCGGCTTTCTGCATGTCGGTCACCTCCCTGTCAAGGGAGTGCAGCATGCTCGTGACAGATGTGGTACCCTGATGTTTACCAATGGACTGTCGCTGGCGTTCCAGCTGTTCCTTCTGCTGCAGATAGGCCGATTTTTTCCTCCCGGGCCTGATGAATGACCAGAAACCCTTCTTCGGAGTTTCCTCCTCCTTCTTTTTCTCGGCAGGAAGGACATCCGCCTGCTGGATATGGGACACGATTGCCGGAATCTTGCTGTTCACGATCTCGCCGGTCTTGCGCAGACGCCCGAACGTGTCCATGACCGTGTCTAACAACAGTTCCTTTCTTTCCAGCAGCAGGCATAACGAATCTATGCGCGACTGTTGTTCGGGAGACTTCACATACCTTTTCAGTGTCTGCAACATGTTACAGACACTGTCTTTTTTTGTGTGGTAGAGTCCAAGGTCGCTTTCATCCCAGACGCTGGCTGTTTCACCGTAAGTGGCCAGTCCCAGCAAGCCCGCGTATGTTTCTCCGGCCAGATGCCGGATACAGGCCAGTTCATGCTCATCCTGTCGCAGGCTGTTCCGCCTCGTCTGTTCCTTGCGGAAGATATGAATGGTCAGGACGAGCAGGAGAAGCAGTATGACATATCCTAAAAGGATTTTAAGTTTCAACCACATGGAAGTCTTCATTCTTATATTGGAATCCTACAAAAAGGCGTGTTCGCTCATATAAAAGGGAATAATAGAAACTTATGATAAAAGTTTATTACTGTTTCAAACCATTTGAGGATACCTCGCAAGTTTGCTATCACACAGTTGATCTTTTAATCTTTTTTTATACTCACAGAAAGGATAGGAACCTGCTTTTTATGACTGAAACATATCACATCCCCTTTATTGGACATTACATTCTCATTCGATCATATTGTTTTCATTTCGGCTCATCCGTTTCTTCACCCGTTCTACTGCTTCCGATACAATTTCTTTGTTTTCAAAGCGTTGTGTATAATTGGTATAGTCTGGATGAATCCGTTTGTAGGTCGGGTCAAGAAACAAAGGACTGGAAATAATATGGTCCGCTGTCGAACGGTTACAACAGAAAACTATATTTTCAACTCCCGCCAGCCGGGTCAGTGCCTTTACATCCGTGTCATGTGGCTGCAATGTCATCGGATCCGTGAAAAAGAACAAATAATCAATCTCTCCTTCCACAATACGTGAGCCCATTTGCTGGTCACCACCTAAAGGACCGGATTTCAGAATCGTGATATCCCATTCTGTTTCAGGATGTTTCTCTTCGAGCGCTTTTTTAATGAGTGTACCGGTGGTTCCCGTACAATAGAACTTATGCCCTATCAGACGTTCCGAGTTCCAAAGAACCCATTCTATCATGTCCTTTTTCATTGCATCGTGTGCAACCAGACCGATTTTACGAACAATTGTTTTCATCATAATAATAAAATATGGTTTATGTGATAATATAATTAACAATATCCAACAGCTTTATAAAAAACAGGAGAATGACTGTATGAGTTTGAGCAGCTCCTTGTTCGCCCGGCTGTCCACGGTGGCTTCCCGCCTCTCCTCAAACAAAGTAAGCGTTGCGGAGCATTCCCCGCAGATATCAATGCCGACTACACGTTCCTTTCGAAGGACAATTGCCAGTAATTCCTCCAGTTCCTGCAGGCTGAAAGACCCTTGATCCCAGTCTGTTACTGCGGATGCCGGGTTCAGGACATCCTTGTCTATGGACAAGTAAACCGGTCCTTCAATATACGCAGAGGAGAAATTGCGCCAGCCCTTCTCGTGAGCTAACGTCGCTTCGCTATAAAAACTGACTCGTTGTCCGTATTCTTCCGGTACGGTGCGTATCAGTTTGTCCGATGCACCGACTATCACCACTTTCTTGCAAAGCATATTCCAGTCTAACATGTCTTTTACCCAGCTCCCACAAGAAAGCATGCCCTTGAACAAGGGAGGCTGCATGTCGGGGTGATGGTCGAATACAATCAGAGAGAACGGAACTCGAAGTTTGTCTGTCCATAATTTGGTCAGGTAATGATAATTGCCCGAATCAATGAAATGGATACCTTCCGCTGGATAACCGGCAATCACCCGCTTCAATTTTCGTATCCCCTCCTTGTCACAGTAACCTCTCGTTCCAGAAAGGTGACGGCAGTCTAGCCAAATGAACTGATTGTTCCGTGCAAATACCTCATGGGCATACACACCGGTGAAGTTCATGATGACAACCGGCCAGACGGTTTCTCGGTCCGCCTTCTTCTTACACCGTCCATTTGTCAGTAACTCTTGCTTATTCATGTCCGTTCAGAACCATCGTACATAACAAAAATCTTGCCGGTGAGGTAACAGGGGATGGTTGGGATACATTCTGAATGCCTGTTTGAAGCTTCCAGCGCTGAACATTCTGGTTATTGCCTTGAAAGTGTATAGGTTTCCGTCTTTGGATGTCAAAGAAAAAGGAATGACCTCATGGATGCGATCCTCATTCTCCTCATGCCGTATAATGACCGATTCCAATCCGATCGCGTTGTCCAGCCCTTTCTCGTCAATGACGACCGTCATCTCGTATTCCTTACCAGCCTCCACCGTGGCGTCCAATCCTTTTCCCGCATTCACGGAAACGATTTCCACGGCATTCCATCTGCTGTCGACAGCTGCCTTCCAGCCGGCAAGCGTTTTCGCCTTTGCATAATTGTCCGCCGCCAAAACATGAAAGTGTTCCGACAACTTGTTGTAAAATCCGTCATAGTAGTCATCCAGCTGTCTTTTCATCGTGAAGCGGGGAGCTATTTGCGCAACCGAGTTCTTGATGTACTTGACCCAGGTTTCCGGATAGTCTTTTTCTTTCCGTTCATAATATAACGGCAGGATATTATGTTCCAGCAGGAAATAAATTGTTTCCGCATCCAGTTGGTTCTGGTACTGTTCATCCTGATAGGTGGCCTTGTCGGTGATGGCCCATCCCGCCTCCTTGCGGTAGCCTTCGTACCACCAACCGTCCAGCACGGAGAAGTTGAGTACGCCGTTCATCAGAGCCTTCTCACCGGAAGTTCCGGAAGCCTCCGCAAGACGGGTGGGAGTATTCATCCAGATGTCAACCCCAGAAATAAGATGCCGTGCCAGGTCCATGTCATAATTCTCAAGGAAGATGATTTTACCCAAGAATTCAGGACGGCGGGATATCTCCACAATCTGCTTGATGAGCCCTTGCCCGGCAGTGTCGTTTGGATGGGCTTTTCCTGCAAAGACAAACTGTATGGGATGTTCCTGATTGTTCACAATCCGCGCCAGACGATCCAAATCGGTAAACAAAAGATGAGCTCTTTTGTAAGTTGCAAAGCGCCTTCCGAAGCCGACAAGAAGAGCATTCGGATTAAACTTCTCGAAAATGGAGACACCCAATGCCGGGTCAACCTGGCTTTTGAGCCAGTCCCGGCCGCATTTCCACTTGATGTAGGATATCAGTTTGGTTTTCAACCTTTTCCGCATGTTCCATATCTCTTCATCGGGTATATTATAAACGCCTTTCCATATTTCCTGATTGGACTGGTCGTTCATGAAATTCTCATCGAAATTGTCCTTAAACAGCTTTTTCCACTCCGCCGTACACCAAGTGGGAAAGTGTACGCCATTCGTCACATAGCCCACATGGTTCTCTTCCGGGAAATAGCCTTTCCAGAGAGGCGCGAACATCTGCTGTGAAACGGACTTGTGCAGCTTGCTGACACCGTTTACCGCCTGGCTGGTTTTGCAGGCGAATACCGACATGCAGAAACGTTCTCCCTTGTTGCCCGGAGTTTGCCGTCCGAGGTTCATCAACTCGTCCCACGTAATGCCCAGCTTATCAGGATATCCTTTCATATATTTATTGAAAAGCCCCTCATCGAAATAGTCATGGCCGGCAGGCACAGGTGTATGCACAGTGTAAAGCGAGGAAGCCCTAACCAGTTCCATGGCTTGTCCGAAGTCCAGGCCTTCGGATATATAGTCGCATAACCGCTGGATATTGATCAGTGCGGCATGCCCCTCGTTGCAGTGATATACATCTTTCTCGATGCCCAATACTTTTAATGTCATCATTCCTCCGATGCCGAGCAGTATTTCCTGCTTGAGCCGGTTTTCCCAGTCACCGCCATACAGGTGATGGGTAATCGGACGGTCGAACTCGCTGTTCAGTTCATTGTCCGTATCCAGCAGGTAGAGGGAAACACGTCCCACATTGGCCTTCCATACATTGGCATGGACCGTGAAACTGTCGGCATAGGGAACATGGATTACCAGTTGTCGCCCGTCAGGCTGCATCACTTTCTCTATCGGAAGCTGCCCGAAATTCTGTGGGTCATAATGAACCTGTTGCTGCCCGTCCATCGCCAGAGCCTGGTCAAAATAGCCATAACGATATAAAAGCCCTACAGCGCAGAGGTCTACGTTACTGTCCGAAGCTTCCTTCAGATAGTCACCTGCCAATATGCCCAGACCGCCGGAATAGATTTTAAGAACCCTGTCCAGACCATATTCCATGCTGAAATAGGCAACTGACGGACGGCTGTGGTCCGGCTCCACATCAAGATACGCCTTAAAAGTGGAATATACGTTTTCCATCTTACGCATGAAGTTTCCGTCATGTGTCAGTGCCTCCAGCTCTTCATAATCCATCCGTTCCAGAAACAGTACCGGATTCTGTTCCGCCTCTTCCCATAGTTCCGGGTTCAAACCACTATATAAACTCTTCGCATCCTCGTTCCAGGTCCACCAAAGATTATGTGCCATCTCCGCAAATCTCCGCAATTCTGCCGGAAGGTGTGAACCGACTGTAATCTCCCTCCATTGTGGGACGTTTACATGATAACTTGAATATTCCATAACATTTTACTTATTTGATAGTTCATGATTTTTTTCTGTGGAGGTTTCTCCTGTTTCCGGTTCTTCCTGTGGAAATGTCCCGGCTGTACCCTGGAAATTCTCGAGGAACTGTTTTTCCATACTTAGCGATCGTTTCCGTATCCGCTTGGAAAAATAGATAACGACAATGATCAGGAAAGATAATATCAGTCCTGACCCCAAAGCGACATTGAAAAGACGGATGATGATACCCATTACGATAATGATACAGATCAACACCTTGATCACTATCATTGATACCAGCAGCCCCCTGTTGAACCTGTTGTCCGCCCAAAGTTTGCGGAATTCGACGGAATTGTTTTTCTTCATGATGATGGCGCACAAAAACGGGGATATGATAAGGAGGACAAGAACGAAGCTCAGCAGGCTTCCTTTCATCCCCGGAATACGTCCCATTACCAGAGGATACGCATAGGAGAAGAACAGCGCTATGAAAAACAGGCATACCACCAGATAAAGGGTGACGGATACCAACATGGACCTGATGAGCTTGTGCCAGGAGCCTTGATGTCTTGTGGTCATTGTTCCAGAAGAATAATGCGTCAGGTAATCTTTCAGGAATTGTGGCAAGTGCCTGTCTGCAAAACAGTAGACGGGATCCGACAGTCTTATCATATAAGGAGTAAGGAAAGTGGTGATGACCGATACTGCCACTATGACCGGATAAAGGTATTTGTCCATTACATTCAGACTGATTCCTAACGAAGCGATGATGAACGCAAACTCACCCACTTGTGCCAGGGAAAAGCCGGCTTGTATCGCAATCTTTAGCGGTTGTCCGGAAAGCAACACGCCGAAACTCCCGAACAGGACCTGCCCGCATAGGACCAGTGCCGTCAGGATAAAAACAGGAACGGCATATTCCCATATCATGGCAGGGTCGATCATCATTCCCACTGATACGAAGAAAACGGAGGCGAACAGGTCCTTTACCGGTTGCACGATATGTGCGATTTCTTCCGCTTTATCTGTTTCTGCCAGCAGGGATCCCATGACGAACGCACCCAGCGCGGCGGAGAATCCCGCCTTTGTCGCTATCATCACCATTCCCAGGCATAGTCCCAGGGAGGTTGTCAACAGTATTTCATTGCTAATAAAGCGGTTCAATCTTTTCAGAAGGGTAGGAATCAGATAGATTCCCAATGCTGACCAGAAAATAAGAAAGGCCGCAAGTTTCAATATGCTCTCCAGCATTTCGAAGCCTTCAAAATGCTTGCCTACAGCCAATGTGGAGAGGACCACCATCATGATTACCGCCACCACGTCCTCAATGATTAGTATCCCCAGGACAATACCGGTAAATTTCTGATCGAGAAGCCCCATGTCACTGAATGCTTTGAATACGATGGCGGTGGAGGACATGGACAGCATTCCGCCCAGAAAGATACAGCTCGTGTGTGAGAAGCCCATCGCATTGCCTGCCGTATATCCCAGGAACATCATGCCGCAGACGATGATAACAGTGGAGAATATGGCCGAGGCTCCCACACTTATCAGCTTTCTGAACGAGAAATCCAGTCCTATGGCGAACAGGAGGAAAATAACACCGATATCCGCCCATATCTTGATATTGGCCTGGTCGGAAACAGTCGGGAATAGGGAAATGGAAGGACCTGCCATAATACCGGCCACAATATATCCCACTATGACCGGCTGTCCCAGCCATTTGAAAATGACGGTTATGATACCGGCTATAATCAAGATAGTGGCAAGGTCTGATATTAAAGGGGCAACTTCCGACATAGGAGTAACATTTTATATGGACAACTCGTTAAGGACACGGATCAGGTTTTTGTCAATGGGCTTGTCGTTCTTGATAGCCTGGTCAAAAGGAACATAGACAATCTCATTGTTATGTATGCCTACCATGATATTGTGCTGGTCCTCCATCAGGGCCTGTATGGCGGCCTCACCCAGCCGGCTGGCCAATATGCGGTCGTTGGCACTTGGCGCTCCTCCCCGTTGTAGATGTCCCAGGATAGAGACCCTGACATCATATCCGGGGTATTCCCTTTTTACCCGGTCGGCATAGTGCATGGCTCCGCCATTCTTATTGCCCGGGCTTTCCGTCACGATGACGATGCTGCTGTTCTTGGTCTTCCGGAATCCGCGTCCGATAAAAGTCTCCAGCTGATCCGCATCCGTCCGGTCTTCCGGAATAATGGCGGCCTCGGCTCCCGAGGCTATTGCGCTGTTCTGGGCGAGGAAACCGGCGTCGCGTCCCATCACCTCGACAAAGAAAATTCGGTCGTGCGAGGTGGCTGTATCCCGGATTTTGTCCACACACTCCACAATGGTGTTCAGGGCCGTATCATATCCGATTGTAAAATCGGTACCGTACAGGTCATTGTCGATGGTACCGGGCAGTCCTATGCACGTGACAGGGTATTCCTCGGCAAATATGCGGGCTCCAGTCAGTGAGCCGTCGCCCCCGATGACTACCAGCGCCCCGATTTTTTCTTTCCTCATGGTATCGTATGCCTCTCTGCGTCCTTCCGGGGTGGTGAACGCTTCGGAACGTGCCGTTTTCAGGATGGTTCCCCCACGCTGGATGATGCTGCTCACATCCTCGGTCGTAAGTTCCCTGGACTCGCCCGCTATCAGGCCTTCGTACCCTCTGTAAATTCCTTTGACTTTGAAGCCGTTGAAAATGGCGGTACGGGTCACGGCACGGATTGCCGCATTCATTCCGGAAGCGTCCCCTCCGGAAGTAAGGATTCCTATATATTCATCTTTTTTCATCTATCTCAGTTCTTGTTTTGTTTCATTCTGCCAATATAGCTTTCAGTTTTTTCCGGCAGTGAAAAATACGGCTCTTTATGGTTCCCAAACTCACACCGGTTCTTTCCGCTATCTCACGGTATTTGAACCCTGACAGGTACATCTCAAAAGGTATGAAATGCGACTCCGGTATACTTTTGATGGCATTACGTATCTTTTCCAGGTCATAGTTCCTGTCCACCTCCTCTGTACGGGACTCGTCCATGATCCGCGAATAATATGCAGGATCGGAGGATATGTACAGACGGGTATGACCGACCTCCGCCCGGTAACCGTTGATAAACGTGTTACGCATGATGATAAACAGCCACCCTTTGAAATTTGTGTTCTTGTTGTAACTTTCTTTGTGAAGCATTGCCTTGAGCAGGGTATCCTGCAGCAGATCTTCCGCCTTCTCCCTGTCCGCTGTCAGTTTGTACGCGAAACGGAACAGTTCGTCCTGTACGCTAAGCAGCTCTTTTTCAAAATTGAATTCCTTCATCGGTTGTGCCGGTTCCCTGTTCCGGAAGTGCCTGTTAAAGGCCGGACGGCTCTCCGGACAGGAAAAGCCTGTCCGGCCTTACACCATTCCAGATATGGAATTATTTAACCTCGATAGCCTTGGAAGTTTTTTGTTTTTCTTCCTCCTTCACTTTCGGGATTTCAATGGACAGGATCCCGTGTTCGACTTTTGCGGAAATCTTATCCTTCTCCACGTTTTCAGGTAGCAGGATGGTCTGCTGGAACTTGGAATAAGAGAATTCGCGGCGGAGATACTTCTTGTCTTTCTTCTCCTCCTTCTTCTCTTCTTTCTTTTCCATGCAGATTGTCAGGTTGTTGTTTTCGTCAACATTCACCTTGAAATCATCCTTCGTCATTCCGGGAGCCGCCATTTCAACCTTGTAGTCCTTGTCATTCTCAATGACATTGATGGCAGGAGCCGTAACTCCCGTTTTTGCCAGCCACTCATTCTCGAAGAAATCGTTAAAAATACTCGGCAACCAGTTTGAATTTGTTTTTACAGGTACCATTTTTACCTCCTTTTTTAAATTGTTAATAAATAAAATATTCAAAAAGACAATACAAATCAGTCTGATTGACTGACTCTTATCGTCTGATCATACCTTGTTCGGCTACAGCCTCCGTCCGTCTCCGTATCTCCTCCTGGTCTCCGAGGAAATAGTCCCTGACAAGCACCGGCCGTTCATCAAATTCGAATACATAAGGTACTGCCGTGGGCAGGTTCAAGAGGGATATGTCCGTATCGGAAATATTCTTGAGATGCTTGACTATCCCGCGCAGACTGTTTCCATGGGCAACGACAAGCAGGTTGTCCCTATGCATCAATGTGGGTAGGATGACACATTCCCAATAGGGCATGACACGCATGACGGCATCCTTCAGGGATTCAGTCCGTGGCAGTTCCATTTCGGGAACACCGGCGTAACGGGTGTCGTTCCCCGGATAGCGGGGATCGTCTTCCTTCACCGGCTCGGGCGACACGCCGTAACTTCTCCGCCAGATATGGACTTGTTCCTCGCCATATTTGTCTGCTGTCTCCCTTTTGTTAAGTCCCTGAAGTATGCCGTAGTGTTTCTCGTTCAACCTCCAGCTTTTCTCCACCGGGATCCAGTCTTCATTGAGACGGTCCAGAACACAATTCAACGTTTTCACAGCCCGTTTCAGATAGGATGTGTAAGCCGCCTCAAAAGAGAATCCCGCTTCTTTCAGCATATCACCGGCTTTACAGGCTTCTGCGATCCCCTTATCACTCAGGTCTACATCGGTCCAACCGGTAAAGCGGTTTTCCTTGTTCCATAGGCTCTCGCCATGTCTCAACAATACGATCCTTTTCATGCCATATAGTTTTTATGCAACGGTTATCGAAGGATCCAGATAGACATCCTGAATGGTGTTCAGAAGCGAGACCCCGTCTTTCATCGTCTTCTGGAAGGCTTTTCTCCCACAGATAAGTCCCATACCTCCGGCACGTTTGTTCACCACTGCGGTTACGACGGCATCATGCAGGTCAGATGTCCCATGGGACTCGCCCCCCGAATTGATCAGGCCAACCCTTCCCATATACCCGTTGGCCACCTGGTAGCGGCAGAGGTCTATCGGATGGTCGGAGACCAGTTCCGTATACATACGCCCGTCGGTCTTACCGAATCCGATGGCTTTAAAACCTCCATTGTTGGACGGCAGCTTCTGCTTCACGATATCAGCCTTGATGGTGACCCCGATATGGTTGGCCTGCCCTGTCAGATCTGCTGCCGCATGATAGTCAATCCCGTCTTTCTTAAAACTGCTGTTTCTCAGATAACACCACAATACCGTGGCCATCCCCAACTCATGGGCATATTCAAACGCCTGTGAGACCTCCACAATCTGGCGGCGGCTTTGTTCCGAACCGAAATAGATAGTTGCCCCCACGGCAACGGCACCCATGTTCCATGCCTCCTTCACTGTACCGAACATGACCTGGTCATAACTGTTCGGATAAGTCAGCAGCTCGTTATGGTTCAACTTCACGATGAAAGGAATCTTATGGGCGTACTTACGTGCCACAGCTCCCAGAACTCCGAATGTGGATGCCACGGCGTTGCATCCTCCCTCGATAGCGAGTTTCACAATGTTCCCGGGATCGAAGTAAAGAGGATTGGGTGCAAAGGATGCTCCGGCAGAATGTTCTATCCCCTGATCCACCGGCAGGATGGAGACATACCCGGTATTGGCCAGACGCCCGTGCCCGTACAGGGCTTGCAGGCTCTCCAAGGTGCGTATATTCCTGTCGGAATCCACCCATGCCTTGTCTATCATATTCGGCTCGGGGATATGGATGAGTTTCTTGTCTATTGTCTTGCATACATGGTCCAGGTAGTATCCTGCCTGCGTTCCCAACAAATCAATAATCGTGCTCATGTCAGTCGTTTTTTTATTCCAAATCAGGACTGGCGTTCCCCCAGTTTTGCATCCATGAAAAGGATGCCGCTCTCTCCGGCTTTCTTCATCAGGTTTACGATGTTCAGGAAATTCGCCTCTTCCTCCACCTGCTCCCTGACAAATCCCCAAAGAAAATCACGGGTGGCATTGTCTTTCTCCTCGGAAGCCAGATGTACCAGTTCGTCAATCAATCTGGAAACATGTCTCTCGTGTTCCAAGGCATGTTCAAAGACTTCGGTGGGACTGCCCCAACCCTGTGGAACCACATCGACCTTGTCCACTTTTGCCTCCGCCTCACGTTTGGCCATATATTCGGCGATGGCACATGCGTGTCCTGTCTCTTCCGCCGATTGCTTGCGCATCCAGCGGGCCATGCCGGAAAAACCTTCCTTTTCCAGATAGAAGGACATTGAAAGATACAGGTTGGCGGACCATAATTCCGCAGTAATCTGCCCGTTCAGGGCCTTTTGTAAATTCTCGGTCATAATGAATCTAATTTTTAATGTTGGTACTATTTTTTATTTTTCATATTCAGGGGCAAGCGTGTGCTTGTCTCAAAATATCTGTCAGGACAGGTTGCATCCCGTTTATGAAACATTCCACGGCGATGACCATCAGAATAAGCCCCATCAGTCTCATCATCACATTATTTCCGGTTTCTCCAAGAATTTTCAAAAGCCGCGTTGACACGCAAAGGATAATGAAAGAGAGGAGACAGACTAGGGCGATCACGCAAACCAGTGCAATTTTGAAAATATGCTCAGGGGCATCTTCCATCAGTGTTATGCCGCTTGAAATTACACCCGGACCGCACAGCATCGGAACGGCAAGAGGCGTGACGGTGATGTTCCTGGAATATTCTTTTTTCTCGTTCTCGTTCAGTTTCACATGGGTGAAGTGTGCCTGCAGCATGTCATATCCGATTTTAAAGATGATGATACCTCCCGCAATCCGGAAACCATTGGTCGAGATCCCGAAAAAATGGAACAGGAACCTGCCGCACAAGGTGAAAAGTACTAGTATGACGAACGTGAGGGCGCAGGATTTTAAGGCGATGCTCCGGCGTTCTCCGGCACTCATGCCCTCGGTCATCTGCAGGAAAACCGGCATCACTCCGAGGGGGTCCATCAATGTGAACAACGAAGTGAAACACAACATTGAGTATGCGAATATATCCATAGGATGATACTTGTTTTATTTTTAGACCATTATTTTCTCTGTGAACAATAAACTCCGGTCAGGTTACACGATTTGACACATCATATGAAGCAGGGCAGCCTGCGTTCATATTCCATGGCCAGGATACGCAACAATTCCATAAACGCCGTACTTACATATATCCGTTTTGTGTACAGCCCCTTGATGAAAGAATGGATGGATGAATCCGTATTCTGGCATAGTACGTGAAGTTCGGATATCTGACGGGATATATATTGTTCATGTTCAAGCAGGGTGTTCAAGGCAGCCAGCGGTGTCGGCCATTGCCGGATGTCGCGCCTGATTTCATGGATGGTTACAGCACCTCCTTCATGATAGATGCGGTTCATCATCTGATAGACCTTGCCCATATTGTCCTGTGCCTGTGCACTTAGCCATGAGGCCAATATCGGAAGTTGCTGCCCCTCAAAATAGACCTGCAATGACAGGTACAGGTTAGTTGACCAGATTTCTGTATTGATCAATGTGTTCATCGCATATTCAATTCGTTTATCCATGGCTGTTCTGATATTTGAAATTAGACAAAATAAATCGTAATTCATATCCTGCAATAATCATGAATTTATGTGATAGCATCTGTAAATCGGACTCTTATGGAGTTGTAAAATGAATTTTAATGCTTGCGAGACAAATAGTCATAAAAATGTATAATTATCATGCCTTTTTGTCACAAGATCCCTACAACATTCTCAACAAGATATCCAGTTCTTTCTCTATCATGTTGATCTTGTCGTATATGTAATCCAGCGTATTATGATAGTGCAGGCAGGCCCTGCATTCCTGCAATTCCCTTGACAGGGAGAGTATTTGTTGCCAAAGTTCCTCTTCTGTATGTCCAGGGGGATTATTGAATGCCATAAATGGATTCAGAGAAACTGTTTGGCATGTAATTTGTGTAATAATAGCCGCAAGTCCCGAAAAGGGGCAGGAATGGAAACAAAAAGGCAGAGAATTCCACTAAAGACAGTAACAGACAGAGGAATGAAAACGGAAGGCAGGACCTGTCCGGTTTTGAAACAAATTGCTTTCATAATGCGATTATATGACAACTCTGTTCCCTGAAGTTGTGTTTATATAAAGTTAAGCGTGGGAACTTTGGTATTACCGTTCAGAAGTATCCCCATACTCAACAACATATAATACACAAAGCCCCACGCCTATATATGCTAACAAGATATAATAGTGCATAGGGACACCTGATGTATTATCCAATTGTTGTCTTGAAATTGGGGATTTCCTGAACATGGATAATGCCTAACGCTTACTGTTATTAATCTTTTTTGGTAAAAGACAAGGCAAAAATACTAAAAGAATTGATTCGCGTCAATAAAAATCCAACTTTTTTATTATTTTACTCTCTGCGCCACTGAATTTCATCGCTCTCCGCTCTCCAAATCCCGTGCCCTTCAGCGATAAGTAATCCTGAGTTCATCAATTGCCTCATAAAAGAGCTTTTGTACATCCTAAAATCCGCAACCTGTAATATTTTTGATATCTGGGGTTGCAGATACCTCTCTAAAACGACTCGTTTTCGTAAAGAACCCTAATGGTGCAGTCGCAAGAGACAAAATCCCCTTACCCCATGATGCGACTTGAGGCAATACGCAAAAGGCCACGAAGATTTGAGGCTACCCAAAATCAAATTTGAAGGCCATCATGTATGCATCATTGCTTGTGTATATGTTCAGTATGTGCTGTCTTGCAGTCTTAATCCATTTTGCAGGGACAGAAACATACTTGAATACAAAAGTTTTGATTCTGCTTGTGCGTTTAAGTCCAAAGCTCTTCATGTTTGCGTCAGATATGAGGTGTCTGTAAAAGTTTCGTATTAAAGCGGTCAGAAGCAGGAACACCGTGTTTTCCGCCATGAACGATTTTGGCAGCCGTTTCCAGCCAAAGCCGTTGTTCATGTCGTCCAATACACGCTCAGCACCGCCACGCTTGTTGTAATACTCCACGATGTCACGGTCTGTCGAAGTATAGTCATTTGTCAGTATGCATCTGTATGTATATTCCCCTTCCCACAGGTCGAGTTCCTTGTTGATGCTTCTTTGCCGCTGTATGACAAGGCGGTACGCTTTGCCGACCCATTTCTCTGCAATGATGGAGCATATCTCAAACTCGTGACCGTTTATGTATTCGGTCTTCCATCCGCGCAAGGCAAAGATATCGTCATACAACGATACACACCTGTTTGCGCGGATATAAAAATGCCGACTGTGCTTCTCCACCATTTCCACCATAGCCTCAGAGCATGAGCCACAATCCATCCTCGCACGGTTTATATGTATTCTGGCATTCTCCAAACGCTCAAAAATACGTTTTAGAGTGTCTTCCTGATGGAAACGGACATTGGTATTGCCGTCGCGGTTCTCTATCCCGACGATGACATCGCCGACCGTTGCTATTCCTGGACTGTAACCGGTAAACTTCTTGTAGGTTATTTTTGCGTCAAATTTCTCCGTCTCAATGAACTGGTGGTCAAAATCAAAGTCATATTCATTGTCTGGCAGCAACTGTCCAGTTGCCAGCAATGCATTGACAAGCAGATTGTTAAGGTCGGAAGCCACGTTGAAGTCGTAGCTTTTGCCCGAATCAGACCTGTAGGTCAGATTCGGTGTGGTCAATTCACGAATGGCCCTAAGTATTGTGTCTGCGCTGCATGTACGGAGGGGTGGATGCAAGCAAAGTGCTTCCATAAGGTGTGAGGTCACGTCTTCGACACATGACCCTCCACAGAAATATACGCACATCAGAGAACGTATTATCTCGCTATATTGATAGCCATACACTTTGCTACGCAAACCTAAAGTAGAGTCTATTGTACAAGACAACATCCTGTCGAATTTCTCCATAATTGGAAATATACCACCAAAAGATGTGAGTTTCTCGGATTTTATTTGTACTTTTACCATGCTTGATGAGGTTTTGTTTGACTATTTTTGCAACACTAAGTTAAGTGAATCCTTTGACATGACAAAATCCTGAGCCGCTCGGCTTTGCCGCTTGGCTTGTCCAAGAACTTTTTGTTGTTCAGGATATTATAAAAGTTAAAATTTATAGTGTTGCGGAATTAAGGTAATAACAATACTATGAAATCGTTATTCATATTACAACTTGTATGTTGCGTCATTACAGCCATGCTAGCATTGCAATTAGCCATGGCAAGTTTGCAGGTGAGATGGAAGGTGTGGCGCTACGAAATATCAAGATGGATTCTCGTTGCATCCATGCTATTCTTCTCCGTCCACTACCTCTTACAGATGATTCATGGACTCCGTGCACAAGGTACCGATGTGGGCGCAGCATTCAACATATTGTTCTATACTCCAGTGGCATTTGCCATCACTCTCTCCATAATCAACATAGAGAGCACAGGCAACAAAGTGCGACGGTATTGTTTACGTGGTATGATGGCATACATACTCATCGCCATAGTTTTCGTCATTGGCATGTTCAAAAGTCAAAGTTTACACATTGGCAATATGCTCTATGTGATGCTCGGTCTTTTTGTGGCTAGCATGGCATATTTTATTCTTATCATTCGCAAAGAAACAAAAGCCCGAAAGCAGAAGCTCATGGAGAATTTCGGAATCGACTTGATTCCATACGTGCGCTATTCGCAAGCCAGCATCATTTTGCTATACTTTGCTGCTGGACTCCTTCCTGTAGCAATCCTCTTCAATACCTTATTATATATAATAGGTCCCTTGATATTACTCTCTGTCATCTTTTTCGTCCACACTTTCATTGCTATGGGCTATTACATCACACCCAAAGAAGTCATTCCTGAGGAAAATGACGCAGAAGCAAAAGTCACGGAAGCAGAAGACATGAAAGACGGCAAGAACACTCATGGCACAAATATCTTGACAGCTAATAGAAAGATGGAAATAGAATTAGCCCTCAAGAAATGGTGTGAAGAGGGATTTTATAAGGACTATGAAGTTAACATCTATTCGCTAGCTACCAAGTTGGGATACAAGAAAAACGAACTGACAGAATACTTCAATCAGTCAGAATACACCAATTTTAGAACCTGGCTTAGCGACATTCGTTTTAATGAGGCTGTTCGCATGATGAAAGCCAACCCCGAATATAGCATTGACGCTATTTCCACAGAGTGCGGTTTCTCATCCCACACATGGATTTATCGTATATTCAAACAAAAAACGGGCATGTCACCTAGCCAATGGCGCAAACAGTTTGCCTCCATCTAAATGCGTATTTTTGTAATTTCGCATTAAATAGCATTTAAAAGAGGTGTGTCAGCGTTTTGACACAACCTCTACTTAAAAGATTTAATTTACAATAGTATTGCGGAATTAAGGTACATGAAACCGATAACCTGTCATAGTGGCATTGGGAAAAGCCGTTCAGACGATCCGCATCATGGTCGGCAAAAGATCTAAAGTGACCTCTTTGGCTGTCTTGCGCTTGGAGACATGAATCATTTCAAGCACCTTTATGACGTCTTCAGACTTCGTGCCACGTATCATGGTCACAAGTGTACCTCTGCCACCACGTCCCGCACGATTAGTGACAACAGTATATAATTCTCCGCAGCTTAAAGAAGTCTCGTCAATACAAAGGCTAGGGACCTGAGGTTGTGCCCGCATTCTGACACATTTACATTTGTAGTATTAAATATCCCAATAAAAATATAAGTGTATATTGTAATGGGATCTTAATAGAGGATTAAAAAATAAATACTTAATGGGCTGTTTCTTATGAATTCTACTGAAATCTTATAATAATTGCTCAAAAAATCACATTCTTTGTATACGTAATATCCTAATTTTGGAACGCAAATTAAAAGAATATTAATAAACTAAATTATCTGATTTATATGACAAAATTAAGATGTATGCTTTGTTGCCTGATGATCTGTACTATTACTATTGATGCTAGGACTGTTAATGATATATATAAAAGAATATCTGCACAAGTCTCCTTGAAGGTTCCCGGTAATCAATCACGAAACTATTCCCTTGCTTTTCAAGGAGCCGTTGATGATAAGGGAATCTATCTGTTAGAGTCTGAAGAAAAAATACCATTAATCATTACAGAGAGAATAGAACGTGACAATGTTAAATGTGTAATGGTAGTAAGTATTACGGCATTGGAAGACGTGTACTTTAATTATCAACAACAGTTGAAAACAGGCTTCCGACATAATGACTGTATGTTTTATCTACCAGGATTCTGGTATAGTCGCAATTTACGTTCTCCTAAAGGTGCTCCTTCATTTCATATATCAGAGAGTTGGCTGGTACGTGAGGATCGTCTGAGCTCACCCCTTACCGGTATCTTCAATCAGAAAGATGGACGTTATATGACTGTGGCACGCAAGGACGATTTTCAATGGGATGCCCTTGCTACCCACCAAACAGGCGAAATCATCCTCTCGGGCAAAACGTCCCTAGGGTTCACCGGCTTTGAGAGCCATGACGGAACATCAACACTATCTTTTGGATTTCCTTACCGAGAAGCTCCTAAAACCTATATTCGTAAGTTGACGCTGGCTCCGGAGGTTACATCTTTCCAATATCTAAAAAAAGGAGAAACAGTACTCCTGACCTGGGAATTTATCGAGGGGCAGGCTACAGACTACTCAGATTTTATTTGCCATACTTGGGAATATTGTTATGATACATACCGTCCCCAACCTGTGAAAATACCTTTTTCTCCAGAAGAGATAAAAGGAGTGCTGAGCAATTATTTTGTGGAAAGTTTTGTTGGGGACAAAGCTCTTGCCTATTACTCCAGCCCTGAAATGAAAGTGGCAGCCTGTGCCAACATGAATGTAGCAGAGATAGGTTTTGTCGGTCGCGTACTTCTAAACGCTTTCAATGCATGGGAGTTTGGCAATGAGAATGGACGTGATGACCTTGCAGCTAGCAGTAAAAAGATATTTGATAGTTACTTAGAAAATGGCTTTACGGAAACCGGTTATTTGCGTGAATGGGTAAATCTGGAAAATGATAGTGATGTGAAAGAAGAACGCCCAGTGCATAGCATACGTCGTCAGTCGGAAGGAATTTATGCCATGTTTCATTATCTGAATTATGAACAGAAGTATAAACGTCACCATCCTGATTGGGAACAACGCTTAAAGAAAATGCTCGATATGTTCTTGCAACTGCAAAATCCAGATGGAAGTTTTCCACGTAAATTCCATGATGACTTTACAGTTGTTGACGGAAGTGGAGGAAGTACTCCATCCGCTACATTACCTCTGGTTATGGGATATAAATATTTTAAGGACAAACGCTATCTGTCCGCTGCCCGGCGTACTGCGGAATATCTGGAAAAAGAGCTTATATCAAAGGCTGACTATTTCTCCTCTACGCTGGATGCAAACTGTGAGGATAAGGAAGCTTCCCTCTATACCGCTACGGCAACTTACTATTTATCATTGATAACAAATGGTACGGAACATAACCACTATGCCTCTCTGACACGAAAAGCGGCTTATTTTGCCTTGTCCTGGTATTACGTCTGGGACGTTCCGTTTGCTCCCGGGCAGATGTTGGGTGATATCGGTCTGAAAACTCGCGGCTGGGGAAATGTCTCGGTGGAGAATAATCATATTGATGTATTTATTTTTGAATTTGCCGATGTGCTCCGTTGGCTTTCCAAAGAGTATAATGAACCTCGTTTCTCTGATTTTGCTGAAGTCATTTCTACTTCCATGTGCCAGTTACTTCCTTATAAAGGACATATGTGTGGAGTGATAAAAGTTGGTTATTATCCGGAAGTGATCCAGCACACCAACTGGGATTATGGAAGGAATGGAAAAGGATATTATAATGACATGTTTGCTCCCGGTTGGACGGTAGCATCCCTTTGGGAATTGCTGACACCGGGACGTACTGAGAATATACTGTTGAAATAGCTCTGATATCCACTTTTCAGGATATTCTTATATCCTGTTGTATGTTAATTAATGAAACTAACAATTAAGACAATGCAGAGACTACGTATTTTAGTTATATTAATACTTCTTTCTTTGATGCCTCTTTATTCCCTTGCCGTTCTGAATGAAGGACAATATGCATTCCGTTCACTTGATATCAATAATGGATTATCCCAGAATACGGTCCATGCCATCCTTCAGGATAAACAAGGATTTATGTGGTTTGGGACGAAGGATGGTCTTGACCGGTATGATGGTATCTCTTTTCGGACTTTCATGAAAGAATCCGGAACCTTGGGCAATAATTTCATCACTTCTTTGTATGAAGACAATCTTGGGCAAATATGGATTGGGACAGACGTAGGCCTATATGTCTATTGCCCACAAATGGAAAAGGTCAGGCATTTTACTCTGATAAGTAATTCAAACATAGATATAGACTGTACGGTCAATCTGATAACTGGGGACCAGAAAGGAGGTATCTGGGTTGTAACTCAGACGCGGGGAATCTTCTATTACAATCCCCAGGATAGCCAGTTGGTTAATTATCAGTCGGACGGGTCCGGTACTCTGAACCTTAAAACTTCCGGCCAACTCTATTTTGATTCGGACGATGTCTGCTGGTTGGACATACGTGATGGAAATCTGTATTATTCAAAAGACAAGCTTAAAACTTTAACTCCGATTTTTCCAGAAGATTCAAAAGTGTCTTTCAGAGATGAATACATCTATAAATTGCTCCCCGGACCCTATAATTGCATGTATGTGGGAACTGTATTCGGACTGAAAGAAGTGAACCTAACTAATAAGACTATCCGTACCCTTCTTTCCAAGGATGAATTGGGAGGTGATATTTATATCAGGGAACTTGCATTTTATTCAGATGACGAATTATGGATAGGAACCGAATCGGGACTTTATATCTATAATCTGCACACGGCAAAAATCATCCACTTGCAGAACGTCAACGGTGATCCCTATTCAATCTCTGACAATGCCATCTATTCGATTCTCAAAGACCGTGAAGGCGGAATGTGGATAGGGACTTATTTTGGGGGTGTGAATTATTACCCCCGGCAATATACCTACTTTGATAAAGTCTATCCCCAGAAAGAATCAAACAAAATGGGAAAAAGGGTGCGGGAGTTTTGTGCCGCCCATGACGGCACACTCTGGATAGGTACAGAAGATAAGGGGCTTTTCCATTATTATCCTAGTACTGGAAAAATCGAACCGTTCATTCATCCGGATATTTATCATAATGTTCACGGATTGTATTTGGACGGAGATTATCTGTGGGTTGGGAATTTTGCAAAAGGATTGAAGCGTATTGATTTGAGGACATACGCTGTAAAGCACTATGATAATATTGCAAGTGATATCTTTTCTATCTGCCGGATAACTGCGGGCGATCTGTATCTTGGAACAACAATAGGATTGTTTCGGTACAACCCAGATACGGAACGTTTTAAACGCGTCCCCGAACTTGGGTGGACGTTTGTTTATTATATAAAGGAGGATAAGCAGGGGAATTTATGGCTGGCAACTTATGCCGATGGCGTCTATAAAAAGAATGTCCGTACAGGTGGTTGGGAACATTTCGTACATGAGGAAGCAGACTCGTCCACCCTTCCATCCAATAAGGTGCTGAGTATTTTTGAAGACAGTCAAAATCAGCTATGGTTTACCACACAAGGAGGTGGCTTCTGCCGCTTTGTGCCTTCCGCCAACACCTTTGTCCGTTATGACGGTATCGGTCTGCCAAGCAACGTCATTTATCGGATTGAAGAAGATGAAAAGGGATTGTTCTGGGTTTCAACCAATAAAGGGCTGGTGCATTTTAACCCGAAGAATTCCAGTTTTAAAGTGTATACAGTTGCTAATGGGTTGCTGAGTAACCAGTTTAATTACCAGTCCAGCTATAAGGATAAGAATGGACGGATTTATTTTGGCTGTATTAACGGTTTCATCTCCTTTGCCCCCTCCTCCTTTATTGATAATGATTTTTTACCCTCTGTTTTGATTACCGATTTTATGCTCTTTAATAAAAAGGTGGTAGTCGGAGAAAAAGGCTCTCCATTGAAACAAAGTATCACTTTGTCAAACCATATCGAACTTCAGTCAAATCAGAATTCGTTCTCCTTCAGGATAGCTGCGATAAGTTATCAGTCACCGAGCATGAATACACTGCTATATAGACTGGAAGGGTATGATTCCGAATGGCATACAGCGGGTAAGGGCCCTATTACGTATTCCAATTTACCTTATGGGACATACATGTTACGCGTGAAAGGTGCGAATAGTGATGGTGTATGGAATCCAGATGTACGCACATTGGGGATCAGGATATTGCCCCCGTTTTATTTATCCGTATGGGCATACCTGATTTATATCCTATTGATACTCGGTACATTTTTCGCCCTCTTCTTTTATTTAAGGAAGCGTACTATTGAAAAGCAGCGTAAAGAGATGGAGAAGTTCGAACAGGAAAAGGAGCAGGAACTCTACACCACTAAGATAGATTTCTTTACAAATGTGGCACACGAAATCCGTACTCCTTTAACACTGATAAAGTGCCCATTGGAGAATGTACTTGCTGATAGGGAACTCTCCGAAAATGTAAGGATGGAATTGGAAATTATGGATCAGAACGTGGAGAGGTTACTGAACCTGATAAACCAATTACTTGATTTCCGTAAAGCGGAAAATAAAGGTTTTAAATTGAATCCGAAAGAATATAATATCGGTACTATCGTCCACTCTGTTTATAAGTATTTCACCACTTTGGCAAAGCAAAGGGGAATTAAACTTGAAGTAGAAGTTCCAGAGGAAGAATTGTTGGCTTCTGTTGACAAAGAGGCTTTGACCAAAATTCTCAGTAATCTGTTTGCTAATGCATTGAAATATGCCCGGACATACGTTTATCTCCATTTGTCTGTTGATGAGAAGAATGAGGTGTTCACTATCTCTATGAGTAATGATGGGAATATAGTCCCTATCGAAATGCGTGAAAATATTTTTAAAGCCTTTGTCCAATACCGGGACGGGAAAGATATTGTCTCGGGCACAGGCATCGGATTAGCTATGGCTCGTTACTTGGCAGAGTTGCATCAAGGTATGCTGGTGATGGACCGGGAGCTAGATTGTAACCGTTTCATTCTTTCCATTCCAATATTACACCAGACACTTCCGGATGATTCGGAAGAACAACATAAGAAACCTGGGTATGATGATGAAGATCGTGAAGTTTCTGATAAAGATAAAAGAGAGGTTGCTTCCATATTGGTTGTAGAAGATAATAAGGATATGCTTGCTTTTGTGTTCAGGCAATTGTCTTCATTGTATCATGTACTGATTGCGGAAAATGGGGTCGAGGCGTTGGACGTTCTTGAACAGAAATCTGTGGATCTGATAATAAGTGACATTATGATGCCTCTGATGGACGGGGTTGAATTATGCAAGCATCTGAAACAAAATCTGGACTATAGTCATATTCCTGTAATATTATTGACAGCTAAAACTAATCTGGAATCAAGAATCGAAGGACTTGAAGAAGGGGCGGATGCGTATATTGAAAAGCCGTTTTCTATGGAGTATCTTCGTGCCAATGTAGCAAATCTGTTGAGTAATCGGGAAAGATTACGCCGTCACTTTATTGAATTTCCTTTTATCAAAGCAGATGCAATGGCGCAGACAAAGGCCGATGAGATGTTTATTAGCAAGTTAAATGAGTATGTATTACGCCATCTTGATAATACGGACCTGCAAATTGATGATATAGCGGATGCAATGAATATGGGACGTTCCAACTTTTACCGGAAATTGAAAGGAATCCTAAATATGAGTCCGAACGAATATCTCCGCCTTTTCCGTTTGAAGCAGGCAGCTTCCATACTGAAAGAAGGAACCTATGGAGTGGTGGAAGTCTCTTACATGGTAGGGTTCAGTACCCCCTCCTATTTTTCAAGCTGTTTTAAAAAACAGTTCGGAGTACTGCCTAAAGATTTCATATCGCACTAGTAATATGTATTTTGCTTTAAATTTTATAATATCAGGTCATTTTCTGATATTTTATCCGAGTTGTTCCGGGTAATTTTGCAAATATATTAACAACTAAATTTGATGTATGACAAGGTATTTACTTTTTTTTGCCAGCCAGCCTTCGGGCGGAAGAGAGAGTTGTTTTCCTATCGTATATATAAACGATTCTTAGTTTGAGAATTTGTACTGTAATTTATATAAAGTCAAAGAAATAATTATAAAATAAATTGCACACACAATGAATAATAGAAAAGAAAATGAACAGAGTTGTATAGTAATGAATAAAAAAGAGGGTACATCGTGCATTACGACACACCTCCCTGTATTTCAGAGAAAAATCTACACTACTAATCAAAAAATCTATTGATATATGAACTGTAAAGTAAAACAAGGATGCCTTACCAGCGAAAGCTGTTGCATCCTGTTATGGTTAGCCTTCACATTATTTCCCGTTTCCGTTGTAACGGCGGCAGATAATAGAAAGATCGACGAGAGCCAGCAAAAAGAAGTAAAAGCAGAAATGAAAGGATATGTGGGAGACGAAAACGGAGAGCCTGTTATTGGAGCTACCGTATTGGAAAGTGGAACGCAGAACGGGGTTATAACAGATGTGGACGGTATATTCACTATACAGTTGGCAAAGAACGCATCATTGACCATTTCATATGTTGGGTACCAGAAGAAAACGGTAGTGGTAAAAGATAAGAAGTTCATTTCCGTTAATTTGACTCCGGACAGGAGTATGATGCTGGATGAAGTGGTCGTGGTCGGTTTTGGCAAACAAAAGAAAGAATCCCTCGTGGGAGCTGTGCAGGCAGTGAAGCCGGAAGACCTGAAGATGACATCCAGTAATCTTAGTACTTCATTTGCCGGGAACGTTCCAGGTATCATCGCCGTACAAACACAGGGTGAACCAGGCTCTGATGAGGCGAAATTCTATATACGTGGTATATCAACTTTTGGTTCGAATACCTCACCGCTGATCATACTTGACGGTGTGGAAATCAACGCTACGATGATGAACAATATTCCTCCAGAATCTATCGCGTCGTTTTCTGTGCTGAAAGATGCTACGGCAACGTCCCTATACGGCTCACGGGGGGCTAACGGAGTTATCATCGTTACTACCAAGCAAGGACAGCTTTCCGAGAAAATGTCTGTAGATATCCGCTTTGATAATACTTTCTCCATGCCTACCTATGTGCAGAAAATGGCAGATGGCCCGACTTACATGGATATGTATAATGAAGCCGTTTATAATCAGGCTATTGCCAATAACCAAGAGTATGAGCCTTTCTATAGCCGGGATAAGATAGATAAAACACGTGCCAATGCAAATCCCTACCTGTTCCCAAACAATGACTGGTACAGTATGTTGTTCAAAGACTTCGCCGTTAATCAGAATTTGAATATCTCCATCAAGGGCGGAAGCAAAAATGTGGATTACTTCCTGAATGCTGGAATCTTCTATGAAAATGGTATCATCCGGCAACCCAAGGAAGATAAGCTTGATGTGGGTATGCGCAACAAGAAATACCTGTTTCAGAGTAATGTGACAGCCCGTGTTACCTCTACGACGAAAGTGGGGCTAAATATGAATACGCAGTTGTTCTACCACCATGCCCCCAAAACAAGTACCCGGAATTTGTTCGCCTATTCCATGCATGGGAATCCCGTACGTTTTCCTGCTACACTTCCTGCTGAACCAGGGGATACATACATCCGCTACGGTAGCAATGATCCGTGGGATGTGGGAAAATCAGAGCCGAATCCTTACGCCAAATTGAGTGAAGGTTATACGGAACGAAATTATGTCTATATGACGACCGCTTTCAATCTCGAACAGGACTTGAAGTTTGTCACACCAGGGTTAAAACTCACCGGACTGGCATCTTTCTATAATTACAGTTTTAACTGGCTGGATCATTGGATTGTACCTTTCTACTATAAAGTATCTGATGACTATACGATGGATGATCAGGGAAACTACCTTTATAAGACTTCGACTATCGGTGAGCCGGGAGAACCTTATCTGAAGAGCAATTCCGGGCGTGATCCGACAGAGAGTGTCTGGTCTTTACAGGGAGCGCTGGACTACTCACGCCAGTTTGGTGGACATGATGTGGGAGCTACCCTTGTTTACCACATGAAAGAAACCAAGAAAGTGAAGGACGGCGGAGCTGAAAAAGATCTTCTTCCTTACCGTGAGCAAGGGATGGCCGGACGTCTGACCTACAGTTTTGGTCAGCGTTACCTGCTTGAGGCTACCTTTGGTTATAATGGCTCGGAGAATTTCAGAAGCGGGCATCGTTTCGGATTCTTCCCTGCGATTGCCCTAGGATGGACTATTTCTAATGAAAAGTTTTTCCAACCGTTAAAAAAAACAGTTTCCACTCTGAAAATCCGAGCTACTTATGGATTGACCGGAAATGATGCGCTTGCCACTCGCTTTCCCTATGTAACAGAAGTCAGTATGAATAATAATTTGGATTGGTGGACTGGTAGCGGTACCCGCGTGAATGGGCCGCTTGTAAATATTTATGGTAATGCGAACGCTACATGGGAGAAATCGAAAAAGCTGAATTTAGGTGTCGATATGACCCTTCTTGAATCTATGGATATAACCATTGATTATTTCAAGGAAGACCGTAGTGGAATTTTTATGCAACGTTCGTCCGTCCCTTCAACAATGGGAGTGACAGGTATGCTGCCTTATGCCAACATTGGCTCGGTAAAGAATAAGGGTGTGGATATGAGTGTAGCATACAGCAAAGTAATTGGCAAAGATTGGGTGCTCCGCCTGAACGGTAGTCTGACCTATGCACATAATGAGATTACGGAGATAGACGAACCGGTGAATGTAGAACCCTATTCTTCAAGAATCGGACACCCGATAAACAGTATTATGGGATATGTGTCTGACGGATTGTTTACTTCTCAGGAGGAAATAGACAGATCTCCCAAACAGTCGTTCGGAAATTATACGGTGGGAGATATTAAATATAAAGATCTGAATGGTGATAACGTGGTGAATGGTTATGACAGGACGATTATCGGCAATCCTGAAATTCCGGAGATTATCTATGGTTTTGGAGGAACGTTGAAGTATAAAAAGTGGGATTTGTCTCTGTTTTTCCAGGGAGTGGCCAAAGTCAGTTTAATGATGAGCGATATTCATCCGTTCAGCGAAGCGGGCCATAAAGGATATAACATTGCACAGTATATCGTTGATGACCACTGGTCGGAAAGCAATAATGTAGCCGGTGCCGCCTATCCCCGATTATCACCCGAATTTATCACGAACAATGCGCAAACCAGCACTTATTACCTACGTAACGCAGCTTTCCTGCGCCTGAAGAATGCCGAACTGGGCTATTCCTTCTTCCCGTGGCTGCGTGTGTATGCAGCAGGTACTAATTTGCTGACATTCTCTCCGTTCAGTACCTGGGATCCTGAAATGGGAAGTGGGAATGGTTTGAAATATCCGCTACAGCGCACGGCCAAGATCGGGATTCAGTTTCATTATTAATTAAGAACAGAATAAGTTATGAAAAATATATATACAAAGTTATGCCTGTCGGCAATCGGCTGTTTAATGATGGCATCATGTGATTTTCTTGATGTGGTTCCGCAAGGTACTGCTACCGTGGATGATATCTACCGGACACAATATCAGGCTGAAGGAATGGTACTGTCTTGCTACGCGAATATCCCTAACTATTTCCATCCCCAACAATTTCCTGATTTTACCGGAGGAAACGAAATCATAACGAGCAAAGGAGGAACAACGCGCTGGTTTCATTTCCGCAGTCTGGTTTATGGGGAAGAATCCCCAACAACGACTTATTACTCATTATGGAGCAATACAGCAAAATCTTATCCGCAGGGTGCTGTGAAGAAAGCAGTATGGGAAAGTATCCGCAATTGCTATAATGTGCTTAATAATCTGGATAGGGTATCGGACATTACCCCCGAAAACCTGAGCTGGTGGAAAGGTGAAGCGCTGTTTTTGATCGGGTATTATCATCAGATCATGCTGGAGTACTATGGACCGATAGTTATTATTGACAAGGAAATACCAATGGAAAGTTCTCCGGCCGAGATGATGACCTCCCGTTCTCCTTATGATACATGTGTCGATTTCATTGCCAATAAATATTCGGAAGCAGCTAGATTACTTCCTGGCGTATGGGATTCAAGTAAGAGAAACAGGGCTACCTCTTCTGCTGCCTTGGCTTTCAAGGCTCGGCTGTTGCTTTATGCCGCCTCGCCGTTAGTCAATGGGAATAGTGAGTTTTATTCCGACTTTAAAAACCCCGACGGCACTTTTCTGATTAACCAGACTTATGACCGGGAAAAGTGGAAGAGAGCGATGGATGCTGCCAAAGAGGCCATAGACCTTTGCGAAGAGAACGGTTACAAACTTTATGGAAATTCGACCAATGACTTGGAGCAAGGGAAGAAAAACTATCATGAAGCCTTTGTCGGTGATGGGATCAGTGGTAGCGGATTTAACTGGAATGAAGTCCTGTTTGGCTTTGCTGAACAGGGAACTATTTCCTACTGTATCAAGAATATGGCTCCTCGTGTTGAATTTACAAGTTATTCGACCAAAGGTTTTAGAGGGTCCTTATTCCCGACGTGGGATTGTGTGAGTAGGTATTATACCAAGAACGGTCTACCTTGGGCAGATGACCCCGAGACTAAGAAGCTTGATCCGTATTCCATTGCACCAGGTGATAGTACGGTACGTTTTCACAGGAATCGTGATCCGCGCTTTTATGCCTCTATTGGCTTTGATCGTGGAAATTATGACGTGCAGGGAAAGACAATAGTGCTCAAATGCAGACGTGGTGAAATGCAGCAGAATAATGGCAATGCCAAGGATGAGTATCAAACGGACAACGGTTATTATTGTCAGAAATGGGTGTCTAAATATGATACCTATAATAGGACTACCGATCAAATAACCTACAACCGTTGGTGCTTTCCTTATATGCGTCTGGCCGAACTCTATCTGAGTTATGCAGAAGCGGATTTCGAATATAGCGGCACACTGAGTACTGCCAGTCTGTCCTATTTGAATAAAGTACGTGAACGTTGCGGATTACCTACCTTTGCAGATTCATGGGCAAAAGCCGGTGGTATTCCTTCAGGAGAGAAGTTGCGCGAAATATTACATGATGAACGCTCCATTGAATTGGCTATGGAAGGCAGACGTTTCCATGATATGCGCCGTTGGAAAATTGCCCATACTGAAATGATGCGTTATCAGAAATCCTGGACATTATCCGGAAAAACCGCTGATAGTTTTTATAAACTTACGGACATGAAAGAAACCGGCGTTCGTAATTTTACCGCTCCCAAGAACTATTGGCTTGCTATTCCACAAGATCAGATAGAAGTAAATCCCAATCTAGTGCAGAATCCGGGATACTAGAGAATCAGCTCTTATATAACTAACAATTAGAGGAAAGGACAAAATGAAAAAGGTAATGTGTTTATTGGCAATTATGTTTATGATTGCCAATACTTCGGCACAAACACGGGTGATTGCCCATCGTGGTTTCTGGAAAACCCAAGGATCAGCACAGAATAGCATTACATCTTTGTTGAAAGCGGATTCTATAGGATGTTATGGTTCGGAGTTTGATGTCTGGCTGACAAAAGATAATGGTTTGGTGGTTAGCCATGATGGGATTATTCAAGGGCATAAGGTTGAAGAGTCCACTCTGAAGGAATTAACCGGGTTATGGTTAGCGAATGGAGAATGCGTACCCTCCTTAAAAGAGCTTCTGGAAACAGCTAAGCGGAAAACATCTTTGAAGCTGGTGCTGGAGTTGAAAGCTCATAGTAAACCCGAACGGGAGATAAAAGCTGTTGAAGAGATCGTTTCGATGATAAAGAAGATGGGACTCGAACCCCGGATGATATATATCACCTTTTCGTCTCACGCATTAAAGGAACTGATCCGTCAGGCTCCCACAAGCACTCCTGTATATTATCTGAAAGGGGACTTATCTCCACAACAACTGAAAGAATTGGGTAGTGCCGGACCGGATTATCACTTCTCTGAATTTTACCGTTATACCGATTGGATTGAAAGTTGCCATGCCTTGGGGCTAAAAGTGAATGTATGGACGGTTAATAAAAAAGAGGACATGCAATACTTTTGGGATAAAGTCGACTTTATCACTACAGATGAGCCGTTGGGACTGTTGAAAGATATAATGAAGGTCAAATAGATATATTTTCTGAGATAATGTATAGTCCAACTGATTACCTTTAATAATCTGTTGATTATTTATGTTTTTGGAAAATGAGTTTCAAGTTTTCAAACGACTGTTCATGTTGATACAGTTGAATGCTGATTGAAAACAAAACAATAGCGGAAACAATGAATGTCAATCTTGTATAAGAAGGCAAACGTCCAAATTTATAGTTCAGCTCCATTAATCGAACTGAATAGGGGTATTTATTAAATAATATAAAATTAGCCAACTAATTCATAGCCAAATTATTGCGAATTAGTTGGCCTTTTTGTATCTTTAGGTATTCCGTGCGACAAGAAGTCGTACAAGTAATTGTTCAGCACTGTGCCTGAACCTATTGTTCTGTCAATAGTAGTCTAAAGAGGCGTGCTTTACCAGTCATGGTTTAGTGCGAAGCCCTCTTGACAATGCAGTCCTTTACAGAAATATCCAATGTATAGGCTGTTAGGCTGACTGATATGAGTAACATATGTGAATCGCTACACCATCGTAATAAAGAAATAGCTTACGGATATTTATAAGCTATAGCCAAAAGGTGGGTAGTCAGGATAGTCTTTTGGGAATGTAAGGCTACACGGACATCATACTGGCGGTGGAGGGGCGGGCTCTAAGTCGGGCGTCAGTTACTTGTACGGAACTTGGTAAACCCGTATTTCTCCTGTCTATGTCAGGCAGGTAAGCCAATTGCAAGAAAAGCCGAATGTGGTGCGGGTAAAGGATTGCGGAGAAAGTGAATGATTCTGTGTAATGCGGAGGATAGAGGTTTAAACATCACCCCATGCGAAATCAGGCAGACTTCCGCAGGGTAATTCTTTGTGAAACGATTGTAGAACTTTAATAAAATGAAGAAACTGCAAATGAGCAAGGCAAAAGCCGAGTGTGCATCTTTAACCGTACGAAACACGACATGAAAAGATATCGATTCTTCCAAATATGAGCGTAAAGTGAGAAAACTGCAGGTCCGAATAGCAAAGGCCCACAAAGAAAAGAGGTACAACAAGGTAAAGGCCTTACGGTACCTACTTGCCACTTCCTACGAAGCCAAGGCATTGGCGATAAGGAAAGTAACTTCCAATAAAGGTAAACGTACGGCAGGGGTTGACCATATGAAGTGGGACACTGATGCCAAGAAAATAGAAGCTATATGTTTATTGAAAAGGAGAGGATATAAGGCCTTCCCGCTGAGGAAGGTCAACATAGCCAAAGCAAATGGCAAGACAAGATCTTTGGGAATACCAACCATGAAGGACAGAGCCGTGCAGGATATATCTTATGGCTTTAGAACTTATAACTGAAAGTGAAGCGGATGCGAACTCATATGGGTTCAGAAAGTTTAGAAGTACTGCGGATGCAATAGACGCACTTCATAGATGGTTGAGTAGAGACTGTTTACCACAATGGATACTGGAAGGTGACATTAAGGGTTGTTTTGATCATATTAATCATGAATAGCTTCTCAACAATGTGTAGATTGACAGGCTGGTATTAAGGAGATGGCTGAAAAGCGGAGTAGTATTTAATTGCAAAGTATCAATAGATACGCTACACTTTTTCTTTTCGTTGGCAAATCTTAATCCGTATCTTCGTTGCATGAAAGAAGATATACGGATGCGCCAAAAATGGCTTGAGCTATACGTCGAAACGGGTTCTGTGACAAAAACTGCCCTTCGGTGCGGGATTACCCGTTCCACGTTATACCGTTGGATAAATTGCGAGAAAGAACAAGGCAAGTCGGAATTGTCCGATAAGTCTAAACGTTCATCAAGACTTGCCAATATGAAGATAACACCTGAAATTGAAACCATTATCCTTAATCTGTGCGTGAGACAAGAAGATGGGGAGCGCAACGGATTGCCAACTATCTGCTTAGGAAGAGAATAAAGCTCTCAGGCATGACGGTGTGGCGTGTGTTGAAAAGCATCAGGTCAAAGCTGTTGTGAAACGTTGCGAGAAATTTATTTCTTCTTCCAGCCGATTTTTTCCATCGGCAACATCCGGATAACCATATACCCCCGCCGTTGTTCATAGCGGCAGGAAAAACATGCCTGACGGCGATACGTGACGCACGGCACTCAAACCCTCTATTCCAACGTGAAACTGACCGCAGAGAGGGATGCCGCCACGGGCGACCTCGTGTGGAAGTCCAAGGACAACACGACACTTGTGGGGGGATTGTCGGATGAGCACTACTACCTCTACTATCCCTACTAAACGGATATGAGCGGAAAGACTGCCACTCCCACAGGCTCAGCCTTGACCGACACGGAATTCTTCGCCCCGTTGGTTTCCGCTTGGCAGCCTCAGGACGACCAAAGTACTCATGCGGCATATACCGCCTCCGACTTGATGACTGCCGAAGGCTCCGCAACGACAGGGGAAGACAACACCCTCCACCTCTCTTTCACCATGAACCATCGTATGGCATTGGCCGTCATCGAGATGCCGAATACCGTTAAATACAAGTTTACCGACGAGAGGATTCCTGATTACGCCGTGTCACCCGCCACTACATTCTCTGGCATTGCCCAGCCGCTGCGCGTGAACGATGGTACATACCGCTACTTGGTGAATCACGCGACTCCCGCACCGACTATCGAAGGACATTATGACGAGGGAAGCAAGGAGTTCACCATAACCCCGTCCGGCCTTTCTACCGGCAGTTACAAGAGATACAAGGTGGACGGCGCGGTGACAACTGTAAAGGACTACACGATGCAACGGGGAGATTACCTGCTCGCCGACGGCAACCTGCTGCCTAAGGGTACTACCCTGACCGAGGAGCAGAAGGCAAGCGTGGCGGCCATCGTCTTCTGGACACCGGCAGAGACCAATCCTGAAGGACGGATCACGCCGGCGTCTCTGGATTTCGACAAGATTATGGTGAAAGAACATCCCAATTGCACCCATGGCCTTGCCGTGTCGATTAAAGATGCTCCGGGCAACGTCTCGTGGCAAAACGTTAACGACTGGGTGGCGGATTTTCAAAGAGGAACAGATTTCAATCCTGTCGATAAGGATGAGTACGTAAACATTGCCACTGGTTTCGATGCGACCGGCAACATAAACAGGATACTCGGTTACCAGAACACGAAAGTGCTGTGGGCGTATAACGGATATTGCAAGACAAACGGCAAAACCGATGCCTTGGTCAATCCTGCTGAGGTCCTGAAAACATTTATCGCAAATAATCCAGCCCCGGCAAACAGCACCGGATGGTTCTTGCCGTCGGTAAAGGAACTGCACATGCTATGTTATAAGGATGTCGATAATATTGCGTACACACGGGACAACACAGAGACGAGGGATATAGTCGAAGTCTCCATCTCCGCCGTTGGCGGTGACGCATTGTCACCGCGCAATAACCATAAACGTTTCTGGTCTTCTTCGGAGAGCCCCAGTAATAAGAATGGCGCTTTTAGCGTGTATTTCTACAATGCCTTCGCACAGCTCAGCGAAAAGGACGGCGCACTCAATGTGCGTGCCGTGTGCGCTTTCTAACCACATAAAACAAAGAAAAATAACGATGTGAAAGGAACAGGATATTCCGGACGATGGATGCGCATCAGCGGCTGGTAGCCGATGTTGATGCTCGCGGGCGGGCTACTCGTCTCTTGCGGCAAGATGGAAACGGGAGAATCTACTACACGTTTACCCGATGGCAAGTACCCATTGCGACTGACAGCGGAGGTGGCGCAACCGCACCCCCGTGCCGGCGGCAAGGAGATAGGAGTGATGCTGGATGGCATGCTCAGCCTCCAAAGGTACGTAATGGACGCCTCGGGCAATACTGTCCCAAAGGATGCTGAAAACACCATTTACCGGAAGAGCACTACCGAGACATGTGTCACGGCACGGACTCCGAATGCCGATATCGACCAAAGTGGCGGGTATGCCGGCTTCGGCCTTCTATACGTCACCGTAGTGGGAGGTTATGACCAAGCCGTCAGCCTCCGTTTCAACCACCGCATGGCAAAAGTAGAGTTCACGCTCATGGCGGGCGAAGGTGTCACGGAGGAAAAACGAATGAAATAGACGTGGTGCAGACGGTGCCGGGCAACACCTGGATTGATGGCGGCGAGGAGAATGTGGCGGTAGCCAAAACAATACACTACACTGCCGATGAAGTGAAGGCTGGGGACTACATCTATTCGGGCAGGAGCACTTCGGACGGCGGACTGCGCAAACGCTATCCCAATGGGAAAGCTCAGGTCATCGCAGACCCGAAGCCGCAATCCGTAGCGGGCAAGACGGTCGCCGGTGTCGTCTTCTGTATACCGAAAGACACTGACCCCACAGGCAGACTAACCCCAGCCCGACTTACTGATGATAAGATTATGATGAAAGATTTTCCGAATGCCGAAATTTGGAATTATATAGTCAACCCATCCCTCGTCGCTGCCGGCGGTCCGACGCCAATTTATACCACCTCTTACTGGTCGTCTACGGAGGCATATTATAGCCCTAACAATGCATATGCCATACACTTTCCAGATGCCACTCTGGAAAGTAATGATAAGTACTTATAAAGTTAGGTTTCTGGCCGTGTGCGCTTTTTAATCACATTAAAGAAAGAAACTGTAGCAAAGCATTCTACATTCGATTCCGGCGGCGGTGCTCCTATCGCTTGCCGCCTGTACGCAAGAAGAGCTCCCGGGCAACCAAGACAAGGCGCAGCAACTTACTTTCTCCGTTACCGATGGTGGATATACGTCGGCTGTTCGCAAAACCACCCGTACTGTGGAGAATGGCTGCCAAACCAAGTTTTCCGAAGGCGGGGCCTGCGGCCTATACGTGGTGCGGGGCACTCAAACAGTCTATTCCAACGTGAAACTGACAGCCGAGAGGGATGCCGACACGGGCGGTCTCGTATGGAAAACTGAAAGTCCGACACCGCTCACAGGCGGGCTGTTGGACGAACACTATTATTTCTACTATCCCTATCAGGCACGAGCCTCAATACTGGGGCAGGGCGGCTGTTCGCCTTCATCATTACGGTGAACGAGTTAACCGTGCCCGGCTTGTCGGTGCGGAGCGAAACATACACCATCTCCGACAATAAGACCTGCCATATCCTGGAGTCTGTCTGCCCGTGATGTTATCCTCTCATCGAATTCCTGTACTCACTCGGGCTCATTCCATAGTACTTCCTGAACACCTCCCTGAAATATCTGACATCGGAGAACCCCGAGTCATCCGAGATTTCCGTTATCGAACAGTCTTTTTCCCTGAGCAGTTGTGCCGCATATTGCAGCCGCATGGAGCGGATATAGTCAGCCGGGGCATGGCCGGTGAGCGCCTTCAACTTGTTGAAAAATCCGGTGCGGCTCATGTTCTGCATGCCACAGAGCATGTCCACACAGAAACCGGGGTTGTCGATATTCTTCATGACGCATTCCCTTACGGAGGCCATGAATTTCCAGTCCCGGGTATTGTGGCAGTCCGGCGGAACCTGTCCGACTCCGTCCTCAAGACCGGCGTATACCCGTTTGAGCAGTGCCCGGTTTGCCAGTATGTTCCTGATATTCGCCCTGAGCACGTTTATGCTAAACGGTTTGGTGATATAGGCGTCAGCTCCGTTTTCCAGCCCCTCCAGCATGTCCTTCTCATCTCCCAAGGCGGTCAGCAGCATGACCGGGATATGGGATGTCTCAATATCGGATTTGACGGACGCGCAAAGTTCGTCCCCTCCCATTTCAGGCATCATAACGTCCGAAAGTATCAGGTCCGGATTGTATTCTCTCGCCACAAGCAGCGCGTCCCGTCCGTTGGAACAGGTTTGGACCAGGTATTCCTCTTTCAGCAGCCCCTCAAGGTAGGTCCGCAAATCGTCATTGTCCTCCACAATAAGAATACGCTGCCGGTCCCCGCCGGTCATTGTTGGAAGGATCTCACGCATGGGGCCGCAATCCGGTCCCATGCGGGTTTCCCCGGTATCCTGTTTCCTGGGCGAAGCAACGGGGCATGCCTTGTCAAGGCGTCTGCTCCTCAGGGGAAAAATAACACATACCATGGTCCCCTTCCCCTCGGTACTGGTAACGCGGACCCTGCCTCCGTGCAGCCTTACCAGCCTATGTACCATCATCAGTCCGACACCGTTTCCCGCCACTTGCAGATTGACGGCATTACTGCCCCTGAAATGGTTCCTGAACAGTTTCTTCCGTTCCTCAGGTGGAATGCCAATCCCCGTGTCTTCCACTTCCACACCCCATACATGCCGGTCCGCGAAGGCACGGACCTGGATACTCCCGCCCCGTGGAGTGTACTTCAGTGCGTTGGACAGTATATTCTTCAATATAGAGTCCATTTTGTCCTTGTCAAACCGGACATTCAGGTAAGGGAAGCCGCTCTCACGGGTGATATCGATGTCCCTGATGGAGGCATATGTGCGGAATGCCTCACAGGTCGTCTCCAGATAACTGTTGAGCTCATATTCCGAGACATGAAGTCTCAAGGTGTAGTTGTCCGTACTCTCGAAATCTATCAGGCTGGTGACCAATCCCAGAAGTCCGTCCACGCTTTTCAGGGCCATCCGTACATTGTCCATCCCCTCCGCCTTCACCATGTCTTTCTCCACCACCTCTTCCAGCGGAGCCTTGATCAGCGTAAGCGGAGTACGGACATCATGGGCAGTATGTATGAAGAAGCACGTCTTTTCGTCTGATATCCTTTTCTGCCTGCGCAACATGGCAACGCGAAAAGACACCACCCCAGCCAACACACACAATGACGCATATCCGGCAATGGCCCATGTACCCGCCCACAGCGGCCGGGCGACACTCAGACCGAGGCTTCTTTCCTCATACACCTTGTATTTCTCCTCATTGGAGACGGCACGGATACGCAGGGTGTAGTTGCCTGGGGGCAGGCTCGTGAACTGTATCCGCCCGCTCTGGACCGGATGGCTCCAGCCCTCGTAGAGCCCCTCCAATTTCCATGAATATAGGATGTTCGAGGGATAGTCGTAGTTGATGGAGACAGCTTCCAGGGAGAAGGTATTCTGGTCATATGCAAGTTCCAGCCTGACGGTATTGTCAATATCCTCCCTCAAGGGGGATCCCTTGTCCCCGGGATAGACGGGGCGGTAGGAGATCATGAAATCCCGCAGGAGCATCCGAGAAAAATGCGGGGCGGGTATCCTCATGTCGGAGGGGAACATGACGGCTCCGGTGTTACTCCCGAACACGAAGCTTTCCCCGTGCCGGAAAGTGGATACCCCGGCATTGAGGCATACGCTTGCCAGCCCTTGTTCTGCCGTCCAGTTTCTGAAAGTGCCGCTCTCACGCCGGAACAGGGCCACGCTGTTTTCGGTCCCCAGTAGCAGGGTGCCGTCCGCACGGGGGACAATGGTATGGATGTTATTGGATATCAGGGCGCAGTTCTCGGTCTGGTATTGGCGGACGAACCTGTCCTCCACGCTGTCATAGACGAGAAGTCCCGCCCCGCCGGTGCCGATATACAGGAGCCCGTCCGGTGCCTGGTACAGTGCATAGACATGAACCGCCTCGACTGGAAAGGCGATATGTCTGCAGGTCCCCCCGTGCCCGTCAAGCAGGTACAACCCCATGCCGGTACCGATCCACATCCATTCCGGAGCCTTCTCCAGTATGGCGGTGATGGGGCCCGGGACCGGGTACAGGCGTACTGTGCCGTCATGGGGATCGAAACGTTTGAGATTGTGGCAGCCCCCTGTCCATATACATCCTCCGGAATCTTTTCCGATGTCATTGATATACTGGTCTGGACGCCCCTCTGCTGCAAAGGAGGGGGGAAAGTATTCCACCCTCCCGGTTTTCTTTTCGATCCTGTACAGGCCCGAAGCGTACCCGCCGGCGCAGATGACACCCGGCGAGACCTCGCAGAGCGTCAGGAAGATATGGTTCCCGCCATCCTGTATCCCATCGGACCGGCTGAGAAAGGAGCGCCACCGTCCTACCGCAGGCTGCAGCAGGCTGATCCCGTTGCTGGTGGCGAACCACAAGTCGCCTTCGCTGTCTTCGATGACATCATGCACCTGATCGTTAACCAGCGACCGGCTGTTGCCCGGTGAGTGCCGGAACCATTCATAGCTCTGGTAGCGGTTATTCCGGATTGTGACTCCGGCGGGGTAGTTGGCAAGCCAGATACGGTCCCCGCCATCCACATAAATGTCATTGATATTGTCTCCGTTCATGCCGTTGTGGCTGGCGTAGTCGGCGGTTATATAGGGTTTGGGCACTAGCGAGTCCATATCCATCCTGTATACCCCCCTTCCGCCCGTGGCTATCAGCAGCTCCCGGTCATTGAGAGGGGTGATCCGGTTGACGGCCACATTCCGCAGCGTACTGCCTGCGGACACTCCGTATACAAGTATGCCCTTCCTGAAGGTTCCCACGAACAGTTTCTTCGAACCGGGGTGGTAGTAGAGTTCGCTGACCGGCGTCCGGATGCTGTCCGTGTCCGCAAGCGCCTCAAGGACACCGTCCCTTTCCCGTACCGGAAAAAGTCCGTTCACGGTACCGATGAAAAGGTTTGTACCGTCCGTCTCGCTGATAGCGGTTATATCACCTCTTAAACGGGAGACCAGCCGCTGCGCAATGCCTGTGCGGGTGTCATAGCGGATGATATGGTCACCCTGACAGAGCCATATGCGGTCCCCACGGTCCATATAGGCGTAACAGAGCATGCCCGTGGCGAAGTCATCCTGAAGACCGGGTATCCTGTATACCATCCGGAAACGGTCATGGAGGGTGTCGTAATGGAAAATACGGCCTTTCCTTCCCACAACCCACAGCGTGTTCTCCGTGTCGGTGTAGAGCCAGTTCAGATTGACTTGCGGGGCCACCTTCAGATTGCCGTCAAGAACAGTGTAATGCCTGATCCGCTTGCCGTCATAACGGTCCATCCCCTCCTGGGTGAGGAACCACATGTATCCCCTCCCGTCTTTTTGGATACGGTAAATCCTCCGGTTACTCAATCCGTCCTCTATTCCCAAGTATTTATATATCTGGGCTCCGCACATGGAGGAAATTCCCAGCATGAGGAATGCGGACAGTATTCTTCCCATATTCCGAACACGTGTCATTCTGATGTAAATTAGACAACAACTGTTGCAAATATATAAAAATATAAATTAATATACAAATTTAAACATAACCTCGGATGTCGGCATCAGGCGGTATGTCCTCAATGTCATGTACCCCGGAAAATAGCTGCATACGGGACCGGCCCATGATATGAACATATTCCGAGAGGCGGTTGTTCAATTGACCCGACGGAATTATGGCTTGCCGGGCTCGGGACTGTCCGCAAGGGTACGTTGGTCCGGTGTGCGGAATACCATCCATACCTCCGGTCCGAATTTATATCCGCGGGTGGTACAGGTGCCGGTCGAGGTTTGGCAGCCCCCAATAAAGCGGGCCGAATTGTTTGTAAGCACTCTTACCCTCATGCCCGATTTATAGATAATCTTCCAACAGTAAGAAGTTATAATTCGCATTTAAGAACAATGGCGGGCATTTCTTGTTAATATTATAATCATATAAAAGAGGCGCATCCGTTAGTGCCAGATTTGTTCACCACTTTCATCGTTGCGTATCGTATTGCGAGTTGTCCGTATCAGATGTTTATCCCCTCTTTCTTAAGACTTCCTGAGAACTGCCTGGGAAAGGACGGCTTTCCGCATTGCGACTTCATCCACAGCCCTTGGCGGTATAGCCATGCCTTTCACGGGGACTACGGTTGATTCATGCGACACAGCAGATTCCGGTGCTATAACAGGGTTGCCTACATACTTGTGCCTCTTTTCAGCTTGCTGTCCAGATCCGAGTTGCGCACTTTACCCGCAGGTTGGACGGTTGTACATAACAATATTGATCTTTTTGGGGGCTAAAAGTCGAATATCCCCTTAAAGTAAGCGCCTGAGTAAGTACATCTTCTACAGTTCATTTTCCCTCCTTACTTTTGCTGCAAAAAAAATAATATCCTATGATGCAGCGACGTAAACACATGATGAGCAGAGAAAAATTTATCTCCGTTCTTTTCCGTCAGCAGCAGAGTGGTTTGTCCATTGCTGATTTTTGTGAGAATGAAGGTTATAGCCGTAGTAGATTCTATCTTTGGAAACAAAAATACGGTATAACGGAGCGGGAGTTATTGGCAGAAGCCTCCCGCTTAGGGGTTAAAGACAGCTTTGTCCCCATAGTAATCAATGGCGACACGCCATCCCCCGGTATATCTCACGAGGCTCCCCTGCCATCTCCCCAGCCTAGCGTCCCCTTTCCCTTGAAAGGAAAGGACAGCTCTGAAATATCCTTGGAATTACCCAACGGATTGAAGTTGAAGTTTAAAGGGTCTTCCGGCTGTGAAGCTGCCCTGAATCTGATCTCTAAAATATATAATGCCAATGTTCTGCCTAAATGACAGCATGAGATATTTCCTGTGCCCCGGTTATACGGACATGAGGAAAGGTATGTTCACTCTTTGCGGCCTTGTGCATGAGAGGATGGGAGGCGACATCAGAAGTGGGGAGGTATTCATTTTCTACAACCGTTTCCGGACCAAGATAAAATTGCTCCATGCCGAACCGGGCGGTCTGGTCCTTTATGAGAAACTGCTTGAAGAAGGCACCTTCAAGATACCCGCCTATAATCCTGCCACCCGTTCTTACCCCATGACCTGGAGTGACCTGGTCGTTATGGTGGAAGGCATCAATGAAGATGTCAGCAAAGGCAGGCAAAGACGGCTTTCCAATTTGAAAAAGCATTGGTAAAACAGTTGTAAACAAACAGCTTGAAGGCTTGTTTTTCTTGTTGTTTTTGACTATCTTTATATCATCAAAAAAAAGATATTGAATGGCAAAAGAAGATGCAACCGGACAAGCTGTGGAACCCTCAATGGAGCAGCTGCTGGATATCAACCGTAAACAGAGTGAGATCATCTCAGCCCAGGCAAGGACCATAGAAGAACTCCGGGGTACGATAGTTGAGTTGAACGCCTCCCTGGCATGGCTGAAGAGGAAGGTGTTCGGAAAGATGAGTGAGAAATGCAAGCCTGTCGATAACGGAGACCCGAAGCTCCCTTTTGACTATGGCGACCTGGAACAGATAGAGGCGGAAATCGAAGATGCCCGGAGCAGGGCGGCTGAACAGATTACCGTCCCCAAGTCCCGGGCCGCCAATAAAACGCCGCGCCGTAACCGGGTCGTCATGGATAACCTTCCGGTTGTAACAGTCGTCATCGAACCGGAGAATGTCGATTTAAGCAGATACGTCAAGATAGGCGAGGAACATACCAGGACCCTTGAGATGAAACCCGGCTACCTCTATGTGAAAGACACGGTACGTCCCACATACGCCCTGAAAAATGAAATGGAGGCCGTTGATAACGGAGAAAAGGCTGTAATAACCGCTCCCATGCCACTGATGCCCATATATAAAGGTATGCCAGGGGCTTCCATGCTCGCTGAGGTCCTTTTACAGAAATACGAATATCATGTCCCGTTCTACCGACAAGTGAAACAGCTGGAACATCTGGGTGTGAAACTGTCCAAAAACACATTGGACGGCTGGTTCAGACCGGTCTGCGAGCTTCTCAGGCCACTTTATCTGGAACTCAGGAAGAAAGTACTGGCCGCAGATTACTTCCAGGTTGACGAGACCACGCTTCCGGTTATAAACCACGACAGGCATAAAGCCGTAAAAGAATACATCTGGATAGTCCGAGCGGCTGTGCCGCGTCTGCCTTCTTCCATTACGACAACGGATCGCGTTCACAAAAAGTTGCGGTCAGGCTTTTGAAAAACTTCAAAGGATATCTCCAAAGTGACGGCCATCCCATTTATGACGCCTTTGAGGATGGGGAGGACGTATGTCTGTGTGGGTGTCTCGCGCATATCCGCAGACATATAGAGCTGTGCAAGGAAGAAAATCTGGAATATGCCATGCAGGGACTCAAATTTATCCAGGATATGTATAATGTGGAATACATGGCGGATAAACAGGAACTCCCGTATGAAGGACGTGCTGAATTACGCCAACGTCTATCCAAGCCGATGCTTGACAGCTTTGAACTCTGGCTTAAAAACACATACCCTAAAGTTCTAAAACGAAGTCTTATGGGAAAAGCCATAGCCTATGCCTACTCCCTGCTGCCAAGAATGAAACCGTATCTCCATGACGGAAGAATTTTCATTGACAACAATCGCTGTGAGAATGCCCTGAGGCCACTGGTCATATCAAGAAAGAACATGCTGTTCTGCGGAAACCACGAAGCGGCTGAGAATACGGCTATAATCTGTTCCTTGCTTGGCTCATGTAAGGAACGTGGTGTCAACCCCAGAGAGTGGCTGAATGATGTGATCAGTAAACTCCCCTATTATCTGGCTCCCAAATCAGACAGAGACCTGAAGGAACTGCTACCGGATGTATGGAGAAAATAATCAGGACAGTTCCGGGAAAATGCAGGAAAAAACGGGAAAAAGCGAGACTGACACTCAATGACAACCCTGAGATAAGTTGGTATATGGAAATTGAGATGCACTTACAATGGAGTGCATCCCACTGAAAAATTGAATGCACAAGATGTAGTTGAGCAGTCGCTTACCCCTTAAAAACAAGGAGCTGACGCATGTGTACAGCCCCTTATTTTTTGTATAGCCCGGCCTCCTCTGGCATATTGCCGTTGCTTCCATCTGTAACAAGCAAAATCAGAATCTATATGCGGAACTTTTTGTTCCCGTAGCTGAGAAAGTCCTTCGTGGCATATTTCACACTGAATGGTCCGTAGTCACCGAGAGCCGAATGCGCAATTTGCTTGTCCGGTTCTGTCACATGCTCGACAGGTTCTCCCGTAGTATCAGTATCCTTGTATGACATAGGCTGCATGCTGGCGATGGCTGACCCGGTAGCCGCCGCACGCAATTTCCTGAACGCATTGGAGAGGATTCCGTCCATCATTGACCAGTACAAGGCGAAGAACGAGGTGCAGGAAAAGGAGGTCTCACAGTTGTAGGAGATAGCCGGGAAGGTATGGAAGAAGGAGGACGAACTGAAACAGTTGAAGTCCGAACTTGCAGCACTCGACCGAAAGATACAGTTGGAGCTTGAGCCGCCTACGCCCGAAGTCGCCGAAAAGGAGAATGACGGACAGGAGGTCAAACCGGATGCGGAAGGTGTACGAAACGTATCTCCACAACACACCGAAGATGTGCCGCAGATACGCAGCTCGGTGAATGAACGCAGTCCGTCTGGCAATTTTATTGCCGACCACATCATCATCGGGCGGCCGGGATTCAACGTCCGTGACGAGTGCAAACCGAAAGGTATAAAAATGTGAACGAGTGTGCGGATATATATGGCAGGATTGGGAACATACCATTCCTTTTCCTGCTTTTTCCATCAATATGACATAATGGCAAGGATACCATACAACAAGCCCTCGATTATATCAAAATAGGGTGTTGAAAGTAAATCGTCATGGCAAATCCGCCATATATTCAGTATTTTCGCTAATTTTGCATTCAAAATAGTTAGGCATAATAAAATGGAACCATCTATATACAGTTATTCACTTTGTATTGCGCTACCGTTGATGTTGTTCTTCGGCTTTTATTTTTTGTTGGCTCCAACCTCGGAAAAAGCCATTTTCAATAATTATCTGCGTTCCCGGCGAATTATGGGGGTAGCCATACTGTTACTTGCCGCCAACTATTCGGTACATTTCTTTTTTGGAATCAGGTTCAAGAATACCGATGCCGCCATCCTGATGAACCTGTCCACCTATTTTTTGTGCTACTGGTTGTTCAGTTCGGCCCTCACCACTCTGCTTGACCGCTTTTATATCACCAAACGTCGGTTACGGACGCATATCTGTCTATGGATACTGTTTTCCATCCTTTCCGGCATCGTTCTGCTGTTGTTACCAAAAGGTGGTTTACAGACAACGGTGATGTTTGCCTTGGCCGCATGGTTGGTTATCTATGGGCTGTTCTTGACCCGTAGGCTTCTCCGGGCCTATCACAGGGTCATCCGCATTTTCGATGACACCCGTGCGGACGACATCGGTGCCTATATCAAATGGCTTTCCATTTTCACCTACTGGGCTGTCACATTCGGGGTGGGATGCGGACTGCTGACATTCCTGCCTGATGAATACGTCTATATCTGGATTCTGTCATCGGTACCGTTTTACATTTATCTCTTCCTTTGCTATCTGAACTATCTGCTGTTTTACGAACAGGTGGAAAACGCGATGGAAGATGGCATGACTTCTGAAGAGGAAGACCTGTGTGACACCACAAACCGGGAACAGGCACAGAGGCAGGATACTCCTTTTTTCCATGCCGAAATAGCGAAAAAAATCAAAGGTTGTATCGATGCGGACGGTTATATCCGGCCCGGCCTTACCATAAAGGAGCTTTCAGATGTGCTTCATACCAACCGTACCTACCTGTCCGGGTACATCAAAACTACGTATGACATGTCGTTCCGCGATTGGATTATCGGACTTCGTATAGAATATGCGAAACGTCTGCTTGCGCGATATCCGAGGTTGACGGTTGCCGACATCTCCGAGAAATCCGGTTTTTTGTCACCAAGCCATTTTATAAGGCTGTTCAAGGAAAATGCGGGCTGTACCCCTAAATGGAGGAAAACAGAGGCGGAATAATACGGTGTGTTATGGATGGAGGAATAGCCCAAACGACAAAAAATAGCCTAAACTACAAAACTAAAATGTTCTAAACCACAAAGATGTGCGATTCTGACAATTGAGACAATTTTTATAGGCAAGAATCGGGCTGAATTTAAATCTTTTCGCTTATTTTGCACTTGTCGGTTGAGCCTGCGTCATCTCCAAAAAGAGTAAAACAGGGTTTTATGGGTGATTTTAACGTGTGTAAAAGAAAATGCTACCCAAATAACTTCAAATAAAGACAACTCTATTTCAAGCGGCAAATGAGTTCTACAGCTTGAATTTGAATAATACAAACAATAGGATTCTCCTTTAAAAAGTCATGAAAAAGATTCATTTACTTCATTACTTATTGTTGTGCTACATGGTTCTTGCGGTAGCTACATCGTGCGGCGATGACGAGGATGACTACGCCCCCGACAATGTAAATGATCCCGAGAAACTAACTGATCCTTTGCCTACTACCGACCAGTTAGGCGTAACACACAACAACACGCTTTATTACCTTTCGTTCTGGAGCAAAGAAGACCATATGATATCCGAGAACATGATAAACCGTTACAAGGAGGCGGTTCCTTATGCTCCGGGAAAGAAGATGGAGGTTGGCGACGCGTTCTTCTTTACCCGGCAGGACATTGACCGGATTCAGTCGGATACCGATTTGCTGGCTGACATCAAGGATATGTTCCATAAGCGGAGCATCGTGATGATGATGGAGGGAGGAACGAACGAGGATTTTAATACCGTCTGCACGTTGCTGGATTGCTATAATCCTTATGCGAAGGAAGATGAGTCTTATTCGGACGAACTGCCGCTGTGGGTATTTTCTGGACCGCTTCCGTCGGCGAGCGGATTCTATTCCAAGCTCAATGCGCTCAGTACTGCTACCGGAGCTGATGGCAAAGAATCTGTACAGACGATTAATGAATACGGGCAGGGATTTCATTGCGACATGACAAGTCAAAGTTTACAAAGAGCCCTGGAACCGAAAGCTCCGTCAAACGGTTCGTCGGATTTGAAAAACTTGATATCTGCCTATATCGTTATCGGTCAAAATAGCTATACCGCACCTCCTGTTCATGGACATGAAGGTAAAGGGACAACCGATAATTTTCAAGTAGAAGCTAAGATATGGACCGCTTATAGCAAAGACCGGAAAGAACATTTTTATTTGGTAAATCTGGGTTTTATAGCCTATGTAGAACCTTCTTTTTATGGAGAATGGCATACCAAGGTCAGTACTCTGAAAATGAAAGGGTATGGCTTTTGCCTGACTGACGTAAATTTGGAATTCGCTCCGGTTCACCCGAATGGTGCCATTATTCATGCACATTCCCCGCAAACTACGGAACGCCAGAGCTCTTATACCAGCAGTGTCTCTTTCGAGTTAGGAGGAAGTGTCAGTGTCACTGGACCAGAGATTTCAGGAGGAATAAGCATTTCCAATAGCCATACGGAAACAATAAATGATATTGAAGTTATCAATAGAACCAATCCGGCCCAAGGAAGCCCACAGCTTAGGTGGTAGTTTAATTTACGCGAACCTTCTTCACATTTTAATATGTTTTGTTACGCGTCGAGTGCTGTCAATGGAGGTGCTAAGGCCGGGATAACCACTTGTAGCTTGTCCACAGATTTTATTATTTCTGTACCTGATGGAGCTGACAACGAATGGAAAGTAAGCATGTATCCAACACTGAAAACATATTTCTTTAGTGACCTTTTTGGATTCCATGATCAATATGAAACGCTATTTGATGATGCGGCAGAAAGCTGGATTGGCATCGAAAAAGTTTTTAACTTGCCGACTGTCGATCTGAAAGATGAATGATTTGTTACGTTGATATTAATAATTTCTAAAGTTATTGGATTATGAGAAAAACATTCTTGGTGATGAGCAGGCTTATCGATTTATTTGTGGATATCTTGCCTATAGATGAGCTTGGGTTTAAACATGTCAAACTTCAATCAGAAGGGAGACCACCGTATAATCCTGCAACATTACTAAAATTGTATTTATATGGTTATAAGCACTCAATAAGATCATCAAGAAAGTTGGAACACTTCCTGTAAAGTAAATGTGGAATTATGGTGGCTATTAGGAGGCTTAATGCCCTCTTTTCGGACAATTGCTTATTTAAAAAAAAATAATGCGGAGGCTTTTAGAAAAGTCTTTAGGCAGTTTGTCCTTATGCTAAAGGATATGGGTCTGATAGAAGGCGAAACCATAGGTATAGATTCTTTCAAGATATTTGCCCAAAATAGTCTCAGAAACAATTATACACAAAAGAAGATAGACAGACATCTTGAATATATAGATAACCGTATTGAAGAATTTGAAGTAGCTTTAGATAAGACTGATAAAGAAGAAGAAAAAGAACTTCTTAAATCTAAGATTAAATTACAACAAGACAGGCGTAAGAAATACGAAACTCTTGATACGGAATTGAAGAATAGTAATGATACTCAAATAAGTCTAACAGACAAAGATTCAAGAGCATTAATGTTAACCAATAATGTATCAGGAGTTGAATATGCGGTTCAAGCAGCCTTTGATAGTAAACACAAATTATTGGTTCACTCTCATATTGGAGCATCAACTGATAAAAGAGAACTATCAACAGCGGCATTGACCGTCCAGGAACTACTACAATTAGATTCGTTCAACACACTTAGCGATGCCGGTTATACTAGCGGCGACCAACTACAAGCCTGTAAATATTCAGGAATATGTACTTATTCATCGCCTATGCCATCAACATCACCTAATTCGAATTCCATACCACTGGCTGAATTTCATTATATAAATGACGGAGATTATTATATCTGCCCTTGTGGAGAACAAATGACAACAACAGGGAAATGGAGAATCCGTCCCAATTATAGATCAAAAGTATATAAAACATCAGCTTGTGTAAATTGCTCAATAAGAGAAAAATGTACTCAAAATCAAAATGGCAGAGTAATAGAAAGAAGTGAATATCAAGATGTAATAGATGAAAATAACGCCAGAGTTATGAATCATCTGTTGCAAGGGCGCGCAGCAGACATTCGTAATGTCGCACAACTTCCGCCTCTTCACCGCCCTGACGGGAACTGCCACAGCCCCCCAAAAACAGTCCAAACAAAAAGACTAAAACAGTTGATCGTTTCATGGTGCTGTTTGTTTAATGGTTAAATTACTGGTCATGCACACAACGGACACTACCGCCCAGCAGATAATGATAACCATAATATTCATTAAACCCTGCAGGTAACCCGGCCGGACTATGAATGTCATTACCGGCACCATGCATTAAGGCCCATCTATTACGATTAACCCTATATGTGGGCGCTGTTTTTCCAGCTCCGATATCAGGATTCCAATATATTCCTGTATGTAATACAGAGGCAGGAGAATGTCGTTGAGGTGATGAATATATCATTGGAGTTTGTGTCCAGATAGCTAAAACGCCTTCTTCATATCCACCATCGGGGGCAGATATGGCTGGAAAAGACTTAGCTATTCCCGCACCGCTTTCTATCAATCGAGTAAATACAACAGGATAAGAGCCTGTTATAGACTGTATCAGATTAATAACCTCCCAAGCCGTAGGGAGTCGCCAGCCATCGGGGCAGGCACGTTGGGGAATACTGCCATAATAAATGGGTCCGACCATAGCTGGTGCCAAAGAATATGAACGAGGACGAGCAGCCATATTAGGACCTCCTTCCCTACTGGCGTCTATCATCCAACAAACACCACCATTACCCATACGGGTAGTCTGATAGTTACTGCCACCGATACGCATAAGTTTCATGGAATTTCCGAAACCACAAGCCGGTTGCTGGCTTACATGCAAACGATATTCCAATTCGTTAGCAGAATTTCCTGTTCGTATGGAAAGGACAGCACTACGCATATTCTGGGTAAAGTTCTTACTGTTTGCCGAAATAGTAACCGTGGCTGGTACTCCCGCTGTACCCGAGGTTTGGCTGAGTGAAATCCATGAAGGTTTTCCGGTTATTTGCCAATTGGTATTCTCTGTAGTTATATTTACGGGTAATGAAGCGACACCTATTTGGATATCACCGTCAAAAGCGAACACCCGTTTGTCCACCGTCAGCCGTTTGTTCCCTCGTACTATTACTTCTTCTTGTACCTCGTTCCACGGCACGATACGGCATTTAAGGGTATGGTTTCCTTTGAAAGCTTCCTCGGGAGTTTGGGCCGGCAACCCGTCCACACTTTCCACTTGTACTTTATATTCATGATTACGCAGAATATCCATCGGCACTCCCGAACCGTAGTCCTTGAAGTCGAGGCGGTAGTAACCGTCTACCGACGGCTTAGAGCCGGTGAGATACGGCTTCACGTGCATAACCAGACAAAGGTCGTCCAGCGCATTCCCGCCCGAGGGGCGGTTCTTGTTGTCCACCTCGCACAGGTAGAACGTCTTTTGTGAGCCGTTGAAAATACCGATATTCCCGGGTGACACATCGCTGTTCAATGAGGTGAATGTACCCCGTGTCTGCCGTGCCCCGACGGGTACGGTGGGAGTATTCACTTGCTTGCCCGTCACATTATAGTTGTCCGGTGCAATGCGTCCTTTTGCCCGGTAATTGTACAGCCGCAGATCGTTGTAATAATAGAAAAAGCCTTTTAGGTCGGATTCAAGAGGATTGATAAGCGTGAACTTAGCTACCGCACGTATCATCGTCACCTCTTGGGGAGCGCCAGAGGGAGAGAAACCTTCGCCCACCGCTTGGTTGGGAAGCTCGCCCCACATGGGTATGCCATTCGTAAAGTCGGGTGCGGCATCCGTTCCGACATCGAATGCCAGGCGGTTCATTACCCCCTCTTTCTGTTCTCCGAATGCAGCAGCAAGGGTATTCACCTGCTCACGGACATTGGCAAGCACCACGAGTGTCTGATGTTCGGGAGCTCCCATCAGCTGTACACGTACGGTTTGTGTGCCGATATCGTATGTACCCTGTGCACGGTAGAAGAATGTACCTTTCTTTATATTCGTAGGATCTGCAGGATCAACCTTGAATGAAAGTACATCTACAGTATTGATTCCATTTTCATCTATAGCACGTGTCAGCGGCGCACGCGTTTCGGAACTTTGCGAGGTGTTCATTTCAGCAGCCTGTTTTGAAGCACCGGTTTTAAAGTTCAGGTAAATAACGGCTGTATGTCCGTTCGCTTGCGGCACCGACTGCTCCGCATCATCACTGCAAGCGGTCGGAAGGAGCGCCGCCATTGCAATCCACAGCACAGCTGAGGCATGTCGCCTCCACAGATATGCCACACGGGTGAAACCGGATAAACCGGAAGTCTGAAATCCTATATTCATTTTTCTTCTTTTTTTAGTAATATATCTATTTTTTATATCAACTTTCTTACAAACTAAATTGCATCGGTCATATACCGTCTTACTTATTTATCGGCGAACAGACGAACGGAAAACCCGTGGTGTTTAACGTCTCTGTAGTTCGCGAACGCAGAGTACGAGTAGAAAGACACGTTCCAAGCATTGCCGAGGAGGCTGGGAAACTCCGTGCTCGACCAATACCGACCATATTCGCCTCGGGCTTCGAGCAAACCACTCGAAATGAACGTTGGGAAGGAGATATAACCGGCAGCCGGAAAAATACGAACGACAGCCTCGGAAGTATGGCTATCCCACCAAGAATCATTATTGATAGTGCTAATGTTTCCTGTAAATGCGCTGCCCAAGTAAACACAATCCACTTTCAATAGGGAAGTAAAGTCATGGTTGGCAAACGAACCCACGCGGGTGTAACGGTAAGCACAAACCATATTATTATCAGTAGCAAGAGGGAAATCGGATAGGGAAGAATCATCGATAGGATTACCGGTACCTTGTTTGAAACGCAGAGCGTAACAAACACCGTTACCCGAAGAGAAATAATCGTTGGCGAAAGTTTTTTTGATGCCACCGAACTCAATAGCCTCGTTGACATTAGAAGTATTAGTAGGGGAATCATATTGGGTATTACCGCTGTAGGAGAAAACGCCCGTCAACTCCCAGCGGGAAGGCAGGTGGTAACCATAACCGGGATGCCCCAGTTTAAAAAAGACATCATCAAAGAGCTTCTTGGCATTTGGATTGTAAGTATCATTATTCTCTCCTGTGAGCACGTACCAATTATAATAACCGGATTGGTCATTGCTATGGCTCGAAGCCCAATGAAGATTAGGGTCAGTCTGGGCTGCAGTGGGAGAAATACCCGGAGGAACGGAAGAAATGAAAGGAGAATTATAGATAGAGCCACCGGCGAGGTTATATTCGGCAACATAATCCAAAGGCGTACCGATCTGCTTAATATTGATTTTAGTATAAAGTCGTCCAGCCCGTATCTACAGATAACCATCCTTGAATCCCTTGCCATTCGTGATGGCCTGCAATTCCTCCGTAACCGGATTGGTGAGAGTGGCGCCAGCCGCCCCACTGTTTTGACTGGGTTTCAGCCATGAATTAGAAACTGAAATTGTTGTTCCGTCGGCATTATAGGCACCGACCTTCCACCCACTGGGGTAATTGGTGCGCACAGAAAATTTGTTCTGTGTGCTTGTGGCATCGTGCTTGCCTTGAAGTGTCATCGCCGTTCGGGTCACTGCCAAGAAATGCCCCGATTCATTGAACGTTATATCTGTGAATGCGTCTATCACGATGGGCACTACTACGATGTTATGGTTGGTAAAGTTGTCCGGGCTGGTTACAGCCTCGTTCAAAGTGGCAAACCCCGGCCCTTTCACTTCCTTGATGGTGAAAATATAGCGGTGGTTGCGCAGAATGGGCATGTATTTACCCTTTTCGTAAGGACTCGTGCCACCGCCCTTGATACCGTCCCATGTATAATCCATTCAGTAGTAGTATTCTCTTCCTTGATAGGCAAGATTTATAACTATACAAGGACGGCTGCCGCCGGAGATAGCCGACTGTTCATTCAAATAATAAGTGATGACATTCGGAGATGCGGTGTTTGCAGTTCCCTCAAGCGGGTGCCCGCCACTGACTGCTGGCTGCGATGTGGCAGGCAGTGTGGGAGTCATGTATCCCGACTGTGAAGCGGTGGTATTGTATGTAGCAAGATCTACCCAAACGCGTCCGTTGCCTACGGAATTGACGAAGTAAACCTTTCCCGCAGCTGTCGTGGCTCCCGAAGTTGTAGGATTGATGATATCCACCTTCGCCAGCATGCGGATAAGCGGTATTTCCTGCGCAATGGTTTGCGACACACCGGCTTTCAGTTCAAAGCCTCCCGCCGGGGCATGCTCGCCGTACATGGGTATGTATGTGCCCGTACCTTCTTGTCCGAACCTACCCACGACTTCCACTTGCTTAAGAGCATCATAGGTGGAACCGGCTGTTATATTTGCCAGTTCTGTTTGGGCATTAGCTATGAGAGCTATACGTTTGTATCTGCCCGCAATAACGGGCACAGAGAAGTATTTCGTATCCGAAGAGCCTGAAAGTGTATGCAACGAGCTGCCCAGAATATCATATTTCACCTTGACTTTCTCCGTACCGCCTTCATCGGCAAACATCAGTACGGTAATCTCTGTTATCCCTTTCTCGTCTACACCACGAGTATTCGCCGCCCGGAAATCGGGAATCCTGACAGAAAGTGTCACTTCGGCCGTCTCACCTTTGCCGGACACGGGCGGAACAGGAAGAATGAGTTCGTCTTGCCGGCACGAAAGTACGAGCGGCAGTAATAACAGGACCGACAGCAGGTTGCGGAACGGTATGATGATTGAACTACTTGGCATAATATATTGTTTTATGATTTGCATTTCATGATTGACCGGTGCGTTTTTTACACTCCTCCGGGTTTTACATTCTGATTTTCCCAATTCCTGATCGTTATTTTCGCATGACCGTTTGTAAAGGTAATCTCGATAGGAATGGTTACTTCAATATCTTCCTCCATCGGTATGTGGTAGCGGGCAATAAGCCCTGCCAACGAAATCGGGGGCACGATATGGTTTCCCGTGGTGGGATCGATAATTTCCACCATGCCGGGGGTATCGGCCTTGAAACGGGGGATGTCAGTCGTGGCATTAGCATGGCGGTTGGTGACATCATATGCTACGGCAGGCTGGAATGTCTTGTTCCGGCTTACGGACTGGAGACGCCATGTGCCCGAGGTTTCGTCGAACACCGGTCGCAAGGCTGACTCCATGCCCGTGATGTGTACCACAGGCTGCACGCTCACACCATCAAGGTGAAGACTTACACGGATAGTGCCGGGGCTGAAATTGACAGTATGGTCTCCAGTCTCGTGCTCACTGACCGTAAGTGGCGTGACAGCGAAAAGAAGCCGATCAAGCGTGGGGATGGAAGCGGAAGTCTCCGCATGCGGGTGTGAGGCGGAAAGGTTCCTTATGGTTTCTCCTTCGGAAAAGCCGCCGAGCTTGGTCTGTGCATCCGAAGCATTCGCCCAGAGCACGACAGTGTAGTTTCCCTGCGGCAGATACATCTCAACACCCTGCAAACGGTCAAGTTCACTCTTCTCCAGCGTCTGCATATGCTCAATACTGCCATCGGGACGGTACACACACAGCCTCACCCTCTGAACACGCTCTCCGAAAAGGTCAGCGGCAGAGCCGCGAGGCTTGTAGGTAAATCGTAACAGGGTATCCAGAGGGCAGCCCTCCAGGGACTCCCTGATGCACCTCGACAAGACTAAGGTTAAAATACCGGAAAGCATCAGGAAGCGTATAGCTTTATACAATTTCATGCGTAGTATCTTTTAGGTGAATAACTGTGGTTATGACTTTATATGAATATACGTGTTATGATTTAACAGGTTATAGAAATACAGGTCGTGAGGTCAGGGCAAAAGACACCCACGACCTGCTTACATTCCGCCGTGCGAGAGGAACTGGTGAACTAGTAAAATGAGCTAAAAATCTCCTCTACGCAAACGGACTTGTAAAAGAAACAAACAAATACAATATACCTTGATGGTATGACAGTTAGAGATTAGGCTTGACAGGAACGACCGTCCAGGCTTTTACCGTCACCTTCAACCAAACGCTGACAGCACTGGTATTAGGTATTGTGGAAAGGTTGCTCTCGTCAAATGTAAAGTCGGCTTTCGAGATAGTATAAATCTTTCCTTTTTCCAGTTCTACAATATTGCCACTGCCATCTTTGAATCCTCTCACGGTGATAAACTGGTCACCTGTGCCGAAATTCACGCTGCTGCCGGCCTTAGCAGCCAAATTACTCAACTTAAATACGAGCTGGAGTTGCTCGTTCGCGTCAGTACTGTTACCGTTAGGAACAACCTGATATGCCCAACGTTGCCCTGCAGTTGGCGGAATGACTTCCTTTGGGATACCTGTAGCAGCGACGGCAGACTGGTCAAAGAGTTTTCCAGCGTTAGCAGGGGTGTAAAGCCCCTGTCCTTGAGCATAGGCAGCAGGAGTAGCACCATATTGTACTTTCGTTCCCACAACGGTACCGGCCAGGTTGAACTTTTCAAAGAAGTTATTCACATAGATTCCTTCCAGCGTAAAACCATCCACCGCACTGGAGGCCGTAGTCGCCAGACCTTCGATTTCGACACGTGCCACGGCAGGACCGATTTCCACTTCGGCATACTTGTCACCGTCCGTTATTCCAGGGGCATAAGGCAGGGCCGGACTACCGGTAGTCCATGTCTGCAGGGGTTTGTCATCGCCGCTCAACACCACATCCGCAACTGCAGACTGGCTTGTGATTTCCAGTTGTACAGCTTTCAATGCAGCTACGGTTCCACCTGTAGGCAATGAAGTTCCGGCAGGAATATTACCACATACCGTTACAGTGGTAGCCGCCGCGGGTACATCCGTTATTTGGGTACCGGTAGTCAGATTCGCAATCGTGATGGGAGTGGTTGTAGTCGCGTTCACATATTTCAGAATGCTGGTCCCGTCATGGAAGTATACATGCAGATTACTTACCGTAGCAACCGTTCCCGAGGCTACAGGAGGCTCGGTCGATCTCGTCAGCGTCGGCAACTCCAGCTTCATGAATACGCTTCTCGCTTCCCCGTTCTTTACGTCAGGCACTTCGATGTCATCGTTACTGCACGCGGTGAATGCTGCAGCCATAGCAACCATTGTAAACACGCTTAACAAACTTTTTTTCATAATCATTGTAATTAAATTGTTAATAAAAAAATAAACACTAATAAAACACTTGTTAATATTTAATTCGTACTTATACTTTTTTTCCTGTTTTGTTCTTTCTACTTTTTACTATTTCCCTTCCGCTATCCTGTCCAGTTCCATACGGAGCCCGAAGAACTTGGGAATGAGGTCCGACAGTTCCGGATCCAGGGGAATACGCAGGACAAGATTGGGATTCATGCGGCAGGCCGCAAGCATATGTTCCACTGCTAAGTAATCATCGCCCTGCCGGGCGCTTACCACAGCATGCAGGTATTCCTTGCGGGAATCTACGGGTAACTGGTCTAAAAGAGCGGAAGCCTCTTTATGATAACCGAGCTGTGTCAGGCAAAGGGCGGTGTTATAGTCAGGCCGTTTTTCCAATATCGGCAAGGCTTGCCGGTATTGTCGCTCTGAAAGGAGCCGCAAGGCTTCGGCATACTCTTCTCCCTGCGGAGTATATACGGGACCGCTTGCCGCAAGAGAGTCTGTCTCCGCAGAAGCTATGACATATTGGTCCAGAGCGGAACGGTCAACCAGGTCGCTAAGCGAGGCCACAATGAAGAGCAGCGTGTCCGAGGCGGCAGGCCGCCATGTGCTGCGGTCGGTGGCTTCCACGATAGACTCTAGCCGCACACGGAGCTTTTTCATTCCATCGGTGACGGGCAGAGAATATACATAGTTGTAGATATAATCATGTCCGGAAACTGAATCCGAATTCTGGCGGACCATCACGGAGTCGATATAGGGGAAGGGAATCATACGCCGGCGGATTTCATCACGGTTACGGTCATTCATCTCATTTTCGGCAATCCGGTCGTAGAAATAACGGTGGCGGGAGATGTCCATCGAATCGGTGGCGGTGAGGACATAGTTGTGTATGTTGGACAGGCTGCGCCCCCCCGTTATAAAGGTCACGGAATTTCGAAGGTACACGATCGGCGGTAAGCTCGCGTTCCAGCCGGTACATCGGCCAAAAGGAGGCCGTACGATGATATTTACGGTCATAGGAGGCCCACAACCCGAGCGTGTCACGACCAGCCACATAGCGCCGTACGCTTTCTTCGATCCGCTTGCGTTCCAGGCGGTGACGGAGTGTCGCACGGTTGGCCTGCGTACGCGTGTTCCAGAAATTCTGGCGTTCAAGGGCAAGGCGTTTCCACTTCTCGTAGGCAAGCTGACGGTCGCGCTCCTTGCCGTAAAGTTCATAGAAGAACCTCTGCCGGCAGGCGATATCCTTATTGATGCCTTTACGGTCAAGATACACACTATCATAAGCCGAAGGATCGACAATTCCATTAAGAAACAGCCTGTACGCCTTATAGTCCGCTTCCTGCATGCGGGTAAAGGAAGAACCGGAAAGCACAACAGGTGGTAGCGGGAAGCCTGAACTGTCAGAGGTGCAGAGCATCGGGGTGAGTGTGACACGCCAGCAACTGTCAATCAGGAGGGAAGGGACATGGATATTGAATTCCAAACGCACGGAACCTTCCCGCATGGTGACCTGCTTGACGACCGTGCGTGCAGCGACGATGTCAACACCGCCCAGGTGTATGGTTTTCCATACGTCATCCGTACTGTCGGAGACCTCTTCGAACTCACCGGGAAGAGTGTCCGAAGAAGTGGTGAACCCCACCTGTTCGGCAAGCACTCCGGAAGGTGCGCTCTCCTCGTGGGGAAGAAAAATATTAGGACGGCCGGACTGCATAAACAGCCGCATAGTCCGCGGTTCGCGGGAAGTGGAACAGGACACGGCCAGTAACACTCCCGCGCAGAAAGCGGCGGCCGTTATGTGGGATTTGAGATACTTATTCATCATTCAACTTTTTATATCTTGTTTCAACAGATAAGATGGTTTCAGAAAAGATAAACCAGATTAACGGCGGTACGTGTGGGTGTCACATAGACACCGGAGCCCTTGCCGGTACGCTTACCGCAGTTCACGCAACGGTAACGTTCCCAGTCGGCCCAGACAACACCGAGACCCAGTTCGAACTCCAGATTCCAGCGACGCGAAAGGGGGCGCACCAGCCCCGCAGAAAGCCCGCCGCCGAAAGCTGTGCCTTCGTAACGGTAGCGATGTCCGAACAGACCACCCGCATTATATATGGAGAACACACCGTGGAGCCCGATAAAACAACCCCTTCCGTAAGTTTCGCGCATCCAATAACGCACACCAGGCTGGACTGTGAAGTTTTTAAGCTTGCCGTCATCCCAAAGACGGAAAGGATTGTACTGTACGGGAAGATGGGCGGACCAATGCGTGGAAAAAGCCATGGAACCCTCCACATTCAGATTCCCCGTACCTAAACCCACCAGATTGGTTCTGACAGAATAAAACTGCGCGGAAACCTTGTCTGAATACACAAGGCAGGCCAAGACACAGGCAAAACATAAAAAGTACTTTTTTCTATTCAAATTCATAATTCAAACTAGGATAACTCAAACTTTAAGTGGATAAACAAAACATGCACCCAAAGTAAACGGATGAAAAGCTGTGTCATCATAATAAGACTGTTCTTATTCTACGTGCAACCTGTAAAAATGAAGTATTTTAATGAACAAGAAACAGTTTTATATTATCACATCTGTTTTGTTTTTCCTGGTTGCAAAAGTAATAACACATAAATCACGAGTTACAAAATGAAACCACAAATCTAACGTCCGCATTGCATAAAACATTATAATACAGAAACATAAAGACTTCGTTCTTCTTATTTTTCTAACACGACGCCAACAGATGATTTACAACCTTAAAAAATATAGGGCAATCAATAAGTTTCTGACAATTGACTGGAATAGTAACAGATATTATAATGAAAGCATCTTCATACTTTCCGGACATACCTCCCAGGAGAATTAAACCTGTTATGGCTTACCTCCATGACAAAACCATTCTACAATTACATCATTCCGGTATTATGGCAAAAACAATCTGAACATATTCTAGATTTAATTACCGGATGATGCATTAGTCATTGGAACCTAGTATAAAGTTGAAATACCTATCCCAGAAGGCTTAAGAATAATTCTTTATTAGCTGTTTCCGTAGATTTAATACGTGATTTGAGCCGTGACTTGCGAGCGTATACATTAGCCACCGTATCCTTCATGAATAAGCTAATTACTTGCGGTGAAAATCCTACAAAAATATAGCATAATAACCTGGTGTCGGAAGCTTTCATAGTTGGAAAATCTTCCTTGAGCTTGTACATGGCATTGTCATGACAAGTGTT